>NZ_JBOJLN010000005.1:0-140133 GCF_050750165.1 Pseudidiomarina sp. WS423 | reverse complement strand
TGGCTGCTAGGGGTTTTTTCGTTGCGTGGTCGAAAAGATCGCGCAGAGCGTCCAATAATCTTAACTTTCTGTCTGTTCGCCTCATAAATCTGCATAAACATTGAACTATGTTAAATTTATATGCAGTCTCAGACTTTGGTCATATTGCTTTATGATCTATACAAGAAGATACTGATGTATATAAAAGAATAAATGTACTGCTAATATGTACTTTGATTTTTATAATAATCAGCAGGAGAAGAACATGAAATACGCGAAGTTAAGTTATCTGATTGCGGGAGCGTTAGCAGTTCCATCAGCTTTAATGACTCATTCAGCACTTGCCCAAGAGGCTTCAGTAGAAGCTGAAGAAACCATCCAAGTAGTAGGTTCTCGTTTATCGGTACGCACAGCGACTGACGGTTCGGCGCCAGTAGATATCATCAGTGGTGAAGATCTTGCGGCTAGCGGCATCACTGAAACGGCACGTGCATTACAATACGCAGTGCCTAGTTTTAACTTCCCATCGTCATCGATTACCGACGGTTCAGATGCCGTTCGCCCAGCGTCATTACGTGGTTTATCTCCTGATCACACACTCGTCTTGATTAACGGCAAGCGTCGTCACAGTAGTGCTCTCGTGCATTTAAATGGTACTACCGGACGTGGTAGTTCCAACGTCGATTTGAACGCAATCCCTATCTCATCCATCAAGCGCATTGAAGTTCTTCGTGATGGTGCAGCTGCACTATACGGTTCTGATGCAATTGCCGGGGTGATTAACATTGTTCTCAAAGATCAATCAGAAGGCGGCTCAATAACAGCTAATGCAGGCCAAACTTATATTGGTGATGGTGACCAATATAAAGTACATGGTAACACTGGATTTGCGCTAGGTGACGATGGTTCTTTGATGTTAGCGTTTGAATACCATCATAAAAATAAAACTAACCGTGCCGGTCCTGATCCACGCCAGCAATATGAATTAATTAACGGTGAAGAAGATCCACGCGAAGAAACCTTCAACAGATTAAGTCATCATGTTGGTGATGCTTCGTTTGAAAACAAAGCCATCTTCTTTAATGCTAATATGGCAGCTGGTAACGAAGGCGAATTGTACGCCTTTGGTGGATACAGTGATAGAACCTCACAATCTGGTGCATTCTATCGTCGTGCTTTAGATAACCGTAACTTAACAGAAGTCTATCCGGATGGTTATCTGCCGCTTCTTACCCCAGAAACATCAGATTTTTCTGTAGTTGGTGGTTATAAATTCCTATTAGCTGATTGGAACGTAGATGCCAGCGTAGGTATGGGCACCAGTGAGTTCCAATATCGCTTGGAGAATTCGTTAAACGCATCTTTTGGTCCGTCAACGCCAACAGAATTTGATGCAGGTACTCTAGAACTGAATGAAGTTAATGCTAGCGTTGACGTTCAGCGGTTCTTCCCGTTTGTAAATAACTCAGATTTGTCGGTAGCTTTCGGGCTTAGCTATCGTGAGAACACTTATAAGATTTCAGCGGGAGAGCCAGCATCTTATGAGAACGGCGGTTACGATGGGCGTCCAGGAGGTAGCCAAGGTTTCACTGGGTTTAAACCTGAGTCTGAAGTAGATGAATCGCGTGATAACGTGGGTTTGTATGTAGAGCTTGAAAACATGCTGACTACTCAGTTTCAATGGGGTGCAGCAGTTCGTTATGAAGACTATTCAGACTTCGGTAACAATACCAGCTGGAAGATCTCGGGCCGTTATGATGTGACTGATCAGTTCGCTATTCGAGCTACCGCGAACACCGGTTTCCGCGCACCTAGTGTGCAGCAAATCTATTTCACGAATATCTCAACTCTGTTTGTTAACCGTAACGGTGAGTTAGTACCTGAACAGTCAGGTACCTTCAATAACATAAGCCCGGTAGCTCAAGCACTGCAGTTAGGTGCGCTACAACCAGAAGAGTCACAAAGCTTAAGCTTTGGTTTGGTTTGGAGTGGCGACGATGGCCTGTCAGTAACAGTTGATGCCTTCCAAATTGATATCGATGATCGAATCATTCTCTCTAGCTCGCTAATTCCAAGCGATTCTCCCGCAGTTGCTGCAGCGCTTGCGGCAGCTGGTGCAGATAACGCACGCTTCTTTATTAACGCAGTAGATACCTCAAGCCGTGGTGTGGATGTGGTGGCAACCCAAGAGTTCGATGTTGGTAGCTCGCTACTCAAAACGCAATTGGCTTATGGCTATAATAAAACGGAAGTGGATGGTGTTAACCTACCAACTATTTTGGATGGTTTAGAAGATAAACTGTTTGATAATGTGGAACAAACCCGCATGACTCGTTCAGTACCGCGGCATAGCGGCTCGTTATCTTTTACCTCGATTGTTGAAGATTTTGAAACTCGTTTGGGCTTCAATTACTTTGGCGATTACATGTTAGAGAATAATGCTGGGCTACAAACTGAGTTTAGCGGTAAATGGGTAGTTGATTTTTCCGTGAAGTATAAAATGGATGACAACTTATCTTTCAATGTGGGTGTACAAAACTTGCTGGACGAATACCCAGACAAGCAGGACCCATCAAACCAGTTTAATGGTATCTTCATGTATCCAAATACTAACGCACCGTTTGGTTTCAATGGTGGCTACTATTATGGTGAAGTGACTTATAGTTTTTAATAGCTAAAAATCGCTAATTATTGGTCAAAGCCGCTAACCTAGGTTAGCGGCTTTTTCTTTTTCATCTTATAAATCTATATTAAACAAAGCGTTATTAACTTCGGCATGGTAATTGCTTTATACCTTATGAGGTTTCTATCTTTTAGAGGATAAGCAATGAACAAACAATCATCATGGTTATGGATACTGTTAGGATTATTTGCCTTAGTTGTTTTTGGCGATGAACTATTGGCTATTGTCGGGGCTATTATTGGAGTGATCTTCAGTGTTGGCTTCGCTGGATTATTGATACTTACCATCGCGGCTGTCGTATTTGGTGCGGTGCTAGTGGTTGGTGGTAGTGTTGCAGTAGCGCTACTCGCAGCCGGTGTCGCTTTAGCTGCGGTCTTATTTAGTTGGTTATGGCCCTATTTATTGGTCGGTTTTATTATCTATCTAATGGTACGAAAACGCCCTAAAACTGTGTAGACTTGTTATCAAATAATAACAAGGTGAGCAAAATCATGTGGCGAATTCTATTGGCACTGGTATTTCTTGGTGGTGGTATTAACCTAGTTGCGGCTGCAGAAGTAGAAATCAGTAATGTATGGATGAAAGAATCCATTCCTGGTACTGAGAACGGAGCAGCCTATTTTACTATCAGTAATAGCTCGGCTGCACCAGTCGTCTTGATCGGTGCCAATACTGATGCTGCTCGGGCCACCGAGGTACATCAACACGTTATGCGTGATGGTATGATGCGGATGCGCAGAGTACCAGAATTAGTGATAGAGCCCAATCAGACCCTAGTGTTTCAGCCGGGCGGCTATCACTTGATGCTATTTGGTGTAAAAAAAGCGTTTAAGCCAGGCGAAACGGTCGATTTTGTTTTAGAGTTTAATGATGGTGATACAGCCACTATGACTGCTGTAGTCAAAACAATACGATGAAAGGATGAGCATTAATGAGAAAACTAGCTACTGCGTTAGTACTACCCGCATTGCTGTTAGGTGCCAATGCACAAGCAGATACCATTTTAGGGATTTATGCCGGTGGCCAATATTGGGACACCAGTAACTCGGGTAATTTTGGCTCAGGTAATGGTACTCAAGGATTTAATTTTGCTGACGAAACGCAAAACAGTTTTTACGTCGCACTAGAGCATCCGATTCCATTGTTGCCAAACTTTAAGGTGCGCCGCAACGATTTAACGACCTACGGTGTCACCACGCTTGGCAGTGATTTTAGTTATAACGGCATCGGTTACAGTGCGGGCACAACCCTAAACAGCAGTGTCGATTTAACCCATACTGACTACACGTTGTACTACGAAATTTTTGATAACGATTTACTGAGTGTTGATTTAGGTATAACTGCGAAACAAGTGGATGGTTTATTGGCAGTAAGAGACGCTACTGCCGAAAACAGTTTAGATGCCGACGGCTGGATCCCAACCGGTTATGCTCAAGTGCGGGTCGGTATTCCGGCCACAGACCTTACGCTATATGGCTTAGCCAATGCGGTTTCTATTGATGATAGCAGCGTACGTGACATTGAAGCTGGTATTGAATATCGCTTAGTAGATAGCTTGGCGGTGAATTTAAATCTGCAACTGGGCTACCGAGATATCACGATTGAACTAGATGACTTAGATAATATCTATTCAGATATTCAGTTTAAAGGCCCTTACCTTGGCTTAGAAATCCATTTCTAATCGCTCTGTAAGTTGATGGGAGCCTTAATAATAAGGCGTTACTGTGGCGGCTGTCATTCGATAGCCGACCACGGCTACATCGCCTTCCACGCGTTCAACCTTAATAACTCCTTCTACCCATACGGCATCAAAAGTATCTTCGTACTTCACCCCTTCAGCAAAATCAACCAACACAATTTGATTTGGTGGTGGTGGTGGCACGTGTACACAAGCGCCAAAATAAGGAACTAACAGAAACTGCGTAACTTTTTCTGCGTCACCTTCTAACTGCACCACGTACCCGGGGATCTTTATTTTCTTGCCATCTAGCTCAGCTACCATTGGGGCATCAAGTTCAGGTTGATTAGCTAATTCGGGATTGGCATCGTAAAAAGCTTGGCTTCGAACAGGCGGGGGCTTATAACCTGGGGGAACCAGTTCTTTCCACTGTGTATTCACATAGTCATCGGCAGCGAAAGCCGGCACGATTGCCGCCAAGCTTACCAGTAATAACGCAACATATTGACGAAGTTTGATCATAATTTAATTGTTAAACCATCAGCTAGTGCATTGCGGAAGGCTCGCCATGCAGGGATTAAACTCAATATTAAAGCAGCAGCTAAAATGGCTGCCAGTAATACCCATTCGTTACTTGTTAAAGGGCTTGCTCTTAACAACATACCTGTGTGAGCGAGTAATAGATCGCCACCCAGCATTAACCCTAAGAACAGTAACAAAACCCCAGTACTAACGCCAATGACGGTAAGCAACATAGCTTCGCTCACCAGGAGGCTAAAAATACTAAATGGTCCGGCCCCAAGGGCTCGCAGCACGGCCATTTCTCGGCGCCGTTCGCGCAAGCTAGCCAAAAGTGTTGTGAGCATTCCTAATAGACCGGTTGCGACGACGAGCGCGGCGATCGCTAGCAGTGCTTGTTCGAATAGAGCTAAGGTGCGCCACAATTCGGTTAACGCCATTCCGGGCATAATTGCAGTGAGTGGTTCATTCTTGTAGGTATTGATTTGTCGTTGCATACGCAAGGCTAAAGGACGCGCTTCCAGCCCAATTAGGACAGCACTTAACGTATAAACAGGAGGTGCATGGCTAGCGTGGTCATGGTGATCATCATGGTCGTGATCTGCGCTATGCTCGGGATCAAACTCACCGTGTAAGAGACCAAGGCCTTCAAGATGAATATAGACAGCTTGGTCGACGGGGGTTCCAGTACGATTCAAAATGCCACTCACCACAAAGGGGTGCTGATCGTGGTCACTAAAACTGATACCGCCACTGCCATGTGCCAAGGTGAGCGGATCGCCTTGCTGTAGGCCAAGCCGGGCTGCCACCTCGGCACCCAGAGTGGCCTGGTTCATCTCGCTAAAGACAGTACCCTTAGCGAGTTCTAGAGAGAGTCCATCACCATAACGAAAATAACTAAAGAAATCGCTGGTGGTTGCTACTACCGGATAGCCTGCCACGCTGTCGCCAAGAGCCATGGGAATATGCCACTTAACTCCGGGCAACTTAGTTAAATACTGATAACTATCCCAACTTAGGGTGTTATTCAGGCTGCCTATGTGAAACACGCTGCTTAATAGCAGTTGGGTTGATCCTGTTCTGGCACCAACAATTAAATCAGTGCCAGCAATGGTGTTAGCAAAATTAGCTTGGGTTTGTTCGCGCACCCGTTCTACTCCTAAGAGCAGGAGCGTACTGATAGCTATTGCCAGAATCGTGAGGATAGCGCTGGCACGACGATTACGTAAGCTAGCCCAAGCCAATTTAAGCATCGCCATCATCCTTACGTGCGTGATTGATATCGCTAAGTTCAATGGTTCTTTCAAACATTGGCGCTAGGCCTTGATCGTGCGTAACAAAGAGCAGTGTGGTTTGATTGGCAGCACAAGCTTTGAATAACACCTGAATGAATTCGTCTCGATGCTCGGCATCTAATGCTGATGTTGGCTCGTCGGCTATGATCAGAGAAGGCGCCCCAAACAAGGCTCGTGCAGCAGCCACGCGTTGTTGTTGGCCGACGCTCAATTGGCTAGCCAAGCGCTGGGTGTCTGCCGCAGCTAGGCCCAGTTGTTTTAGCAAGGACTGGGCATGCTGCTGAGGGTTTTGCACACGTTTGCGCCGAGCTGGTGCAAATTGGCTTGCTAACGTGACATTTTCTTCTGCATTAAGAAAAGGTAGCAAGTTAAACTGCTGAAAAATATAGCCGATTTCATTAGCCCGTAATTGGTCACGTCGGTGTTGGCTAAGCCGACCAAGATCATGTCCTAATACTTCGAGTTGCCCAGCTGGGGCTTGGTGCACGCCGGCAATCAAGCTCAGTAAGGTAGACTTACCCGAACCACTGGCACCACGAAGGAGGACTCGCTCACCACGAGCTATGGTCAATGATGGGATTGTTAGCAGGGGAGAAGGGGCACCCGGCCAGCGAAACTCGAGATGTTTTACTGCAATACAGGTGCCCATAGCGGTTCTTATTTCTGCGCCCGCTCGAACGAAGACATAATTTCTTCTTTGGCAGCGTTGATATCGCCCCAACCTTCAACTTTCACCCATTTTCCTTTCTCAAGCTCTTTGTAACGCTCGAAGAAGTGAGTGATTTGCGCTTTTAATAGCTCTGGCAAATCATCAACATTTTGAATGTGATCGTATTCTTTCGTTAATTTACTCACTGGTACTGCAATGACCTTAGCATCTTCACCAGATTCATCAGTCATTTTCAATACGCCAACCGGACGACACTTAATCACAGAACCAGCTTGCAGCGGATACGGCGTAGGTACTAGCACATCAACTGGGTCGCCATCTAACGATAAGGTATTGTTAACAAAACCGTAGTTACACGGATAGAACATTGGAGTAGACATAAAACGGTCAACCCATAAGGTGCCAGTTTCTTTATCAACTTCATATTTGATTGGGTCGGCATTGGCCGGAATTTCGATAACTACGTTTACTTCATCTGGCAGGTTATTACCTGCGCTTACATTACTTAAGCTCATGAAAGGTCCTGTTTACTTAGTTTTAAATGACGATAACTTAAATTCTTCTAATGGGCCCTATTATAAAGGCTGCTGGTGCTATTGCGAAGCTTTCAAATAACCTAAACAAGCATTCACTTCATTGCGCGCACCAAGAATAATGCCGACTCGCTGGTGGATATCAGTTGGTTGAATATCCAAAATAGCCATGTCGCCACTATGAGCTAGACCACCAGCTTGCTCTACGAGCATGGCCATCGGATTACCTTCATACATCAAGCGAAGCTTGTAGGGCTTATCAATCGAGCGTGCATCCCAAGGATACAGAAAGATGCCACCACGAATAAGCACACGGTGCACATCCGCCACCATGGCGGCAACCCAACGCATATTAAAGTTCTTACTACGCTGCCCACTGGTACCTGCTAGCAAATCATCAACGTAGAGTTGCATGCCTTCTTGCCAATGACGGTAATTGGACATATTAATGGCAAATTCAGAAGTATCAGGAGCTATTGCTAAATCGCGTTTAGTTAGTAAAAACTCACCAACGGTCTGATCTAACGTGAAAATTTTAACGCCCTTGCCGGTCGTTAAAGCCATCATGATAGATGGGCCATACAAAATGTATCCTGCGGCAACTTGGTTGCGACCTGGCTGCAGGAACATATCCGCAGTGCCTGAATTATTTTCCGGAACGGGCAAAATCGAGAAAATGGTACCAACCATACTGTTGATATCAATATTTGAGCTGCCATCTAACGGATCAAACGCAATCAAGTACTCGCCATTTTCATGGCCCAACACGATTCCTTCTTCTTCTTCTGAAGCGACGGCACGCACATGGCCGCATTCCAGCAAAATATCTTTAATGAGCTGGTTGGATAGGATGTCGAGTTTCTTTTGGGTTTCGCCTTGAATATTCTCTGACAGGGTTGAGCCGAGGACACCGGCTAAATCACCTTGGCCAACTCGGAAAGAAATTTCTTTCGCAGTAATTTGCAAAGAATGAATAACTGAAATTAAAGCCTCGTCGACCTGATCTTGGCGCAAGGTCGGAATTAAGCGTTGCATGAAACCCTCGTACAGTAGCTGGTGTTACGGATAGGTGGCAAAAACGCTGCTAAGTTTACCGCATTTTTAGGCAAATTGCCTGCACAGAAATTCGCGCATTTTCATGCCCGTGGTACACTAGCCTTTTTGCTGCAATGAGACACATCATGCATATTCATATACTCGGCATATGCGGAACCTTTATGGGAGGCATCGCCGCCATTGCTAAGGCGCTGGGCCACCAGGTTACCGGAAGCGATGCTCAGGTCTACCCGCCGATGAGTGACCAATTACGGGCACTCGGCATTGAGTTAATCGAAGGTTATGATCCGGCACAGCTCCAGCCGCGGCCTGATTTAGTGATCATTGGTAATGCCATGAGCCGTGGTAACCCAGCGGTAGAAGCCGTGTTAAACCAGCGTATCCCGTATTGCTCGGGGGCGCAGTGGCTCCATGATGAAGTGCTGCAGCAACGTTGGGTGCTGGCGGTGGCTGGCACCCATGGTAAAACGACTACGGCTAGCATGCTCACTTGGTTACTTGATTATGCAGGGTTAAAGCCAGGGTTTTTAGTTGGTGGGGTGCTGGCTAATTTTGAGCAGTCGGCGCGCTTGGGCGAGAGCGATTTTTTTGTTATCGAAGCCGATGAATACGATACCGCCTTCTTTGATAAGCGCTCTAAATTCGTGCATTACTGCCCATCAACACTCATTTTGAATAATCTCGAATTTGACCATGCTGACATTTTTCCCGACTTAGCAGCGATTCAACGTCAGTTTCACCATCTAGTTAGAGTGGTCCCTGGGTATGGAAAAATCTTCTATCCGGCTGGAACAGAGACGCTAGAGCAAGTTTTACAGCAAGGCTGCTGGAGTGAGACCAGTACGGTTGGGATCGTTTCGGGCGACTGGCAAGCACAGTTAATCGAAGCTGATGGCAGTGCTTTTGCGGTCTATTGGCAAGGCCAAAAGCAGGGTGAAGTGCACTGGTCGTTGATCGGTACCCACAATGTTTACAATGGCTTAATGGCTATTGCGGCAGCCCAGCATGTGGGCGTGAGCGCTGCGGTAAGCTGTGCTGCTTTTAAACAATACCGCAACACCAAGCGCCGCTTAGAGCTAAAAGGGGTAGCGGCAGAGGTGGCTGTGTATGATGATTTTGCTCATCATCCAACGGCGATTGCTACGACGTTGGCAGGAATGCGTGCCAAAGTGGGCCAACAGCGGATTTTGGCCGTACTAGAGCCGCGTTCAAACACGATGAAGCTAGGCGTGTTAGCCGACCAATTAGCACCGGCGCTAGCAACGGCAGACCTAGTATTTATGCTTCAGCCTGAGGGCTTACAGTGGTCTGTGGCTGAGCTGGTCCCGCAGGCGCAGGTCGCCGACTCAATCGAGCACTTAGTCGATCAGATTGTGGCGGCCACAGCAGCAGGTGACCACATCGTGGTGATGAGTAATGGCGGGTTTGGCCAGATCCATCAGCGGTTGCTGCAGGCATTGGCTTAGTTTGGACCACTGTTTTTGTAACTCATAGCCTTATTCAACAAAGGAGTTTGACATGACTGCCCAGCAAGTTACCGTGGCCATTACCGGCGCCTCTGGAGCACCTTATGCAATGCGCCTGATTGCTTGCTTATTAGAACAGCAGCAACAGGTTCACTTGTTAATGTCGAGTGCCGCCCGAGTGGTATTTGCAACCGAGTTAGAGTGGCAGTTACCGGCAAATCCGAAAGCTTTGGCAGCGGCCTTGTGTGAGCATTTTTCGGTGTCAGCAGAACAACTGAAAGTGTATGGCAAAGACGAGTGGTTCGCGCCGGTCGCATCGGGCTCAGCAGCGCCAAAGAAGATGGTGGTATGCCCTTGCTCAACAGGAACTTTATCAGCCATCACTCACGGCGCGAGCGATACCTTGATAGAACGCGCAGCAGACGTTGTTATCAAAGAGCGAGGGCAACTTATTTTAGTGCCTCGAGAAATGCCGCTATCGGCTATTCATCTAGAGAATATGTTAAAATTAGCCCAGTTGGGAGTCACCATCATGCCAGCCGCACCAGGTTTTTATCATCAACCGCAAAGCATTGCTGATTTGGTTGATTTCGTGGTGGCCCGTATACTCGATCATCTTAAACTAACGCAGCAATTACAGCCGCGTTGGGGTTATGGACAGGAGCCTAAATAAGTTATGCAAGCGTTATCTATTCGCGGTTTAAAGAAAACCTATAAAGGTGGCCATGAGGCCTTGAAGGGCATTGATTTGGATGTTGCTGAAGGGGATTTCTTTGCATTACTGGGGCCTAACGGTGCTGGTAAATCAACCACAATTGGAATTATCTCCTCATTAGTTAATAAATCAGCGGGCAAAGTAAGTGTGTTTGGCCATGATTTAGACACCGAGTTAGTTGCCTTAAAACGTCAAATTGGTCTGGTTCCGCAAGAGTTTAATTTTAACCAGTTTGAGACGGTACAGCAGATTGTGGTTAATCAGGCCGGTTATTATGGAGTACCGCGACAGCTTGCTAAACAGCGTTCAGAGAAATATCTGAAGCAGCTAAGCTTGTGGGAAAAACGCAATGCACCGGCGCGGATGCTGTCGGGTGGGATGAAGCGCCGACTGATGATAGCGCGGGCATTAGTTCATGAGCCGCGGTTACTTATTTTAGATGAGCCGACCGCGGGCGTTGATATTGAGCTGCGTCGCAGCATGTGGGATTTCTTGACCGAGATTAACAAGCAGGGAATTACTATTATTCTGACCACGCATTATTTGGAAGAAGCGGAAAGTCTTTGCCGCAATATTGCCATAATCGACCAAGGCTCGATTATCGAGAACACATCGATTAAAAAGCTTTTAGCCACTCTCAATATGGAAACTTTTGTGCTGGATGTTGAGTATCCAGCGGGTGTGACTAGTGCCACCTTAGAGGGTTTTACTTGGCGTGCAATTGATGATCACAGCATTGAGGTTGATGTTGAAAAGAGCCAAGGTTTGAATCCAGTGTTTGAACAACTCACGGCTCAATCGATACAAGTGTTGTCTATGCGCAACAAGGCAAATCGTCTAGAAGAACTTTTCGTTAACCTGGTCGAAAAAGGCCGTAAGCCACAAGGAGCAGCATAATTACATGGCTTCGTTAACTTATACCGCATTAAAAACTATTTGGATAAAAGAATGCACAAGATTTTTGCGCATTTGGGTGCAAACCCTAGTCCCACCAGCCATTACCATGACTTTATACTTTGTCATCTTTGGTAATATTATTGGTACTCGAATTGATGCATCAGGCGGCATGAATGGCATTCCCTACATGGAATTTATTGTCCCTGGGCTGATAATGATGTCGGTGATAACCAATTCCTATTCGAACGTAGCATCTTCGTTTTTCAGTGCAAAATTTCAACGCAATATTGAAGAGATGCTTGTCGCGCCGGTGTCTAGTGCGGTGATTATTGCCGGCTATGTGGGCGGAAGCTTAGCGCGCGCCTTGATTGTGGCTTGTATTGTGACGGTTGTGTCTTTTATTTTTGTCGACAATATTCAAATTTATCATGCGGGCATTCTTATTTTAACCGTGGTGTTAACCTCAACTTTATTTAGTTTAGGTGGTTTGATTAACGCAGTGCATGCAAAAACATTTGATGACATATCTATTGTCCCAACCTTTGTATTAACTCCATTAACCTATTTAGGCGGGGTTTTCTTCAGCATTAGTATGCTGCCAGAGATTTGGCAAAACATTGCGCAAATCAATCCTGTGTTGTACATGGTGAACGCATTTAGATATGGCTTTTTAGGTGTGACTGACGTCAATATCGGCCTTGCCCTAGGATTACTCATAGGCTTTAACCTGATTCTTTTTGCTCTTGCTTATACGCTGCTGCAACGGGGCGCGGGGATTCGTTCGTGAATCATGAATCAAGATCCGTAACTACCAATCAGCATGGTAATCATGACGATTTAGTTAGTGTGGTGATGCGCCATTTGCGCTCGCCTTTTCGTAAGCCGATTCAAGCGCATAATCGCGAGGCTTTTGAGCAGGCGCAACAGTTAGTAGCAGATTGGCAAGGGCCACTGATTCTTGACTCTTGTTGTGGTGTCGGCGAAAGCACTGCTTGGATAGCCGAGCAGCATCCTGATGCATTAGTTATCGGGGTCGATAAATCAGCTCACCGATTAGGCCGTCATGCCCAATACGCAACTGCCGCAGCTGGCCAGCGTTATCTATTAGTTCGGGCGGATTTGAATGATTTCTGGCGACTAGCAGTAGCAGCGCATTGGCAGTTAGACAAACACTATATTCTGTATCCCAACCCTTGGCCTAAAGCCTCACATTTTAGTCGTCGCTGGCATGGTAGCCCGGTCTGGCCTTATGTACTAGGCTTAGGGGGTACTTTGGTCATGCGCTCTAATTGGGTGACCTATTTAACTGAAGTGGCAAGTAGTTTGGCGCTGGTTAATTGTGCTGCACAGCTAACACCTTTGCTAGCTAAGCATGAGGCGATGACGCCGTTTGAGCGTAAGTATCAGCGCAGTGGACAGCAACTTTGGGAGTTGTCCGCTAAGCTGCCAGAAGACGGTCGCTATTTTTCTGCAATCGAGGCAGAATAGTGCACTTTTATGCGCGGGTAATCACAAGGAAATACGCTTGAGTGACAGTCATTTTGCAGAAGTAAGCCAAGAGGCGCTGCTAAAAATATTCACCATTCCTGAGGCGCCAGACTCTACCCTCGGGAAGATAGAGAAGCACCTCAGTGAAAATCTTATGGGCTTTTTAGGCGAGCACATCGTCGCCCGCGAAAAGCCCTTGCATGAGATTGAGCAAAACTTTAATGCCAGCGAAATTCCTGAACAGCCGCAGTATGTATCGGATCACACTGAGTTTTTATTAAATAATTTAGTGGCTCATTCAGTGCATACCAGTTCGCCACGATTTATTGGCCACATGACCTCAGCACTGCCTTATTTTTTATTGCCGCTGGCTAAGCTGATGGTGGGTTTAAACCAAAACCTAGTCAAAATTGAAACCTCGAAGGCCTTTACCCCGCTCGAACGCAATGTCTTGGGTATGCTTCATCACCTCGTTTACCAACAAGATGCAGCTTTCTATCAACGCTGGATGCATAGCGCCCAGCACTCGCTCGGAGCTATGTGCTCGGGCGGGACTGTGGCTAATATGACAGCTCTGTGGGTAGCACGTAATCTATTACTAAAACCTACGACAGGCTTCGCCGGTATTGCTAGTGAAGGGCTCGCAGCGGGATTACTGCATTATGGCTACAAGCGCCTGACTATTATGGTGTCTGAGCGTGGTCATTACTCGCTGGGCAAAGCTGCTGATGTGTTAGGGATCGGAAGAAAAAATTTAATAGCGGTTGCTACCGACGAGAATAATCGGATCAAAATAGATGCGCTACGTGAAGCTTGTGCTGCGGTTCAAGCCGATGGTGGGCAAGTATTAGCGATCATTGGGGTAGCGGGCACCACAGAAACGGGACACATAGATCCACTCGACAAAATGGCCGATGTGGCGAGTGAGGTTGGTGCGCACTTTCATGTAGATGCCGCATGGGGGGGGGCTACCTTGCTGTCGAACAATCATCGCCAATTGTTACATGGCATTGAGAGAGCCGACAGTGTCACTATTGATGCGCATAAACAGATGTACGTGCCGATGGGCGCTGGCATGGTGCTCTTCCGTGATCCAAGCATGGTGCGCGCGATTGAGCATCATGCGGAATATATTATTCGCCATGGTTCAAAGGATTTAGGTGCACATACCATGGAAGGCTCGCGGCCGGGGATGGCCATGTTGGTGTATTCGGCGCTACATGTCATGGGCCGGCGCGGCTACGAATTGTTAATTGATCAAAGCTTAGCCAAGGCTAAAGATTTTGCGCGCTTGATTGCCGCACAAGACGATTTTGAAGTGGTGACTGAACCCGAGCTATGCATTCTAACCTATCGGTTTGTCCCCGCTCGTATTAAGCCGTTATTGGCAGGCCTTAATGCTGAGCAAGTACGTCGCATTACCCCTCATTTGAATGCACTGACCAGGTTTATTCAGAAGCGCCAACGCGAAACGGGAAGCTCATTCGTGTCGCGTACTAAGCTGACTCCCGCACAATATCATCGTGAGCCTACAGTGGTGTTTAGAGTGGTATTAGCGAATCCTTTAACAACTCATGAGATGCTCGCAGAAATCCTTCAAGAGCAACGCGAGATAGCCGAACAGGCGATGAGTTTACGTGGTGCTTTATTTACTGAGCTTCGTGAACTGGGTTTGGTGCGCGAACGCTAATCAGTACCTAACCATGAGTTTTAAGCGGTTTGGTTAAGACCGCTTAAAACTTAAGTTATCGATAAGTCTGGTGCTGCCTAAGTAAGCTGCTACTAACAACACTAAATGCTTATCGGTTGCTTGTGCAGGTTGTAGATCTGCATGTTGGCGTAATTCTAAATAATCTAGTTTGAAGCCAGCAGCGGTGATGTGTGTCACCGCTTGATTAAGCACTTGCTGCGCATCCTCGCCAGCGCTGATTCGTTCGGCACAGGTTTTCAGTTGTTGATAGAGCAGTGGTGCTTGCTGGCGCTCGGTATCTGATAGATAACCATTGCGCGAGCTGAGTGCTAGGCCATCAGTCGCACGCTGAGTTGGCAGGCCTAAAATGTCCACAGGCAAGCTCAAATCTTGCACCATGAGACGAATAACTTGTAATTGTTGAAAGTCTTTTTCACCAAAAATGGCTAAATCTGGCTGCACCATATTGAACAACTTCGCCACAATCGTAGCCACCCCACGAAAATGACCAGGACGGCTAGCACCACAAAGAATGGTAGAGATACCAGGTACCTCTATTGTGGTTTGTTCCGCTAATCCGCGTGGATACATATCTTGTACGGTTGGAGCAAACACGGCGCTGACACCACGTTCAGCGAGCGCGCGACAATCAGCATCAAGGGTACGAGGGTAGTTATCAAGATCTTCGTTTTGACCAAACTGCAGCGGATTAACAAAGATACTCACGACGACTTTATCAGCCCGTTGGCGCGCCATATCAACCAACTTCAAATGACCTTCGTGCAAATTCCCCATGGTGGGTACGAGGGCTACTTGCCCCTGTTGTTGTGCACGCCAAGCGCGAAGTTCTTCAAGACTAGTGAGTCGTTGCATCGTGGGTTACTCAAAAGAATGTTCAGGACCTGGGAATTGCCCGGCTTTAACTTGCGCAACATACATCTCAACGGCACCGCGCAAATCACCGGCATCAGCTAAAAAGTTCTTTACAAATTTAGGTAAATAGTCGCTGTTTAAGCCAAACATATCATGCATGACTAAAATTTGTCCGTCTGTATGCGGACCAGCACCAATGCCAATGGTAGGGATGGTCAGGGCTTCGCTAATGCGTTGACCGAGGGCCACCGGCACACATTCTAGCACCAATAATTGTGCCCCAGCTTCTTGCAATGCCAACGCTTGGCGCAAGGTATTGTCCGCCGCAGATTGCTCTCTGCCTTGAATCTTATAACCGCCAAGTACATTAACCGATTGGGGTAACAGCCCTAAGTGGGCGCATACTGGAACGCTCCGTTCAACCAAACAGCGTATGGTTTCAAGCAGCCAATCGCCGCCTTCAAGCTTTACCATATTGGCGCCGGCGCGCATCAGTTCAGCGGCGTTATCGCATGCTTGGGCTGGGCTGGCATAAGTCATAAATGGCATGTCAGCCATCACGAAAGCCTCAGGGGCACCACGGCGCACAGCTTGAGTGTGATAAACAATATCAGCAAGAGTAACGGGCAAGGTGCTGGACTGCCCCTGTACCACGTTGCCTAAGGAGTCACCGACTAACATAAAATCGACGCCACACTCGGCAAAAAGCTTCGCAAACGAGGCATCGTAAGCCGTAATTGAGGTGATTTTTTCGCCAGCTAACTTCTTCTTAGCTAGTTTGGCTATGGTCATAGCGGCCATCAGATACTCCTTGCAGGAAAGCTCAGAACTTGATTGTATCAGCTAATCTTAACGAGGTCATGATGCTGCATGGACTGTTTTAACTGCTGTAGCGTCTGTCCGTTAGGTAACACTAAAGTTGGCGCTAGCTCAGCTAAGGGCACCACCACAAAATCTCTTTCAGAGAGGCCAGGGTGCGGAAGCGTTAACCGTTCGCTCGTACTCACTAGGTCATCCACCAGCAGAATATCTAAATCGAGTGTGCGAGGGCCCCAGTGGCGCAAACGCTGGCGCCCGAACTGCTGCTCAATGGCTTGCAGATAATCTAGCAGCGCTAGTGGTTCTAGCTCGGTGGTCGCAGTCACTACCGCGTTCACATAATCGGGTTGGTCAGCCGGGCCCATTGGCTTGCTGCGGTACAGTGAGCTGGCGCGAAGCTGCTGCAATGCAGGACCACTGGCTAATTCCAGTAAAGCATCTTTTAGCGTTTGCACAGGGTCGCCAAGATTAGCGCCCAAGGCGATATAAACCTTAGCCATTAGAGTTCTCTTGCTTGGGGCTTCGACGTCGACGTCCGGCTCTGCGGCCGCGCCGCTTAGGCTTGGGTCTATTGCCGGCATCATCTGCGCTAGGCGCAATAGCAGGGGTACCGTTTTGTTGCTGTTTGGTCCAAAACTGTGCCAGTTGCTCTAATTTACCGCGTTCAAGGGCGGTCGCTGTATTAGCACGCAGGAGCAAGAAATCATAGGCAGCGCGAAATTTCGGATGCCCTAAGACCATGCCAATGCGTTTACCTTGAGCGCGCTCTAAACGTTGCTGTAATTGCCAGATCTCACGCGCAGGAATGGTGAAACGTTTAGGGATAGCAATACTTTGCACCTGTTTACCTATCACATCGGCTGCTGCTAAGTTAAGTGCATCAGCCTGAGATAGACCACCTTCAAAGGTGAGCTGTTCCATGCGAGCCTGGAGTGGCCACCACAATAGCGCTGCATATAAGTAAGCCGGAGTAATACGTTGACCATTGCGGACCCGTTCATCGGTATCTGCAAAGGTTTGTTTAAGCAACTGATAGGGAGCCTCGTCAAGGGCCTTCAGATAACTACGCAGCAGCGGGAATAGCTGTTGAAATAATTGATATTCAACCAGCATTTCAAAATTTGCGAGGCCCTTACCAGCCGTAAATAGTTTCAGACTTTCTTCAAACAGGCGTGCTGCAGGAATATTTTGCAACAACGGAGCTAGTTCTTTAATGGGGTCTGCAACACTGCTATCCATACGCATGTTTAACTTGGTGGCAAAGCGAATGGCGCGTAACATGCGCACTGGATCTTCACGGTAGCGAGTGGCACTATCACCAATCATTCGCAACACCCCGGCCTCGATGTCTTTCACCCCGTTGGCAAAATCATAAATACAAAAATCGGCGATGTTGTAGTAGAGCGCATTGACGGTGAAATCACGCCGTTGTGCATCTTCTTCAATAGAGCCGAAAACATTATCGCGAACCAACATACCGGCAGCATTTTGCTTGGCAATTTTATCAGTCTTGGCCGGCTCATCGGCGGGGCTATCATGATGCCCGCGAAACGTAGCCACCTCGATAACTTCGCGGCCAAAAACCACGTGTGCTAAGCGAAAACGACGGCCAACCAAACGACAGTTGCGAAATAACGCCTTCACTTGCTCAGGTTGAGCATTGGTAGCCACATCAAAATCTTTAGGTTGAATACCTAGTAATAAATCGCGCACACAACCGCCCACTAAGAAAGCTTGGTAGCCAGCATTGTGCAGTCGGTACAAGACTTTTAAAGCGTGCTCAGGAATGTCTTTACGCGAAATGGGATGCTGATCGCGAGTAATAACAATAGGTTTGGCAAGAATATTTGCTGGCAGCGAGGATTCTGGTTGACGTTGTAGGGCTCGCTTTGCCAATGCTTTAATGCGCTTAATAATGGGGGTTTCTCCGTACATTTAGGTGAGGCGCGTGGCTGCCTCATAAGGCTAGCTACTTACATTAAGGCCTCGGTGCTTAAAATTAACGCGTTATTGTATCCTGTGCAGACGTTTCAGGAAAGAACTTAGCACGCCAAGCTTGAGTGGCTAGGCTTAAAAGGTCTGCGGGATTGGTTAAGGGGACTTCAGTGAGCTGTAGAAACTGACAGGCTTGCCAGAGTTGCTCACTAACTTGCTGCGGATTAAGCGCGGGGGCATGATTTTGCTTACTGAGTTTCTGCCCTTGTTCATCTAGAGCTAGCGGAATATGTTTAAAATGCGGCTGGCGCTGGCTAAAGTGGCGCCACAAATTAATTTGCCAACTGGTTGCAGTGAGCAGGTCTGCGCCGCGAACGATATCTGTAACCCCTTGATCAATATCATCTATCACAACCGCCAGCTGATAGGTGAACCAACCATCACGCCGCAACAACACAAAATCTTCGCCAGCAACAGCGGGAGCTATGTTCACCTCGCCTTGAATAGCATCGGTAAAGACCATAACAGGAGTTTGATTTAAATAGCGAATGGCATAGGGCCCGGGTCCTTCGACCCCGGCACGACAGTGACCGGTATAGTATTCACCACGGGCTTTGATTTGTTTTCGGGTGCAGTTGCAAGGATAGGTTAACTGTTGCTGCTGCAACTCAGCTAGAGCCTGGCGATAACGCTCTTTGCGCTGACTTTGGTAAATAATGTCGCCGTCCCAATGCAGACCAAAGCGCTCTAATTGTTGCAGGATAACTTGGTCGGCTCCTGCTACTGCGCGCGGTTCGTCAATGTCCTCGATGCGCACTAGCCAGCGTCCGGCATGAGCTTTAGCATCTAAATAGCTGGCCAAAGCGGCTACTAATGAGCCAAAATGCAAGGGCCCCGACGGGGTCGGGGCAAAGCGGCCACAGTATGGCTGGTTGGCCATGCTTGGTGTCGCCATATTAGGCGCCGGTCATCTGCTTCTCTTTGATTTCGGCGAGGGTTTTGCAATCGACGCAAAGGTCAGCAGTAGGACGCGCTTCTAAACGTCGCACACCGATTTCAATGCCGCACGAGTCACAAAAGCCGAAGTCATCAGCTTCAATTTTCTGCAGTGTTTTTTCAATTTTCTTGATCAGCTTACGCTCGCGGTCGCGAGTACGGAGTTCTAAACTGAACTCTTCTTCTTGCGCGGCGCGGTCCACTGGATCAGGGAAATTAGCTGCTTCGTCTTTCATGTGGTGAACAGTACGGTCAACTTCTTCACGCAACTGAGCACGCCACACTTCTAAAATTTTACGAAAATGCGCACGTTGCGCCTCATTCATGTATTCTTCACCTGGCTTCTCTTGATAAGGTTCAAGGCCAGCTTGTGCCAGAATGCCATGGGCTTTTTTCGGCGTTCCTTGAGGCATTATGGATCTCCTGTATGAGACGGTTAAAAAAATGGTCGGTACATATACCAGAAAGTAATCGGCGGTGCAATTTTATTTAAACAAAAGTTAACTTTTTGCACTGCTGCTAACAGGTATCACCGGCAAGGTTGTTGTCGCGGTGATTTCGCTCGGGCTGATATGGCACCCCAATGCGTAAAATTCAACTCCTATTTTTGCCGCCTCAATACACATCTGCGCGTAGTTTGGATCAAGCTGGCTAGCTGCCGTGACCTGTTCGATAGCGCTATGCAAGACCACGTAGAGCACTACCGCCCGATGACCATCGTTAACCATATCCATCAAACTGCGTAAATGTTGCGTTGCCCGTTGGCTAACAGTATCGGGAAAATAGCCCTGATTATGCTCAGCTAAGGTGACACTTTTTACTTCAATAAAAACTTTTTGCGCATGTTTATCCAGACCCAGCCAGTCAATGCGGCGGTTGTCGTAACCATATTTCTGCTCCGCTTGCAGTTCGTGTAACCCCTCCAGTTGCGGAATCACGCCATCAGCTAAAGCCTCGCCAGCAATCTTGTTGGCTTGCTGGGTATTCACGCAGATCATGTGACCGGCGCTGCTTTGGGCGAGTTCCCAAGTGTGGCGATATTTACGTTTAGGATTATCCGAGGCGCTCATCCATACCCGCATGCCGGGTTCGGCACAACCCGTCATAGCACCGGTATTCGGGCAGTGAATGGTAAAGGCACTACCATCGGCAGTCTCCACATCTGCTAGAAAGCGTTGGTAACGTTTAGTTAAGGTTGCCGGCTCAAGTACCTTGATAAACTTCATTGTCAGCCCCATCTTGCTCAAGTACGATAGACACCATCTAAACACGCAAACATACTGGGAGCCACATCGCATGTCTAGCACAGTACCTGTCTTTTTAGAATCCGCAAGCACCACCACTACAGGCGGTTGGAAGGCTTCTGCCGCGGTCATCATGAATGAACGCGGCGCCGTGATCTCGTTAACTGGCAATGAAGCTAACGATTTACGTAAAATTCAGCGGGCCGGCCGCCAATTAGATAATCTTGGAATCAATGCTGTTAGCTTGCAGGGTGACAACTGGAACTTAGAGCAGCAATGGGCTTTCGCTAAAGGCTTTACGGACACTCTTAGCAAAAATAAGATCACGTGGGCCAACCATGAACAGCAACTTAATTTATTACAGAAGCATGCAAATTGGGTGCGAGAGTTAATTAATTTACCGCCCGAGGCCATCTATCCTGAGGCCCTTGCCCAACGTGTGGCTGATAAACTTACCGAGTTGGCACCAGCAGCTATTAGTGTCCGCAAAGTGGTTGGCGATGAGTTATTGGCTGAGCAACGTATGGGTATTCATACGGTGGGTAGAGCTAGCGTCAAGCCACCGGTGATGCTGGTGGTAGACTACAACCCAAGCAAGGACCCAAAAGCTGAGGTAGACACAGTATTGATTGGTAAAGGGATCACCTTTGATAGCGGTGGCCTAAGTATTAAGTCTAGCGAAGGCATGTTAGCAATGAAGTGCGACATGGGTGGCGCGGCAACCGTAGCAGGTGCTTTAGGATATGCCATTGAACAGGGCCTAAACAAACGAGTGCAATTGGTGTTGTGTTGTGCGGAAAACCTGATTGATGGGCGCGCCTATAAGTTAGGTGACATCATTACTTATAAAAATGGCACCACAGTGGAAATTGTCAACACTGACGCCGAAGGACGTTTGGTGCTAGCCGATGGCCTTATTTATGCGGCTGAAGTTAATGCCAAGCATATCATTGACGCAGCCACGTTAACGGGCGCAGCGCAGGTTGCTGTTGGTACTGAGTATAATGCGTTGTTTAGTGTTGATGATGACTACGCTCAGCAGGCGCTAGCCTCAGCTGCGGCTAATCAAGAATTACTCTGGCGTTTGCCGTTGCAACCATGGCATCGTGATAATTGCCCATCCGCTTTTGCAGATACCGCCAATAGCCGTCCGCAAAAAGGTGGTGGTGCTGGTGGCGCAAGTAATGCCGCTGGCTTTTTATTGCGTTTTGCGCCGAATGAAGGTGCGGGTTGGCTGCATTTTGACATTGCTGCGGCGTATCATGGTAGTGCTAATGGAATGTGTGCGGCGGGCGCTACCGCGCTGGGCTTCCGTACTATTGCGGCCACCTTGTTAAACTGATTTGTAAGCGTAAATGACCACTGAGCAGTTGCCGGTACAAGCTTTAATTGAACCTTTGGTAAAGTTGTTACCGGCGGCTCGAGTGGTCATCGAAGCCCCGCCAGGGGCGGGCAAGTCGACACTGTTGCCACTGGCGTTGTTGCAGCAGCCAAGTCTCGCTCAGCAACGCATTTTAATGTTGCAACCGCGGCGGCTAGCAACCCTTGCCATTGCAACCTATCTGGCTCGACAGCTGGATGAACCCGTGGGGCAAACGGTAGGTTATCACATTCGCGGCGAGGCTCGCTTTAACCAGCACACTCGGTTGCTCATTGTTACCGAGGGTATGTTTACTCAATACCTGCAACAAGACCCGGAGCTAGCTGGGGTGGGTATGGTGATTTTTGACGAGTTTCATGAGCGGAATTTGGCGAGTGACTTGGGCCTAGCAATGTTGCAAGAAAGCCTCCTATTGCGACCTGACTTAAGTGTACTGGTGATGTCGGCCACGTTACCAGCAGAGCCGATTGCGGCTTGGCTTAGCGAAGCTGGGGTAGATTGCCAGATTCTTCGCAGTGAAGGGCGTCAGTATCCCATCAGCATTCATTATCGACCACCTCCTGCCAGTAGCCGTTGGCAGCAGCATTTACCTCAAGTTATCCAAGAAGCATGCCAAGTAGCACAACAAGATGTGCTGGTATTTGTGCCTGGGCTTGCTGATATTCAGTATGTTACGCGCTCCTTGAATGAGCAGTTGCAGGAGCAGTGGCAAGTTTATCCACTACACCGGCAAGTAGCGCCGGCAGCACAGCGTGACGTCTTACGAGGGCGCCAAGGCGAAGGTAAACGGCGAATTATCTTAGCGACAAATATTGCTGAAACCAGTGTGACCATTCCTGGGGTAGATGTAGTGGTGGATAGCGGTCGTGAGCGCCAAGCTCTTTATTATCCCCAACATGGCGTTAGTCGCTTAGTCACCCGGCGGATTAGCAAGGCTTCTGCTACGCAGCGAGCTGGCCGTGCTGGACGAACGGCGGCCGGGGTTTGTTTTAGAGTGTGGGCTGAAGCAGATCAGCATGGCTTGCGTGATTATCAAGTGCCAGAACTTGAAACCGCAGATTTAACCTCGCTGCTATTGGAGTGCAAGCGATGGGGCAGTGAGCCTGCCCAACTGCGCTTCTTTACCCCTCCGTCGGCAGCCAATTTAGCCGCTGCGCAGCAAGCATTGGTTAACTTGCAGGCCGTGCAAGAGAACGGACGTTTAACCGCGCTCGGTCAACAGCTAAGTGAGTTGGGGAGTGACCCGCGTTTAGCGCGAATCATAGCTCATGCACAATCACAATCAGCCAGCTACCGGGCGACAGTGGCCTATTTAATCGCGCAACTGGAGCAGCTACCGCGTCAACCGCAGCAGTTTCCGCAGCCGCTGGCTCAATTCAATAGCGCCCAACAACAACGCTATCAGTATTGGTTAAAACGCTTAGGAATAACTGCTAGTGAGCGCCTACTTCCGCCCAGTGCGTTTGCAGAAATATTGCTGTGGGGCTTTGCTGATCGAGTGGGCTTACAGCGAGCTAAGAGTGATCGATATCTACTAGCCTATGGCGGTGGTGCCAGTTTTCATCATCAAGACTTACGTCAACCTAGCCGCTGGCTGTTAGTACTGACAGTCAACTTCAGCGAAGGCCAAGCGGATGCTATTATTGGTGCTGCGCTAGAATTAACTGAGGCAGATTTAACGCATCCAGCGTTAACCATCAGTAGTTACGATGAAACCACGTGGAGTGGGCCGAGCAAGCGCTTACAAACGACTCGTTGGCAGCAGTTGGGAGCGATTAAGTTTAATCCGCAACCAGTAGCTCAGCTGCCTAGTGCGGAGCAACGGATACAGGCATTACGCGACTATGTACAGCAACAGGGATTGGCTGTGTTGGGTTGGAGTGCTAGCTGTCAGCAATGGCTGGCGCGAGCACGGCTCTTAGAACAGCATTTACCAGCGGCCCAGCAAGCCCAGTGGCCGAGTTTTTCTGAGGCTTATTTACTAACTAGCTTAGCTGACTGGGCGAGTCCCTATTGGCAAGATATTACCAGTTTGCAGCAGCTAACCCAGTGGCGTCCACTTACGGC
Source organism: Pseudidiomarina sp. WS423 (assembly GCF_050750165.1). Taxonomy (NCBI): domain Bacteria; kingdom Pseudomonadati; phylum Pseudomonadota; class Gammaproteobacteria; order Alteromonadales; family Idiomarinaceae; genus Pseudidiomarina; species Pseudidiomarina sp. WS423. The sequence goes on along the minus strand of NZ_JBOJLN010000005.1, from coordinate 116,149 downwards.
TTTGCAAGCTCGGTTGAACTACTCTCAGCAGCAACTCTTACAGCAAGCTTGCCCCAGTCATTTGCGTTTGCCTAGCGGCCGTGAACAAACGATTGACTATACCCAGGCAACGCCACTGATAGCGGTTAAGTTACAAGAAATGTTTGGTGAACCAGTGTCACCAACACTGTGCTTCGGACAAGTCACCCTTACCATAGATTTACTCTCTCCGGCGGGCAGATTGTTGCAACGAACCGCCGATTTAGCTAGCTTTTGGAATGACGCATATACTGCGGTAAAAAAAGAAATGAAAGGCCGCTATCCCAAACATCCATGGCCAGATCAGCCACACTTAGCCATGGCGACACATAAAACAAAGAGACACCTTGAATGACCCGTACCAGAGCTGTATTTAGGTATTTACTCATCACTGGGTTAAAGCTGGCATTGATCGGACTAGTACTGGTAGCGGGCTACCTCATTTATCTTGATGCTTCGTTAACCAAGCGTTTTAGCTCTAATCGCTTTCAAGCCCCGGCACTGGTTTATGCTCGCAGTTTAGAGCTGGTGCCAGGGAGCACTATTGCAGCCCCGACTGTGATTGCTGAGTTGGAGCGCTTGAGTTATCAACGGGTAACGCAGATCACCGATTCAGGGCAATATCAGCAAAGCGGTAGTAGCCTGACCATCTATCGGCGTCCGTTTGACTTTGCTGATGGTCCGGCAATGGCGCGGCGAGTGCGACTTGAATTTGCAGCAGGCGGCATCCGTGGGATTCAGAGTTTACCCGATGGCCGAGCACTGAATAGGTTTCGCCTAGAAGCACCGCTACTCGGGCGTTTAGCTGGTGGCAGTGATGAAGATCGGTTGTTGGTAGGGTTAGAGTTGGTGCCAAACTTACTGATTGAAACTCTCCTGTTAGTTGAAGACCGAGATTTTTATCATCATGCTGGTATCTCAGTCTCTTCGATTGCGCGTGCAGCGGTAGCCAATCTGATAGCGATGCGGACGGTACAAGGTGGCAGCACACTCACTCAGCAGCTGGTTAAAAATTTATACTTAACCCGCGAGCGTAGTTTGTGGCGCAAAGCAAATGAAGCGCTGATGGCGCTTATTATTGATTATCGCTTTAGTAAAAATGAAATCTTAGAAACCTATTTGAATGAGGTTTATTTTGGGCAAGACCGAGGCTCGGCGATTCATGGAATTGGCTTAGCCAGTCGCCTGTATTTTGGTAAACAAGTTCAAGAACTAACAGCTTCCGATATCGCGTTATTGGTTGGAGTCATTAAAGGTCCTTCTTATTATGACCCAAGGCGCTATCCAGAACGAGCGCTAGAGCGCCGAGATATGATCCTCCAATTAATGCTTGAGCATAATTTGCTAGACCCCAACAGCTATCAGATGGCAGTAGCAGCTAAGCTGATGCCAACTGGTTCAGGACAATTAGTTAAGGCCAGACTGCCTCATTATTTAGAACGCGTTCAGCAAGAACTGAGCCAAATTGCGTTACCTCATAATTGGCAGCAACAGGGTTTGCGAGTGTTCACTTACTTTGACCCCAATGCACAGCAAGCGGCTGAACAAGCACTGCAACAGCAACTGGCACAGGTCAGTAAAGATCCACTATTGCAAGGAGCTGTGGTGGTGGTTAACCATCAGCAAGCGGGGATAGCTGCGGTGGTGGGGGATCGGCAGCCTCGAGCGGTAGGATTTAACCGCGCCCTAAATGCGATGCGTCCTGTCGGTTCCCTGGTTAAACCACTGATTTATGCTGCCGCGTTTGAGCATCAAGGTCTAGAACTAGGGCAAGTGATTCGCGATGAGCCGATTGTGGTGCCACGTCAAGGACAAGCCGATTGGCAACCACAAAACTATGACGAAACTTTTTTGGGTGATTTATCGGTTTATGATGCCTTGGTGCAATCACGTAATGTGCCCGCCGTAAAGCTAGCTCAACAAGTAGGTATTAAGCAATTGGTGGCGATGTTGCAGGCAACCGGTGTGGACACCCCAATACCTGAGGTACCTGCCCTAGCGTTGGGGTCGGTGGCACTGTCGCCGCTGCAAGTGAGTGAAATCTATGCCATGTTGGCGCAGTCAGGCAAACATCGACCGGTGGCCGCGATTGCCGCTATGACGGATCACCAAGGGTTGAATTTATACCAACGTTCGCCGCAAACAGCCCAACAGGTGTTCAGTGCTGAGGTTGGCTATTTAATCAATTATGGTCTGCGGGGGGTGATCAACGAAGGCACCGGCAAAACCTTAGCGCAGCTTGTTGGTTCGCAACAGCTCGCTGGTAAAAGCGGTACTACCAATGATTATCGTGATAGTTGGTTTGTCGCCTACGATCAGCAGCATGTGTTTAGTGTCTGGGTAGGGCGAGATGATAATCAGCCGGTAGGACTTACAGGTAGTCGAGGCGCGTTACCTGTGGTAGCAGCCTTATTACAGCAATTTAAACCACAACCGCTGCAGTTAGAGATGCCAGCTACAGTGACTGTGGTGAATTTTCATCGCCAGCTTGGGGTGCCAATTCCCGACGATTGTGAGGCTGGCTTACGCGTACCTGCGCGCTTTAAAACAATGCCGGAAGACCAAGGGTGTTCCGGCACAGTAGAAAAGAAAAGCTGGTGGCAACGCTTATTTTAATTCAGCGAAAGCGACCTTAGCGGCTGCTAGTGTGGCCTCGATATCAGCGTCCGTGTGAGCTGCTGACATGAAACCAGCCTCAAACGCTGATGGCGCTAAGTAAACACCTTGGCGCAACATACTATGGTAGAACTTGCGGAAATGCTCAATGTTGCATTCGGTAGCTTGCTGGTAACTTGTTACTTGCGCTTCTTTGCTAAAGAAAAAGCCAAACATCGAGCCAGCGCGGTTGGTGGTAAATGGAATACCAGCCTCGTCAGCTAAGGCTTGCAAGCCATTCACTAATTGTTCAACTTTGGCTGTTAACCCAGGATACAGCTGTTCGTCATCCAATTGGTTTAAGGCAGCTAAGCCGGCCGCCATAGCCACTGGGTTGCCTGATAAGGTGCCAGCTTGGTAGACGGGACCAACAGGAGCAATGTAATCCATGATTTCACGTTTACCGCCAAAGGCACCTACTGGCATGCCACCGCCAATAACCTTACCTAGGGTGGTTAAATCTGGGATAACTTGGTAGTACTCTTGCGCACCGCCACGAGCCACACGGAAGCCTGTCATTACTTCATCAAAAATCAGCACGCTACCGTATTGATCACAGATCTCACGTAAGCCTTCAAGAAAACCTGGTACCGGTGGAATGCAGTTCATGTTGCCGGCTACGGGCTCAACGATGATGGTTGCGATTTGGTCGCCAACTTCGGCGAAAATCTGTTTCACCGAAGCTAAATCATTGTAGGTTACCGTTAAGGTATGCTTAGCAAAGTCCTCAGGGATCCCAGGTGAGTTAGGTACGCCCAGCGTTAATGCACCCGAGCCAGCTTTCACTAATAACGCGTCAGCATGACCGTGATAACAGCCTTCAAATTTCAAGATTTTATCGCGACCAGTATAACCACGGGCTAAACGAATAGCTGTCATGGTAGCTTCGGTACCGGAATTCACCATGCGCACCTTCTCAATCGATGGCACGATTTGCTTGATGCGCTCAGCCATAGTGATTTCGTTAGGGGTAGGGGTGCCAAAACTTAAACCACGATCGACAGCAGCATGAGTCGCTTCGCGAATTGCAGTGTTGTTATGGCCAAGAATCATCGGCCCCCAAGAGCCCACATAATCAATGTATTTGTTGCCATCAGCATCAAACATATAGGCGCCATCGGCACTTTCAATAAAGATTGGAGAGCCACCTACGCCATTAAAGGCACGTACCGGCGAGTTCACGCCACCGGGAATACTTTGTTGAGCTTGAGCAAATAATTCATCAGAACGAGACATGAGTTTCCTCTTATTTAACAGCTAATAGCGAATTAGTACGAGTTGCGTTTATCGCTGTACCAATTCACCTCGCAATCGTATTTTTCAACCTGCTCGGCTACCCCTAGCGTTAGTGCAAAGAGCGCCATACGAATCAGCACGCCGTTGTCCGCTTGGCGGAAAATAGCAAGGTTAGGATGTTGATTTAAATCGTTATCTAGTTCGTTTGCTTCTGCGCGTGAATCGCGCGGCAAAGGATGCATGATAACGGTATTAGGTTTGTAGTGCTTGGTATAGATTTCGCTATTTAAACGAAACTTACCGCGATATTGATCAGCCTCTTGAGGCGTAGTAAACCGCTCTTGCTGAATCCGGGTTTGATAAACAATATCAGCATCTGAACTACCACTGACTTGATCCGTGATAGTGACACGGTGACCGGCTTGGTCTAACACGGCTAACACACTATCAGGCATGGCCAATTCTTGGGGCGAAATCAAGGTGAAACGAATATTTTTATAGAGTGCGAGTAAGCGTGACAGCGAGTGCACGGTGCGCCCGTATTTTAAATCACCCATCATGCAAATATGCATCCCATCAATAAGATGACCATGGTAAGCCAGCTCTTTTTTAATAGTGTAGAGATCTAGCAAGGCTTGGGTAGGATGCTCGTTGGCTCCATCACCGCCGTTGATAACAGGCACCCGACTGCCTTGCGCAAACTCGGCAACAGAACCTGATTTAGGATGGCGCATGGCAATCACATCGCTGTAACTACTCAGCACTCGGGCGGTATCGTATAAAGATTCGCCTTTGGCCAGCGCTGAGCTTTCCATACCAGTGGTTTCACGAACTTCACCACCGAGCAGGTTAAACGCAGTACCAAAACTCACCCTAGTACGGGTTGAAGCTTCAAAAAATAAATTACCTAAGATGGCACCATCGAGAACTTTGGTACGTTTTTGCCTACGTGCGTATGGCTGCATGCGATCGGCCGTGGCAAAAATCTGCTGAATACTGTCGAGGTCAAACTGCTCGACTGAAAGGATATTAGAACCGGTAAAATTCATGATGGGTAGCCCTGCAGTGAAGGTAAACACTGGAGGGCTACTCTAGCAGATTTTGTGGTTAAAAAGAATGCTGGAGCGCTTAAAAGGGCTTCATCACCGCCAAAATAATAATGGCAAACAGAGCTAACACGGGCACTTCGTTAAAAACCCGATAAAAGCGATGGCTGCGAGTGTTCCGTTGGTGTTTAAAGTCAGCCAAAATCTTAAAACAGTAGCCATGGTAAACGTACAGTAAGGTAACGATCACGAGCTTAACGTGTAACCATCCCGAAGCTTTGAGCCAAGCACCACCATAAATCCACATCAACCATAAGCCAAAAATCAGCGTTAACAATGCAAATGGCGTGACAAAATAAAGCAACCGTCGTTCCATAATCTTAAACTGCTGATTAACCTCTTCAGAGGTATTCTGGGCATGATAGACGAAGAGGCGCGGCAGATAAAAAATGCCAGCAAACCAAGCCACCATAAAGGCAATGTGTAGTGCTTTAATGAGTAAAATAGACATCTAATCCTCGTTCAACTGCGATGATTTTTGGTTGCGCCACAAGCGCGGCCTGCGTAGCATGGCGAAGTTCCATCATAAGAAGTGTCACTATGAAAGAGAAGCAGAATATTATTATTGCCAGCCTTTTGCACCGATTTGGCGGTTGGTTGGTGCTAGCTGTGGTCCTTGGCCTTGGCGTTGCGGCTGGTTATTGGGGCGGCAATTGGCATCTAGTGCAGTTACAGCAGCAACTACAACAACAGCAAACAACCATAGCTGAGCTCTATGAACGCACCGAACGGTTTGATTATCAGCAACATATTGCACAAGTAGAATTGGGCATTGAGCAGGCTGCCAGTAAAGGTCTGCAGCAAGAACTGTTGATGGCGCAAGACGAGAACTTTGCGCTTCGGCGTGAGTTAGCCTTTTATCAAAAAATTATGGCACCTGAATTAGAGGCCAGTGGGGTGATGGTTGATTCGTTTGAATTACAGCCTAACCGCAGCCCCGGCCATTTTCATTTCAGGCTCGCCCTTGTACAAATGGACCGTCTACGTAATTTAACCAAAGGCTCAATTGAAATTAGATTAAGTGGACGCCTTCAAGATCAAGCACAGAGTTACGACCTATTGGAACTGGCGCACGTGGAAGCTAAAGACCGCCAATTCAGCATGCGCTACTTTACCGTTCAAGCCGGCGATTTCGTGGTGCCCGAGGGCTTTCTTCCCGAACGGATTGATGTGGTGGTGAACGTTAGCGGTAGCAAACAAAACTTAAGTCGTAGCTTTTATTGGGCCGACTTGTTGGCTGCGCGACCAACGGCTAGCAAAGCTGGCGATAGCAGCGACAATACTTGACCCTTTTACTCAGGTAAGCGAAAATAGCGGTCAGAATTTCTAAGAGGTACACAACATCATGAGTGACACAGCAGCAATGCCTATTCAGTTCACTGAATCTGCGGCCAACAAAGTAAAGAAACTTATTGCTGAAGAAGAAAATCCAGCCTTAAAATTGCGCGTCTATGTAACTGGTGGTGGTTGCTCTGGTTTCCAGTACGGTTTTACCTTTGATGAAAAGAGCAATCCTGGTGATACTGAAATCGAACGTAACGGTGTGACCTTAGTGGTTGATCCTATGAGTCTGCAGTATTTAGTTGGTGGTGTGGTTAATTATGAAGAAGGCTTGCAGGGCGCGCGATTCTTCGTTGATAACCCAAATGCGACCACTACCTGTGGTTGTGGGTCAAGTTTCTCCATCTGAGGATGAGATACACCTCGCTTTGCGGTAAGATGTTGCGACATTTTACAGGCGAGGTGTGTTATGAGTTCATACGCAAACCATATTGCGACCGTCCAAGCACGATTTGATGCAGCTTTAACTGCAACAGGTTTCGATTCGGTATTGATTTATGCGGGCCAACCGCGTGTAGCATTTCTTGACGACAATGCTGCTCCCTACAAAGTTAATCCTCTGTTCAAATACTGGATACCCGTACTAGAAAGTCCTAAAAGCGCGATTTATTACAAAGTGGGTGAAAAGCCAGTCGTGTTTTTATTTCAACCACGTGATTTTTGGCATGCTCAAGCTGAAGTTCCTCATGAAGAGTGGCAACAGCACGTTGAGTTAGTCGTGATTGATGAGCAAGAAAAAATGACGGCTTGGCTAGGCGACAAATTAGCAGCGGCCGCTTTCATTGGTGAGGATTTTGCTGAGCCAGTGGCAAGTTGGCAGGTAAAGGCACGTAACCCTCAAGCTTTGATCGATCATTTACACTTCCACCGTGCTATTAAAACCAGCTGGGAAATCGAGAATATGCGAGCAGCCAATAAATTGGCAGCTACCGCTCACTTAGCCGCTCGTGATGCATTTTTTGCTGGCGCCAGTGAGTTAGAAATTCATCATGCCTATCTAGCTGCGATTGCCGCCCGCGAAACCCAGTTGCCATACAATAGTATTGTGGCTCTGAACGAGCATGGAGCGATCTTACATTACGATATGTATCAAACAAAAGCCCCCGCACAAGCGCGCTCATTCCTGATTGATGCTGGCGCCCTCTATAAAGGCTACTGTGCTGATATTACCCGAACCTATGCCCGTGAGAGCGGCTTCTTTGCGGATCTGATTGCCGCGATGGATGATGCACAGCAAGCCTTGCTGAGTGAAATTAAACCGGGTATTAGCTATTACCAACTTCACGTATCTCAACACTTAAAGATTGCCCAAGTATTAAGTGAGTTTGGCTTTGTGAAAGGCTCAGCTGAAAGTATTTACGAGCAAGGTTATAGCAGTGCTTTCTTCCCGCATGGGTTGGGCCACTTTATCGGCCTACAAGTGCATGATGTCGGCGGTTTCTTAGCCAATGATCGTGGTGATGCTATTGCTCGTGATCCACGCCATCCGTTTTTACGCTTACTACGTGAAGTAGAGGCTGGCCAAGTATTTACAATTGAACCGGGTTTATACGTGGTCGATCAGTTGCTGGAAGCCCATGCTGGTAACAACGACTTTAATTGGCAGCGGATTGACGAGCTACGCCCATACGGCGGCGTGCGCATTGAAGATAGCATTGTTGTTGGCGAAGACGGCAATAACGAAAACCTAACTCGTGATGCTTTCGCTAGCTTAGCTAACCATTAAGGTAAGAAGAGACCGCCCAAAATAGTTGGGCGGCTAGCACCGGTAACAGCTGGGAGATTTCCCGGCTGTTTTTTTAGGTAGCAACGAGCTAACCAAGCAAAAGCCATAGCCTCTACATGTTGAGGGTTTACTCCTAACACAGCTGTCGAGTGCCAATGACACTGAGGTAAAGCGGCGGTTAGGGCACTCATTAGTAACGGGTTGTAAGCTCCCCCACCACAAACAAATAAGGTTTCTGGTAAGTTCGGCAGCCAGCTGTTTATTGCTTGGGCGACGGAGCGTGCGGTTAACTCAATCAGGGTTGCTTGCACATCGGCAGGCTTGAATTCAGATAATTGTCGTCCTGTTAACTGCGCCCGCGTAGCTAACCACGTGAGATTAAAATCGTCACGGCCGGTGCTTTTCGGTGGTTGCTTGGCAAAATAGTCATCAGCCAAACAGTGATCCAGTAAATCCTGCTGAACCTTGCCTTGGGCGGCAAAAGCGCCATGGCGATCAAAGCTATCAGGAGCCTCTGGATGGCAACGTCTAAACCAGCCATCAAGTAGTGTATTTGCTGGCCCCGTATCAAAGCCCATGACCCCATTAGCAGGGCCTGGCAGCCAAGTTACGTTGGCTATACCCCCCAAATTTAATATCGCCCGCGGTTGCTCAGAACTACTGAACAAAGCCTGATGAAATGCTGGTACTAAAGGAGCACCTTGCCCGCCTAAGGCAATATCTTTACGTCTAAAATCAGCAACCACGGGAATACCAGTTAACGCAGCTAAGGTATTAGCATCACCCAGTTGTAAGGTGTAACTTGGTTGTGCGGAGGGAGCATGACGCACGGTTTGTCCGTGACTGCCGATAGCGCAAATATCAGTGTGTGCTAGTTGCAGGTCAGCGAGAAATTGGTTTACGGCGGCTGCGCAGAATTCAGCGAAGGCTCTATCGGCAAGGGCATAGTGATGTAATTCATCGGCTAGTGCCTGCGGTTGACACAATAAGCTTAAACGTTCAACAAGCTCTTTTGGCAGTGGGCATTGGCGATGATGTAGAAGCTCAATCTGGTGCTCCTCAAAAGCCACCACGACCATGTCTAGGCCATCCATACTGGTACCTGACATAAGCCCAAGATAAAGATCTGCGGCCATTAGCGCATCGCCAAATAGAACCGCTTATTATCATTAAGTATGGCCAATCGCTCACCCACCAGATTCTTGAAGATAGGCAATTCATTCTTAGCCAAGGATTCCGCTTGAGGGAATTTGACTGTACGCGGATTGCGGTGCACACCATCGACCAAAAACTCATAGTGTAAATGAGCACCAGTAACACGGCCGGTAGCACCTACACGACCAATCAATTCACCCTGTTTGACGCGCTGCCCGGTTTTCACCAAGCGTTTGCTTAGATGTAGGTACTTGGTGACATAGCGTTCACCATGCTGAATAAATACATAGTGACCGTTGAGATTGTTGTAGGCACTGGCAATAACTTTACCATCCCCCGAGGACATCACCGGAGTACCGGTAGCTGCAGCATAATCAATCCCATTGTGGGCACGAACTTGGCCTGTGACTGGATGCAGTCGGCGTGGATTAAAGTTAGAGCTGATGTAATTGAATTTTACCGGCGAGCGTAAAAAGGATTTACGCATGGCGCGCCCTTCGGCGGTGTAATATTGGCCATTATCGTGTAGAAAGGCTTGAAAATGTTGGCCGCGGTTTACGAACTCGGCCGCCAAGACTCGGCCAAAACCAACAAAATCACCATCAACGTAGTTCTTTTCGAACAAAATACTGAATTCATCGCCGGCGCGGATATCTAGCGCAAAATCGATGTCCCAACCAAACATGTCAGCAATACTCATAATCTGGCCATCGGTAAGGCCGGCGTCTATACCTGCGTTCCAGAAGCTGCTAGAAATGGTCGCGTGGGCAAAGCTGGTTCTAACCTCAACACTTTTGCTCTCGATGCTACTTACATAGCCTTGCTCTTGCTGGGTGACAACTAAGGTATCGGTTTCGTTTAACTGGTAAGCAATTTGCACCAACTGATCTTGACTATCGCGGGCAAACCGCACGGTATCACCCGGGTGTAAATTAGTCAGGATTTTGGCGGCTTGTTGATCTTGGGTGACCCGATACAATTGCTGTGGGCTTAGTCCCATACGATCAAAAATACGCGCTAAACTATCACCGCTACGCACTTCATAACCGCTCCAACGAATATCGTCGTAGCTAGGAGCTACGTTGCTACTCGCTTCATTTAGCTGTAACTGCAATGGATAACGCTGGCCGAGAATCAACTCTGCTTGGCCTAGTTGGGGCTCACTGACATGCCGCGAAGCCGTGGCCGGCTCTGAGGGTAATAGCATAGCTAGCAGGGTTACACCGCCAGCAACGGATAGCATAACTTGATGACGCCTAGGCAGGCGCGCAAGCAGGGCTGTGATTCGCTTTGCAAGTGATGTCATAGAGTCTCGAACTGTTAGCGCAATTTTATTTTTGTCAATCATTATCGGCAGAATAATACGAAGAGCGACGTTTTTCCAGCTACTTTACGGTTAATTGCGCTTAAAACACTGCATTAAATAGCATACAATGCGGTGATTATCGGTCGAATCATCCTGTCAGGAGAAAGTTAATGAAGGCAGTATCTGCTGCAGAAGCCTTTGCTGAAATTGCACGAGGCACCGAAGAAATTCTTTTAGCTGAAGAACTTAAAGAAAAATTAGCCAGTGGTAAACCCTTAGTGGTTAAAGCTGGATTTGACCCAACCGCACCGGATTTACACTTAGGTCACACGGTACTCATTAATAAAATGCGGTTATTGCAAGATTTAGGTCATCAAATTATTTTCTTGATTGGTGACTTTACCGGCATGATTGGTGACCCTACCGGTAAAAACGTCACACGTAAGCCACTATCGCGCGAAGATGTGCTGGCGAACGCAGAAACCTATAAAGAACAAGTATTCAAGATCCTCGACCCAGCTAAAACCATCATTCGCTTTAATTCTGAGTGGATGAATGATTTAGGCGCAGCGGGCATGATTCGATTAGCTGCCCAACAAACGGTGGCACGGATGCTAGAGCGTGATGATTTTAAAAAGCGTTATGCCGGCGGACAGCCGATTGCTATTCATGAATTTTTATATCCGTTAGTACAAGGCTGGGATTCCGTTGCCCTGAAAGCCGATATTGAATTAGGTGGTACCGACCAGCGCTTTAATCTACTGATGGGGCGTGAGCTACAAAAAGCAGAAGGTATGGCGCCGCAAACAGTGATCATGATGCCATTATTAGAAGGCTTAGACGGCGTTCAAAAGATGTCGAAGTCACTCGGTAACTATATTGGTATTACTGAGCCTGCCAACGATATGTTCGGCAAAATGATGTCAATTTCTGATGAGTTAATGTGGCGTTACTATCAGCTATTAAGTTTCCGTCCTTTGGAAGAGATTGCGGGCTTTAAGCAGGCGATTGCTGATGGTGCTAACCCACGTGATTATAAAGTCTTGTTAGCTAAAGAAATCATCACTCGATTTCATGATGCTGCTGCGGCAGATGCAGCCGAGCAAGACTTTGTGCAGCGGTTCAGTAAAAATGCGATTCCTGATGACCTGCCTGAGCTAGAGTTAGTGGCTGCTGAAGGCAGTATCGCCATTGCTAATTTACTCCGTGAAGCTGACCTAGTAGCCTCCACCTCTGAAGCGATGCGGATGATCAAACAGGGTGGGGTGAAGATAGACGGCGCGAAAGTGGAAGATACCAAATTCGTTGTGACCGCTGGTAGCACCGCAGTTTATCAAGTAGGCAAACGCAAGTTCGCGCGTATTAGCGTGAAGTAATGGGTGTGCCAGGTCGTGCCGTAAGGTTCGGCCTGGCGTGTGTTTTGTGCAAGCCTCGCTGTGGCTGTTAGCAGTCACTTTGACAAGGCAAGCTAACGATCTCCCCCGTCGGCCAGCGCAGCAGCGTAAGCTGATTGCCCCAGACACAACCCGTATCTAAACCAATCACATCATCGCGCTGGGTCTGCCCCATGAGCGCCGCCCAATGGCCAAACACCAAGCAGTTATCGGTGACCTCGGTCAGCTCGTACCAAGGGACTAAATCGCTAGGATGTCGCTGTTGCTGTGGTGCGGTCTTACAAGTCAGCTCAAGTTCACCGTAATCATAGCTGGGGGTCACACGACAATACCGCATCCGAGTAAGCGCATTGATGATAAAACGATGTCGGTCCGCACCGCTTAGATCCGGATGCCAGCGATTTGGCTCATTCCCATACATACTCGCCAACCACTCGCCAAGTTGTTGCTGTTGCCAGGCTTGTTGTAACGCGGAGCTAGTTTCATCAGCATAATCCTGTGCTTCAGCCAAGGACCACCACGGATAGATACCGGCGTGACTCATCACTAAACCATCGTTACTGGTGAGCATTAAGGGCTGTTGCACTAGCCAAGCGAGCCAGTGCTGTTGTTCAAGCTGGGGAAGCGCCACGATGGCGTCGAGTTTATCGCTAGGATGAGCTGCGCGTACCCCCGCTAAAATCGCCATCAGGTTCAGATCGTGATTACCTAAGACGACCTTGGCACTGCTACCTAAATCGTGAAGAAATTGCAGACAAGCGAGAGAATCTGGGCCACGCCCAACCAAATCACCAACACACCAAAGCTGGTCGAAGCTAGGATCAAAGCCTACTTGCTGTAACAACAACTTCAGCTCGGTTGCACAGCCTTGGATGTCACCAACAATGTAGCGGCTCATCGGCGACTTACTTAATGGATGATATTGGGGATGGCAAGGCGAAACGAAGGGATCTGTACGTCGAATAACTCACCCTTGCTACCTTTCATGGTGTAAAAGCCTTCCATGGTACCAATCGGAGTCGCCAGCACAGTACCACTGGTGTAACTAAAGCTTTCACCTGGCGCCAATTGTGGTTGTTGCCCTACCACGCCATCACCAGCTACTCGAGTGATTTTATGTTCGGCATCGGTAATCTTCCAGGAGCGTTTTAGTAGTTGCACCGTCTCGGTCGATTGATTCTCTATAGTAATGGTGTAAGCAAACATATATTGCTCATCGGCAGCTACCGATTGTGCTGCTAAATATTGCGTGGTTACAGAAATAAGAATCTTACTCATGGGCTTGTTGTTGCTCCGTATACCAGTTAGCTAAGCGACAGTAATCTGCCACGCTGAGTGTTTCTGGGCGAGCATTAGGGTCGATGCCAAGTTGCTCTAATTGCTCGTCAGTGCAAAGCTGCTTGAGATTATTGCGGATGGTTTTGCGGCGCATGTTAAATGCCATCAAGCAGACTTTTTGTAGGTCGCTACGGCTGTGGACCGGGTAAGGCGACTCAGTGTAAGGAGTAAGACGCACCACGGCAGACTCTACCTTAGGAGGCGGAATAAAGGCTCCTGGCGGCACCATCAGCACCGGCTCTACGGCACAGGCTTGCTGAATAGCAACGCTAATACGTCCGTAGGCTTTACTATTGGGCTCTGCCGCTAGCCGCTCTACCACTTCTTTTTGTAGCATAAAATGCATATCGCCAATCACTTCTAGATGCTCTAGCAAATGAAAAATAATCGGCGTAGAAATGTTGTAGGGTAAGTTACCAAAGACGCGTAGCGGTTGGCCTTGATAGAACTGACGGAAATCGGTTTTTAATGCATCACCACGAAATACGTTAAGCTTACTGGCCAAAAACGGATGTTGTTCAAGCCGATCGGCAAGGTCACGGTCGAGCTCCACCACGGTCAAGTGTTGACTGCGCTCCACTACCGGTTCAGTGAGAGCTGCAAGGCCCGGACCGATTTCAATCAGGGCTTGGCCTGGCTGTGGATTAATGGCATCTACAATGTCATTAATCACAAACTCATCGTGTAAAAAGTTTTGTCCAAAACGCTTACGAGCGCGGTGTCCTAAATGTGTCTTTGTCATCGATTTACCATGTCAATAGCCGTCGTTAAAGCGAGTTTGGCGCTACTGATATCTACGTTTGCTGTTGCCGCTCGATCTAAGGCCGTGCCATGATCAACCGACGTTCGAATAAAGGGTAAGCCTAACGTAATGTTTATGGCGTTACCAAAGCCTTGGTATTTTAGCACGGGCAAACCTTGATCGTGGTACATCGCTAATACGGTATCGGCATGCGCTAAGTAACTGGGCTGAAATACGGTGTCGGCAGGGTAGGGGCCACTCGCGGCAATACCTTGCTGCTGTGCTGCGGCAATCGCAGGAATAATGTGGTCTAATTCTTCACGCCCTAGATGGCCTTGTTCACCGGCATGTGGATTAAGCCCACAGACTAAAATGCGTGGTTGCGCTAAGCCCCATTTTTGCTTCATGTCGGCATCAATGATTTCGATAACGCGCAATACTTTGTCATAAGTGATTGCCTCAGCAACCTCTTTTAAAGGTAAGTGCGTGGTTACTAAGCTAACCCGTAAGCCTTCAGTTGCTAGCATCATGACTACTTGCGGCGTCTGGCTTAGTTCTGCAAAAAACTCCGTGTGGCCACTAAAGGCTATACCAGCGTCATTAATTACGCCTTTGTGGACGGGGCCGGTTACAACAGCCGCAAACTCGCCGGTCATACAGCCCTGTCCAGCGCGAGCTAGGGTAGCCAACACATAGTCGGCATTAGCATTATTAAGCTGCTGTGGGATCACCTTAGCAGCGCAGGCAAGATGACAGACGGTTAGTGTTCCTGCGGCTTGTGGCTGGGGAGCTTGGTGAGGGTCGTAAGGAATAATCTGTAGCGGTAGTCCCAATGCCGCAGCCCGTTGTTGCAGCATGTTGCTATCAGCAATGGCTATCCAAGCCACGGGCCATTCGTATTGCGCTAACCGCACGGCTAAATCAGGGCCAATCCCGGCCGGTTCGCCTGGAGTAAACGCAATACGAGGCACAGACATAGCTCTAACCTTCTTGGTCAACTACTTCAATATAGGCTTGATCACGAATTTCTTGTTGCCAGTTTTCTAATTCTTCTTGGTACTTACGGCTAAAGAGTAACTGATAGGCGCGGTTTTCTTGGCTGCGCTTAGTAGCATCCTGTACGCGTCTATCTACTACTTCCATAATGTGCCAACCAAACTGAGTTTTAAATGGAGCACTTAGTTCGCCAACCGGCAGGGTGCGCGCTCGGTAAGCAAACTCTTCGGCATAAATACTTGGCTCACTCCAGTCTAGCTCGCCACCGTTAGCGGCAGAACCTGGATCGGCAGAATGCTCACGAGCAAGGTCGGCAAATTCAGCCTCGCCAGCCAGAATTTGCTCACGAAACTCAGCGAGCATTTCTTCAGTACGTCGCTCAGATAAGATAATCGATGGCTGAACTAGAATATGACGAACTTTCACTTCTTCAATTTCAACAGCTTCAACACCGCGCACATCGGTTACTTTGAGGATATGAAAGCCAACACCACTACGCAGCGGGCCCACCAATTCGCCTTTCTTTTTACCACGTACAACTTCAGCAAATAGGGTCGGCATAGCGTTGATGTTCATCCAGCCCAAGTCTCCGCCTTCTAATGCCCGTGAACCTGATGACGAGGTGATAGCTGCTTGGGCAAAATCCGCACCATCATTGAGTAACTTCAGGAGTTGCTCGGCGCGGTCGCGAGTTTCTTGAACTTCGTCAGCATTAGCACCATCGCGAATACCTACTAAGATGTGGCCTAAACGGTATTCCACTTCTTCTTCGCTGGCTTCAGTTAATAAATTAACCAAACCACTGATTTCTTGTGGTGAGATGTACACGCGACGTTGAACCGCAGCACGCTGTACTTCACCGGTGATGATTTCTTTACGAACACTTTCACGGTAATCATCCCAAGGAGTGCCCGATGCGGTGATCCGGCCACGCATCTCATCAACACTCATGCCTTCGTCACGGGCAATATTTTGGATAGTCTGTTGTAATTGCGTATCAGAAATAGTGATACCCATCCGGCTCGCCATTTGTAATTGCAACTGCTGCATCACCAGACGGTCGGTGGCTTGAACTCGCAAGACGCTGTCTTCTGGTAACTGCGCATCTCTGTTTGCAGCGTTATTTTTAACTTCGCGAAGGAGTTGTTGCACTTCGCTTTCTAATACGACGCCTTCGTTGACGATCACAGCAACACGGTCAAGTACCTGTTGTGCTACAGCCATGGATGTAACAGCTGTGAATGCTACTGCGACGACTAATTTAACCAGTTTACTCATGAATACTTACTACCTAGTTGCTTAAGTGGAATGGTTGACGATAACCAAACAAGCTCTGCTCGAGCAGATCTAGCAGACTTTGATTATCACTACCCAGCCCTTTTATTATGAATTGGAAACTCACGCCGGTATCAAATTCCGGTTCGCCAATTACCGGTTGCCCATTAAAAAATTCAAAACTGCGGTCGATGCGGCGATAGGCGCTAACACGCATGGCCCAACAGCAATCACTGTACTGTAACGCAATCAGCGCGTCGTTGGTACGGTTGTGATGCAAGTCGTAGTACCAATTTGAGGCTAACTGCCAACGCGGGCTCAGTTCAACCACACCTAACATACCAAATTGCTCGATGTTATCGTCAAGAATACTGGTGACGGTGCGATGACTTACTTGCATCAAGTTTTTCGAGTCTTTACGGTATTCTACCGAGGTCTGACTCTTACGAGTGCTATTCAGTTCCATGTCGTATTGAATTGCACTATCAACATACCAGCGATTGTTTAATCTAAAGCGAGTTTCTATGGCTAAATCTGAACGATCGGCGGCGATGGCGCCTTGTTGTTCGAGCAATTGGGTTTCGCTGTCCGAAAAATAGTAAATTTGCGCCAGGCTCAAGCGAGCAAGCTCACGCGCTTGGCTATCGAATAGGCTGGTAGAAGCACCCACGGCGACTTGGTTCGCATCGGCGATCCGGTCTAGTCCGGAAAAGCGCCGGGCTCTAAATAAGCCTTGGTAGTCGTCTTGCATCAGCGTCGAATCATAAATACCGATCCCCGCTTGGTCTCGATAAGGGGTGTATAAGTATTGAATCTGCGGTTGCAAGGTTTGTTGATAACTGGCGCCGTTAATTTCTAGTTGGCGTTCAAAATTCAAACGTCCGCGCCAGCGGAAATTCATCATGCCACGGCTTGGGTTTTCTAGCAGGCCTCGATCGAGATCTTCATTCTGGTCATAATAAGTGTAAGCATAGCCAAGCTCTGCCAGCCAATCAAAACCCGGTTGCTCAAGTGAAAAACGAACTTGCGGCTCTAAATGCAGCCGAGTGGCGTAATCTGAACTGAGTTCCTGATTGCGAAAGTGGCTAAGCTCAGAGAAGACGTCAAAATCAAGACCAAAGGGGCCCGTGTAGGTGTAGTAACTGCTTATTTGCGGCAGAGTTCGATAGGGTGAACGAAAGTTACCTAGTAGCTCAAAGTCTTCGCTGCGTAGCGTTACCTGCCATTGCTCCGATAAATAATCCACTTGCACGTGCCGATATAATTGTGCATCGGCGCGGCCAGCAAAATCACTACCGAAGTCGTTGAGGTAATCATCGTCGCTGATAAAGGTACCATTGGCATAGGCACGCCAATTTTCACCCCAAGTATGTTCTTGTTCTACGCGCCATAAGAAACGCGAATTATCACCAGTACGACTGCTATCATTCTCCAGCAAAGCTAGATTATATTGGCCGCGACTGCTTGCTGTAAGAAAGCGAAATTCGCCCTGCATTTGCAAGCCGCGTTCGGCCATGTAGCGCGGCGTGATGGTTGCATCCATATGCGGAGCAATATTGATGTAATAAGGTACTTCTAATTCAAAGCCATTTTTTTGCGATGAACGCACGGTTGGAAATAGAAAACCAGATTTACGTTCATCGGTAATCGGAAAGCTCATGTAAGGTATGTACACAACAGGTACGCCAAATAATTCAAATTTGGCATGCCAAGCTTCCCCAAAAGCTTCGTCTTCATTTAAAGAAATGGTCCGAGCGCTTAACTGCCAGGCCGGGTCCGTGGTTGGACAGGTGGTGAAAGTAGAGCCTTCTAATCGTACCGATTGTGGCGATAATGATAAAATATCGGCTTTGCCACGCGCCCCAGATGCTACTAATTGATATTGAGCGCCGCTAATATAAGCTTGGTTTTCAGCTGAGTTTAGGCGAAAATTTTCTGATTCTACTTGCACGTAACCATTGGTGTAGCGCGTGCGGCCACTGGCGTTAATAGCACCACTTTGCTGATTAATTTGCGCTTGTTCGGTACGCAGTTGTTGGTTATCCAACTGTACTTCAACATCACCAAAGAATGAGGCAACCTCGGTGCGATAATCTAGATCAGAACGCTCTGAGCGTACGCCGATAGCGCCTTTGGGCAAGTTTGCAATCGGCTCTATGGGGGGTTGAAATAACTCGGTCGGCAACGGACAGACACCCATCGGCAAGGGTTGCTTGGGTTGCGCCGATTGCGCCCATACTGGCGCAATGCTGCATAGGCCTATCGCCCAAACCCATGTCTGTAACAATTTACTCATGTAACTTTGATTCCGAGTTATCCTTCACAATGTGCAGGGTATGATAAAGCAATTTTTATTCGGCCGCCATTTGCTACACTTGATATTCTGTAAAAACCAATCAGTTGCCATGAGGTTCATGTGGAAAACCAACGAGAAATAGCACTGCAAGCTTGGTGTGAGTCTATCACCGGGCATGCGCAAAGACGTTTACAACCGGTATCAGGGGATGCCAGTTTTCGACGCTACTTTAGAACCAGTGATGGTCAGCGTAGCTTAATTGCGGTGGATGCACCGCCGCCGCAAGAATCATTGCAGCCATTTATGGCGATAGCAGCCAGTTATGCAGCCGCAGGTGTGACGGTACCCGAGGTGATTGCAGCAAATCAAGAGCAGGGTTTTATGTTGCTCTCGGATCTTGGTTCAACGTTACTGCTCTCGGAGTTAACAGAAACCAACATGAGCGTGTGGTATCAGCGGGCATTGCAGGATTTAATAGCCTTGATGCCAGTCACTAGCACTGAACTTGGGCCCTTACCTTGTTACGATGAAGCGCTATTACGGCGCGAATTAGCGCTATTTCATGACTGGCTAGTGAGTGAACACCTGCAACTAAAACTAAGCCGCGAAGAACAGCTTTTATGGCAAGAGTTTTGCGATAGCTTGGTTACCAATGCGTTAGAGCAGCCACAAGTGGGTGTGCATCGCGATTTTCATGCCCGCAACATCATGGTCGTGGGGCCACAACATCTGGCCTTTATCGACTTTCAAGATGCGGTAGTAGGGCCTATCACCTACGATGCTGTGAGCCTTTTGCGTGACTGCTATGTGCGCTGGCCGCTGGCGCAAGTGCGAGAATTGAGCCAGTACTTATACTTGCATTTGCAGCAACAAGGCCTTATTTCTCAACAAGTGTCGGCAGCTCAATGGCAACGTTGGTTCGATTTGATGGGACTGCAGCGACATACCAAAGCCGCTGGGATATTTGCACGACTTTATCACCGTGACGGTAAAGCCGGGTATTTAGCCGATATTCCGCGTACCGTGGGTTATCTGCATGATATTGCAGGCTTGTATCCAGAGTTTAGCGAGTATCAACGCTGGTTGGCGCGAGCCATACAACCCGCGTTACAGGAGTTATCAGCTTGAAAGCAATGATTTTGGCTGCCGGTCGTGGTAAACGGATGCAGCCATTAACGGATACAATACCTAAACCGCTGTTAGCAGTACGAGGTAAACCTCTGATTCAGTACCACCTCGAGAAACTAGCAGCATTAGGAGTTGAACAGGTAGTGATTAACCATGCCTGGTTAGGGCATCTGTTACAACAGCAGTTGGGAGATGGCAGCCAGTTTGGTTTACGTCTTTGTTACTCGGCTGAGCCACCGGGCGGTCTTGAAACTGCCGGAGGCATTATCAAAGCGCTGCCATGGTTAGGCGATGAACCTTTTTGGGTGATCAATGGCGATGTTTTTACGGACTTAGATTTCGGCAATTTACCGCGGCAGCTAGAGGCTGATGCGGACGCGCATTTGTTGTTAGTAGCAAACCCCGTACATCATCCGCGAGGGGATTTTGCGCTAGCTAGCTCAGGGTTATTAAGCACTGACGCACATGCATCAAATAGGTTAACCTACAGCGGTGTGGGCTTGTTTCATCCGCGTTTGTTTGCAGCTTATCCAGCCGGTAGTGAGCAGGTGCTCGCACTGCGCTCGTTATTTGAACAAGCGATTCAGCGACAAGCCTTATATGGTAGTTACATAACGGCGGCATGGACCGATGTGGGTACCCCCGAACGTTTAGCACAATTACAGGAGCCAGTATGATTTGGGGTAAAGTTTTAGGTGGTTTTTTCGGCTTTTTGCTGTTGCGCTGGGTCGGTATTGTGATTGGTGTGATGGTCGGCCACTGGTTTGATCAAGCATTACAAAAGAATATGAAGCAAGGGGGTAACCCTGCCAATCATCAGCAGTTTTTGGATACTTTGTTTGCGGTACTTGGGCATCTTGCAAAGTCGAAAGGCCGAGTTACTGAGCAAGATATTGGCTATATAAGCCAGTTGATGGCGCATTTGCGCCTATCCGAAGATGCTAAAGTGCGCGCACAAGCTGCGTTTCGCGAAGGTAAACAAGCTGACTACCCGTTAAACGAGCGGGTGCAGCAGTTTAAGCAACAGTTTGCTTGGCGCCGCGATGTACTTCAGTTCTTTTTGGAACAAGTACTAACGGTAGCCTTGATTGACGGTCAAGTAGACCAAGCAGAGTATCAAGTACTACAGCGGATAACCCAAAGCCTTGGCTTTCATAAAGCGCAACTTGATATGTTGTTGCAGATGGCGCAAGCCGGTCAACGCTTTCGTGGTGGGCGGCAAGGAGCAGCAGGCAACGCTCGCAGTAGTGCTAGCCAACTTGACGATGCTTATGCCGTACTGGGGGTACCACGCAGCGCCAATGCCGCTGAAGTGAAAAAGGCTTATCGCAAACTCATGTCGAAACATCATCCAGACAAGCTGGCGGCGCAAGGGTTGCCACCAGAAATGCGAGAGTCAGCGCAGGCAAAAGCCCAAGAAATTCAAGCGGCTTATGAGCTGATTAAAAGTCAGCAGAGGCAGTAAAACTCAGCCATTGCTGACTACTTGGCTGAAAAAAGCCGAGCTGTTGCGCATGCAGGAATAAGCGTTCAGCAGCTGCGTAGGCCTGCTCATGAGCGTAGAATTTATCTCCCAGAATAGGGGTGCCCAAGGCCTGCATGTGCACCCTTAATTGATGTGACCGCCCAGTAAAAGGTTCCAACTCTACCCGGCTAATCAGCTGCTGTTGCTGCTGGCGCTGGGCCAGCAATCGGTAGAAAGTTAAGGCTGGTTTACCAAGACTTAAATCAACCATTTGCCGGGGGCGATTGGGCCAGTCACAACGCATGGCAAGATCGATAGCCCCGGCCATGGCTGGTAAGGCTCCCCAGACTTCGGCAAGGTAGCGTTTGTAGACTCGACGTTGTTCAAATTGACGCTGTAAATGAGCTTGGGCTGTTTTATGCAAAGCAAACACCAGTAAGCCCGAAGTCGCCATATCCAACCTATGTACGACTCTAATATCGGGAAACACCCAAGCCAGCCGCGCCCAGCTTGAATCGCGATGAGCTGGGTCTTTGCCAGGTACACTCAATAATCCACTTGGCTTGTTAATAACCACCACATCATCGTCTCGATAGACAATGTCTAGAAAAGGGTGCTGTGGCGGGTTATAGGTAAGCAAAGTCATGCTGGAATATTCACCATAACTCGCACTGCATCTAATTGTAATACAGGCTGTGTCAGTGCTTGCAGTAATTGCTCGCGACGCTCTCGCACTGCATTAATTTCTGAGTCACGCACCAATGGGTTGTGTTGTTGCAACTGCTCTAAGCGGGCCAGCTGTTGCGCTAATTGCTGTTCGACAGCGGTTGCCGCGGCAGCAACAAAGCTAGATTGTGCTTGTTCGGCTGGTGACCAAGCCGTTTTGATTGCTTGCTGACAAGGGCCGCGCAATTGCTTCAATAGCCCTCGAGCTTGCTTTTTATCTAGCGGCAATAACTGTTTGTCTAGGCCTGCGGCGGCAACCTTAGCAGTCAAGTCGCGGCCTTGACTGTCTAAGAGCACGCGAATTCGCTGTTGCGGATAAAACTCATGGGCTTGTAGCGCTTTTGGTGCCATTAAAGTGCTGACAAACTGCAGTTCAATAAACCAAGTGCCGGCAGGTAGAGCACGGTTTTTGAGTTGTGCAACACAGGTACTGCCGTAACTATCGAAACTTAGCAACTCCAGTGCTTGTTGAACAAACGGGTGGTCCCAACTTAAGAACTCCACGTCTTCGTGCTGTAACGCATAACCGCGCGCAAAAGTAACGGTCACGCCCTCTTCTGGTAATCCCGCGATAGGCACACGCAGCTGTTCAGTGGGACGTAACCAACCGCTACTGTCGTTGAGCGCATCATAGTCGATACCAAACCGGTCCCAGAATTGCTCCATGAATGCCTGTAAGGCTTGATAGTCATCAGCAGCGCAAATGGCATCTAGCACGGGTTGTACTTGATGCGGTCGGCAGGCATTCAGTTCTTGCAGGCGATCGCGACCTGCTTGCACTTGTTCGCGCAAATCTGCCGCCATAGTCTCGGTGGCAATGATGAGCTCATCTAATAGCTGATTATCCTCACCTTCTGCATCAGTCATAGTGCTAGCTGCTAGCACTTGGTCGTGTAGCTGGTCATAGATGGCAGCTCCGACCGCATTCGGTTGGTTAAAAGCATCCATGGCTTGATACCAAGCAAAGAGTGCGGCTTCGGCGCTATCGGCAACAATAGGCACATGAAGATGAATGGTATCTTGCTGGCCAATCCTATCCAAACGGCCAATTCGTTGCTCCAGCAGATCAGGATGGTTAGGTAAATCAAACAAAATCAAATGCTGAGCACATTGGAAATTTCGTCCTTCGCTACCGATTTCAGAGCATATTAATAAGGGGCAGCCTTCTTCAGGGCTCGCAAAATAGGCTGCGGCTCGATCGCGTTCTAGTAACGTGAGTTGTTCATGAAACACAGCTGCATGGATGCCAGTTTTTACTCGCAATTGTTCTTGTAATAACAAGACCTGATCTGTGTGACGACAAATAAGCACAAACTTTTGCTGTTTGTGCTGCTTCAGTAGCTCGATTAACCAGTCTAGCTTGTTCTGCTCGGGCGTGAGTCGCTGTGGGTGCAAGACGCGTTGCGGAAACTGTCCAACATGACTGCGGCTATTACGAAACATGACCCGGCCGGTACCGTAGTGATCTAATAATTGGTCCAGCTCGGCATCTTTGCCAGCGACCGCTAAGGCAGCGGCTTGGGGGGCCAGTGTTTGGTAATGCTGCTGCTCTTGCTGAAAACTAGCGAAATCACTAAAACGATCCGGATCAAGTAATTGTAACCGAGCAAAATGAGCTTCGGCTCCCGCTTGTTCAGGGGTGGCGGTTAGCAAAATGACCGAACCAATCGCTTCGCAAAGCTCACTTAATTTGCTAAACGCAGGGGTAGCTGGGGTCAGTTGATGAGCCTCATCAACAAGCAGTAAATCCCAGTTTACCTCCAATAACTCTAAGCTCCAGAACTTATGGGTAAGTAGGGATTGCGGTACGATAACTAATTGCTCAGTGGCAAACACGCTATCGGCATCTAGCGCTGCCTGTTCACAGCGCTCTTGATCAAACAAGCTAAAACGCAAATTAAAGCGCCGTAACAGTTCGACAATCCACTGATGAGCTAAGCTATCAGGTACCACAATCAATACTCGCTCGCTGCGACCTGTCAGCAAACGGCGCTGCAAAATCAAGCCGGCTTCAATGGTTTTGCCAAGGCCCACTTCATCAGCTAAGAGCACTCGTGGATTGAAGCGATCGGCAACAGTTGCCGCAATAAAAATCTGATGGGCAAGAACATCAGCACGGGCCCCGAGTAACCCCGCAGCTGGATTTTGCTGCCATTGCTGTAAATACTGTTGTGCTTGGTGACGTAGCCGATACAAATCGAGCCGATCGACCTTACCAGCCAAGATCCGAGTTAAAGGGTGATTGGCCGCCACTTGGGCCGCTAGGTGCACTTCGGCGATAACCACAGTGTCACCGTTATCTTCACGTTGCGCCTGATAGTTGATGACACCATCTTGCACAGTCACCTCGGTTACCCGAAAGTACCAACCATCGGCGTGTTGACCGCGTTCATCAACCAGCAAGTGGTAGCGCGCTAGTGGCGCATCGCGGCGGGCATAGTGGCGCATTTCGCCGGTGGCAGGAAACAGTACCGCGACGGTGCGGTCTTGCACTTGGGTGATCACTCCCAAGCCTTGTTCCATTTCGGTTTCACTTAACCAGCGTTGACCCATTGCAAAATCGGCGGTTGTCACATCAGTTACCACATCAGTTACCACATCAGTTACCATAGTGTTGAAAGACCTTTACAGCATAGCGGAATATTGACCGCATAAAAAAGGGCGCACATGGTAACTAAAATTATTTGAATGTTCACATGATTTTCATAAAAGATGCGCTAATCTTAGAAAAGCAAGCTCGTGGTGATAGTACTTACCTTGATAACATCAACGCAGAGGTGCGCATGACCGAAACCCCCGCTAAATATTACCTACTCGACACAAATATTCTGCTACATGAACCCCTTGCCTTTTTAAACTTTGAAGAGCATCACGTGATTATTCCGATGGTGGTGCTAGAAGAGCTCGATAACATCAAAGATCGTCATAAAGATGTCAGTCGTGAAGCGCGGTTAGCTATTCGGTCGTTAGAAGATGCGTTAAAAGCAGCTACGCCTGAACAGATCTTAGCTGGGGTGCCGTTGAATCGAATGCAAGGTGCTCATCATGCCCAAGGCACGTTAGCTATCTATCCGGATTACCAATTAAAGCAACAAGATGCGGTATTAAACCTAAAAGAGAACGACCACCGCATTATTCAGTCTGCATTAGCGTTGCAAGCGCTGCATCAGCACACCAAAGTAGTGCTCGTGACCAAAGATATCAACATGCGCTTAAAGGCTAAGGGGGCCGGAGTTAATTATGTCGAAGACTATCGTACCGACCAGTTGATTGATGATATTCGTTTCTTATCCAAAGGTTTTGTTGAAATAGACGGTGATTTTTGGCAATCCGTAGGCGAGGTCACGAGCGTTCAGCAGGGGCGAGAAACATTTCATGAAATAGACCGTAAGTTATTGCCACATGTGTTTAGAAACCAATATTTAATTGATGATAGCGAGCACTTTGCCGCCAAGGTCGTAGCCTATGATACGGACCGTGTACGGCTGCAAGATCTGGGTTTTGAACGCATGATGAGTTATCGCGCCTGGGGCATTCATCCGAAGAACATTTATCAAGCGATGGCTTTGAATGCACTGTTAGATCCTCACATTGACTTGGTGATTTTAACTGGGCCTGCCGGCAGTGGAAAAACCTTGTTGGCACTGGCCGCTGCTCTAGAACTTGTGGTCGAGCAGGGCACCTATGAGAAAATCATCGTGACCAGAAATACCCCAGAAATTGCTGAATCTATTGGTTATTTGCCAGGTACAGAAGAAGAGAAAATGGCCCCGTGGCTAGCAGCTATTACAGATTCGTTAGAGGTCTTGCACAAACATGATGAAAGCATGGAAGCCAGCATGAACTACATCATGAACAAAGCGAACATTCAGTTTAAATCTTTGAATTTTATGCGTGGTCGCAGTATTCAAAATGCAATTGTAATACTCGACGAATCGCAAAATCTAACAGCTTCACAATTAAAGACCTTGCTAACTAGGTGTGGTACGGGCACTAAAATTGTATGTACTGGTAATTTGGCGCAGATTGATAGTTATTATCTGACCGCAGTAACCTCGGGCTTAACCTATATTGTAGAGCGTTTTAAAGATTACCCGGGCAGCGCGACGATTAATTTAAATGGGGTTGTAAGAAGCTCCTTAGCACAATACGCAGAAGAAAATCTGTAATGGCAGGAATGCATCTTTCGCGACTAGGTTTAGCTTTGATGACTTAGCTTGGATGACTCAGCTTTGATGACTAAGATAGTCTTCTAAAATTAACTGGGCGGCGGCGCTGTCAATTTTATCTTTTTGTAATTGCCGGTAGCCGCCACGCGCAAAGAGTTCCTCTTTGGCTGCGACCGTGGTTAGCCGTTCATCTTGCAGCTCTACCGGCAAGCCAAAGCGACCATGCAGGCGGTTAGCAAACTTACGAGCTAGATCCGTCAGCGGCTGTTCGCTGCCATCCATATTTAATGGCAGGCCAACCACTAGGAGTTTTGGTTGCCAAGTTTGGATCAACTTGGCAACCAAATCCCAATTAGGTTGACCATCTTTGGCTTTCAGGGCTGCCAGTGGTGAGGCTGTTCCTGTGATGGCTTGGCCAACTGCCACGCCAATGCTGTGGGTGCCAAAATCAAAACCAAGAACCTGGCTCATGCGTGGCCTACATCCGGACCTAATTGCCACAAATCGATGCCAAGTTTGGCCACCGCTTTTTGCCAACGCTCTTTGCTGGGAGTGTTGAACAAAATATCTGGGTCGGCAGGAATCGTTAACCAGCTATTACTGGCTAGTTCTTCTTCAAGCTGACCCGCATCCCAACCAGCATAGCCCAGTGTCATCAGGAACTTTTCAGGGGGGAACCCCTTTCCCATCGCCTCTAAAATATCCTTAGAGGTAGTAATACTCAACTCGTCACTGAGCTTAATTGAGCTACGCCAGTCATGATCTGGACTATGCAGCACAAAGCCGCGATCTTGGGCTAAGGGACCGCCAGAATATACGGGGCGTTGCAACGAGGGGCTATTATCAGGCACCACGATTTCTAGTTTGGTGAGTAAATCTTCCACACTAAGTTCAACCGGCTGATTAATCACCAAACCCATAGCCCCGTCTTTATTGTGCTCGCAAATATAAGTCACTGAGCGGGCAAAGAAAGGGTCGTCCATGGTTGGCATGGCAATTAAAAAGTGATTCTGTAAACTCTCTAGTGTTTCCATGAACTCACTACTCCTCAACACAAACCTAGCTGGCGCTCAATAGCATCAAATACTTTGGCGGCGATGTTAATAGAATATGCGTCCTCAATTTCGCGCATACAAGTGGGGCTGGTGACATTTATTTCTGTAATACGGTCGCCAATCACATCTAGCCCAACCAGCAATAAGCCACGGCGTTTTAGTTCAGGCCCCACGGCTTTGGCTAGTTCCCAATCGGATTCACTCAAAGGTTGTGGTCGACCGCTACCTCCGGCGGCAAGATTACCGCGAGTTTCGCCGGCTGATGGAATCCGAGCTAATGCGTATGGCATAGGCTCGCCATCAATGATAAGGATGCGCTTGTCGCCATCTTTAATAGCCGGTAAATAACGTTGCACCATGGCAAAGCGTTTGCCGTGGTCGGTGAGGGTTTCGATAATGACCCCAAGATTATTACCGTCAGCACCGACTCGGAAAATAGAGGCTCCACCCATGCCGTCCAGTGGTTTCAGGATGATATCTTGATGTTGCTGATGGAAGGCCCGAATCTGCTCCGCTCGCCGGGTGACTATCGTAGGAGGAGTTAACTCATTAAACCAAGCTGTGAATAGCTTTTCGTTACAATCGCGCAAGCTTTGTGGTTTGTTGGCAACCAATACGCCACGTCGCTCAGCCAGTTCTAGAATGTAAGTAGCGTACACATATTCGGTATCAAAGGGCGGATCTTTGCGCATCAAAATGATATCAAACTCAGCCAACGGCACCTCTTTAGCTGGTTCAAGATCGTAAAAATCTTCGGCTTGGTCGCGCACCGTCACTTGTCGAACAGTGGCCATGGGCTCGCCGGCCACAATCGATAGGTCACTCATTTCTAAATAAAAGCACTCATACTCACGAGCTTGAGCCTCCAGCAAGAGCCGAAAGCTGGTGTCTTTATATGTCTTGACCTGGGCGATTGGGTCCATAATCATGGCTAGTTTCATAAAACCTCCATTAACAGCAACACCGGCGTTAGGCCAGGTCACCAAATTGGTATTGAATAACGGTGATGGCAGCTAAGGCTGCGGTTTCAGTACGTAAAATTCGTGGTCCTAGTTTTACCGGTTGGAATGTATAAGCTTGTGCGACACCAACTTCCGTTTCTGTGAGCCCGCCTTCGGGACCTATCAGCAAACTCACATCAGTCGTTGCTGTCGGATTTAACTGCGCTAACGGAGTCGTAGCGTAGGGGTCTAAAGTTAACCTAAGGCCAGCGGTAAGTTGCTCACACCACTGCGCTAGTGACAGCGGTAAACACACCTCGGGTATGCTACTACGGCCACTTTGTTCGCAGGCAGCGATAACGATCTTTTGCCATTGCTGGCGCTTTTTTTCCAAACGCTCGCCACTGAGCTTAACACCGCAACGCTCGGTAAACAGTGGCGTGATTTTAGTCACTCCCAGTTCGACTGATTTTTGTAGCACAAAATCCATCCGGTCGCCGCGTGAAATACCTTGCCCTAGATGGATCGAAACCGCCGACTCGCTAGGATTGGGCTGCACCGCCTGGATTTCTGCCTGTACTTCTTTTTTGCTTACCAAAGTGAGA
Source organism: Pseudidiomarina sp. WS423 (assembly GCF_050750165.1). NCBI lineage: Bacteria > Pseudomonadati > Pseudomonadota > Gammaproteobacteria > Alteromonadales > Idiomarinaceae > Pseudidiomarina > Pseudidiomarina sp. WS423. The sequence goes on along the minus strand of NZ_JBOJLN010000005.1, from coordinate 87,476 downwards.
GCAGCCAGGTAGTTATTGCCATCGCCATTAAAGAGCTGCAACTGCTGGCCTACGGTCATGCGCAGGACTTTACCTACATGATGAGCCGCATCTTCTGCTAAGGTAATAGCGTTGCCAACCGTCCACGGCTGCTCGCTAGAAGTATAAATTCGCGGAATGCGCATAGGTCGCTGGTATCCTAAACTATCAAAATAAAATCATCTGGCGGTTATCTTAGCACTGCAAAAGCGCCATTGGCAGCGGGAAAATATTTGATTTTGTTGGCTGCGCAGTCGATCATGAAGCACGTGTGATTATTGGAGAGTTATCTATGTTGTTTAGTAAGCAATGGTTTTTGTTCATAGCTATGGCTATTGTCGGGCTATTTTCAAGCACTGCAGCAGCCGAAGATGCGCACAGTTATGCGCGTTTAGATGAAGTATCGACCCCACATTTAGAACTTGATTTAGCGATAGATTTTGATCGTAAACAGCTACGTGGTTTTGCTGAGTATAGTCTGCAACGTCATAGTAACAGTAACTTGCTGTATTTAGATTCGAGCCAGCTCACTATCGACAAAGCAGAAATTTGGCAACATGATCAGTGGCAGCCAACCAAGTTTAGTTTGGGCGACGTTCATCCAAGCCTAGGACAAGAATTGATCGTTGATATCGGTAGCACTGCCACTAAGGTTAGAATTCACTATCACACAGCAACCACTGCCAGTGGTCTACAGTGGCTAACGCCAGCACAAACGGCTGGGAAAAAACATCCGTTTATGTTTAGCCAATCTCAGCCGATTCACTCACGTAGCTGGATTCCTATTCAAGATACTCCAGCGCTGCGACTCACCTACAATGCCCGCTTAACAACGCCAGCAGGTTTGCTAGCAGTGATGAGTGCAGACAATAGTTTGAGTGATAATCGCGACGGTGAGTACTTTTTTAGTATGCCGCAAGCTATTCCGCCTTATTTGATTGCGATTGCTGCCGGTGATCTTGCTATTCAAGCCATTAGCGACAAAGTCGCGGTGTTTGCAGAGCAATACATTGTCGACCAAGCTGCATGGGAATTTGCTGACACCCCTGCCATGATTGAAGCTACTGAAGCCATGTACGGTCCGTACCGCTGGGATCGCTATGATTTATTGATTCTACCGCCAAGTTTTCCCTTCGGCGGGATGGAAAACCCACGCTTATCTTTCATAACACCCACGGTAGTTTCTGGCGATCGTAGCCTCATCAACCTGATTGCGCACGAATTGGCCCATTCTTGGTCAGGTAATTTAGTGACGAACGCTAGCTGGCGCGACTTATGGATTAACGAAGGTTTTACCAGCTACGTTGAAAACCGCATTATGGAAGCTTTATTCGGTACTGAGCGAGCAGTGATGGAACAGGCTTTAGGATACCAAGACTTGTTGGCAAACTTAGAACTGCTGGAGCCGAATGACACCATTCTTAATATCGATTTAGGTACTCGCCATCCAGATGATGTGTTCTCGCAGGTACCCTATGTGAAAGGCCAATTGTTTTTGATGTATTTAGAAGAACAGTTCGGCCGCGAAACCTTTGATAAGTTTTTACGCCAGTATTTTGATGACTTTGCCTTTCAGAGTATTTCTACGGCGCAGTTTAAGGCTTATCTACAACGTGAGCTGCTGGCAAAGCATCCGCAAGTGGTAAGCATGGATAAAATTAATGAATGGATCCATCAGCCAGGGTTACCGGAGGATGCACCTAAACCGCAGTCAGATGCCTTTGCGAAAGTTGAGCAGCAAATGAATCGTTGGCTCAAAGGCGGCGCATTACAAACCGACAGCTGGACCACGCATGAATGGTTACATTTTATCAATAACCTGCCGCTCGATATTTCTGCTGACAATATGGCGCGCTTGGATCGTCAGTTTAATTTAACCAGTATTCAAAATAGTGAAATTGCTCATGCTTGGTTAAAGCTCTCCATCATTAAAAAATATGAACCAGCTCGCGATAGATTGCGTAGTTACTTGCTAACTATTGGGCGCAACAAATTAGTCAGCCCGCTTTACCGTGAGTTAGCCAAAACACCGGATAACTTAAAGTGGGCTAGAGCCGTGTACGAGCAAGCTAAACCGGGTTATCACCCGCTGACGCAAACCGTTAACGAAGCCTTGCTTTACAACAAAGATTAGGAGTTTTACATGCCAAAAGCTATTGGATATGCAGCAAAAGCCGCTGATCAAGCCTTAGAATATTTTGAATTTGAACGCCGTGACCCAACCGCAACTGATGTTGAAATTGACATCTTATACTGTGGCGTTTGTCACTCAGATTTACACCAAGCCCGCAATGAGTGGGGTGGGACAGTTTTTCCGTGTGTACCGGGACACGAAATTGTCGGTAAAGTAACACGGGTGGGTAACCAAGTTAGTAAATTTAAAGTGGGCGATACCGTAGGTGTCGGCTGCATGGTCGATTCTTGCCAAAGTTGTGCCAATTGCGATGCGGGTTACGAGCAGTATTGCGATAACGGGTTTGTAGGTACTTACAATGGTGCAGACAAACATTCCGGTGGGCAAACTTTTGGTGGTTATTCAAATCGCATCACAGTCACCGAGAAGTTTGTGCTTAAAGTAGCTGACAATCTTGATTTAGCCGGTGTTGCACCCTTATTGTGCGCAGGTATCACAACCTACTCACCGTTGCGCCACTGGGGCGTAACTGAAGGCCATCGGGTTGGCGTAGTGGGCTTAGGTGGCTTAGGCCATATGGCTGTTAAAATTGCCAAAGCCATGGGTGCAGAAGTGGTGTTGTTCACCACGTCGCCAAGCAAGATTGATGATGGCAAGCGCCTAGGTGCCGATCATGTGGTGATTTCCAAGGATGCAGAGCAAATGCAGGCTTGGACCAATCAACTTGATTTTATTCTTAATACAGTAGCGGCGCCCCATGACTTAGACGCGTATCTAAGTTTATTACGCTTAAATGGCACCATGACTTTAGTTGGGGTTCCAGCTGAAGCGCACCCGTCACCAGCCGTTTACAATTTAATTGCGAAACGTCGTAGCTTAGCCGGTTCGTTAATTGGCGGCATCGCGGAAACTCAGGAGATGCTGGATTTTTGTGCCGAGCACAACATCATTTCTGATATTGAAATGATTGATATTGATAACATCAACGAAGCTTATGAACGGATGTTGAAAAGCGACGTGAAGTATCGTTTTGTTATCGACATGGCAAGTTTGAAACAGAAATAAAGACTTTTAGACGTCTAAATGTGGAAAAGTGGGCGAAGCTTAGGTAAACTACGCCCACTTTTTTGTTCAGTTTTGTATATCGTCCACTTATAGAGAAACGTAGCAATGGCACAGCACTTATTTACATCAGAATCAGTTTCTGAAGGTCATCCAGATAAAATCGCAGATCAAATTTCAGATGCGGTATTAGACGCGATTTTAACGCAAGATCCGCGTGCACGCGTGGCCTGCGAAACCTTCGTTAAAACCGGTATGGTGTTAGTGGGTGGTGAAATTACGACCAGTGCCTGGGTGGATATTGAAGAAATTACTCGTAATACCGTACGTGAGATTGGCTATGTTCACTCAGATATGGGATTTGATGGCTCATCTTGTGCTGTATTAAATGCCATTGGTAAACAGTCACCTGATATCAATCAAGGTGTTGACCGTGCGAACCCAGAAGAGCAGGGCGCTGGTGACCAAGGTTTAATGTTTGGTTATGCATCCAACGAGACGGATGTGTTGATGCCAGCACCTATTACTTACGCACACCGATTGGTACAACGCCAAGCAGAAGTTCGCAAAAGTGGTGAGCTTAGCTGGCTACGTCCGGATGCTAAAAGCCAGTTAACCTTTATTTACGAAGACGGCCGCCCAGTAGGTATCGATACCGTGGTGTTGTCTACTCAGCATGACGAACAAATCAGTCAAGCTGAGTTACGCGAAGCGGTGATTGAAACTATCATTAAGCCGGTGTTGCCCGTCGAATGGTTCCCAGCCAGCCAAGAACGAATTTTTATCAACCCCACGGGTAAATTTGTGATTGGTGGCCCGATGGGTGATTGTGGTCTTACAGGGCGCAAGATTATTGTTGATACCTACGGTGGTATGGCACGCCATGGAGGTGGTGCGTTCTCGGGTAAAGATCCTTCTAAAGTGGATCGTAGTGCCGCTTACGCCGCTCGTTACGTGGCGAAAAATATTGTCGCAGCAGGCTTGGCTGAGCGTTGCGAAATCCAGATTTCTTATGCTATCGGTGTGGCTGAACCAACCTCTATTAGTTTGGAGACCTTTGGTACCAGTCCTTACAGCGAAGAGAAACTGATTGCCTTAGTGCGTAAGCATTTTGATTTACGTCCGTATGGGTTGATTCAGATGTTAGATTTAGAGCGTCCGATTTACCAAGCTACCGCTGCATATGGACATTTTGGCCGCGCGGAGTTCCCGTGGGAGAAAACCGACCGCGCTGAAGCCTTACGCGCTGATATCTAATTTGCTTACAAGCCCCGAATTGTGGACAATACGCGCACCTTTTGTGCAAATATTCTTACCAGCTAATTCGGGGTTTTGTTATGACTACAGCAGTATCTGAGCGTAAGCACCTTGCCAATGCTATCCGTGCCCTTAGTATGGATGCGGTTCAGCAAGCAAATTCAGGCCATCCTGGCGCACCTATGGGTATGGCCGATATTGCTGAAGTTCTATGGCGCGACTTCCTTAAACATAATCCAGCCAACCCCAATTGGGCCGACCGTGACCGCTTTGTGCTGTCTAACGGCCATGGCTCGATGCTGATCTACTCGTTGTTACACCTCAGTGGCTACGATCTCAGCATTGACGATCTTAAGCAGTTCCGTCAGTTACATTCAAAAACGCCGGGCCATCCTGAGTACGGTTATGCGCCTGGAGTTGAGACCACAACAGGGCCACTGGGACAAGGGATTACCAACGCGGTAGGTATGGCTTTAGCTGAAAAAGTTTTAGCGGCACAATTCAATCGTCCACAGCACCACATTGTCGACCACTACACCTATACCTTTTTAGGTGACGGTTGTTTAATGGAAGGTATTTCACACGAAGCCTGCTCGTTAGCTGGTACTCTCGGCCTGGGTAAGTTGATTGCTTTTTATGATGATAATGGCATTTCTATTGATGGCGAAGTTGAAGGCTGGTTTACGGATAATACCGAGCAACGTTTTCATGCGTACAACTGGCATGTGATTGCCGATGTTGATGGTCACGATGCCGAAGCTATCAAAGCGGCTATTCATGCTGCCCAAGCGGTAACAGATAAACCTACGCTAATTATTTGCAAAACCATTATTGGTTTTGGTGCGCCCAACAAACAAGGCACAGAAAGCTGCCACGGCGCGCCATTAGGTGCCGATGAAATTACTGCGGCACGGGAGCAATTAGGTTGGTCGTACGGGCCGTTTGAAATTCCCGCCGATGTGTATGCTGCATGGTCTGCTAAAGCATCAGGTGCGGCCGCCGAACAACAATGGCAACAAGCCTTTGCTGCGTATGCACAAGCCTACCCTGAGCTGGCGGCAGAACTAGAACGTCGTTTAGCGGGCGAGTTACCGGCCGATTTTGCCGCCCAAGCGGATGCCTATATTGCTAGTTTACAAGCGGAGCCAGCTGCTATCGCTAGTCGTAAAGCTTCGCAGAATGCATTGAATGCCTATGGCCCTATGCTGCCAGAATTGCTTGGTGGTTCAGCAGATTTAGCTGGGTCAAACCTGACGCTTTGGAGCGGCGCTAAAGGTGTGAGCGCTGATGATGCCGTGGGTAACTATGTCTATTACGGGGTCCGTGAGTTTGGCATGTCGGCAATCATGAATGGGATTGCGTTACATGGTGGTTTTGTACCTTATGGCGCTACCTTCTTGATGTTTATGGAATATGCACGTAATGCGGTGCGTATGGCTGCGCTAATGAAGCAACGCAGTATTTTTGTTTACACTCACGATTCAATTGGTTTAGGCGAAGATGGCCCAACGCACCAACCGGTAGAGCAAACAGCGAGTTTGCGCATGACCCCAAACATGAGTACCTGGCGCCCGTGTGACCAAGTTGAGTCTGCGGTTGCTTGGAAAGCGGCTTTATTGCGTACCGATGGCCCTAGCGCTTTGATTTTTAGTCGTCAAAATTTAGCTCAGCAAATTCGTACCGAGGAGCAGGTTGCGGCGATCGAGAAAGGCGGTTATATCCTCCTTGATAGCGCTGGTCCGGCTGATTTGATTTTGCTGGCAACGGGCTCAGAAGTTGAACTAGCGATGCAAGCAGCACAGCAATTACAACAGCAAGGAACACAGGTACGCGTAGTATCTATGCCTTGTACCGACCTGTTTGACGCACAAAGTGCCGATTACAAAGAGTCGGTGTTACCTGCTCGGGTAACCCGTAGAATTGCTATTGAGGCAGGTATTGCTGATTACTGGTACAAGTATGTAGGGCTGCAAGGCCGCGTGGTTGGCATGACCAGCTTTGGCGAATCTGCTCCAGCCGGTGATTTGTTTAAGTTCTTCGGTTTCACGGTAGAGAATATTGTGAACCAAGCACAAGAGCTATTATCAGCATGAGCCAACCCCTAACCGAGCTGTTGAGCGCATCGGCAAGCCAGCCTAAACGTATTGCTATCAATGGGTTTGGGCGTATTGGCCGCAGTGTGTTGCGAGCCTTGTACGAACGCGGCTATCGTGACCAACTGCAGGTGGTTGCCATCAATGAATTAGCACCAGTTGCCAGTATGGCTCATTTACTCAAATATGATACCAGCCATGGCCGGTTCAGCGAGCAGGTTAGTGTTGCAGAAGATCAAAGTTTGCAGGTGGCCAAGGATCGAATTGTGGTTTCTTCTGCAGCTCAGTTAGAACAGCTCGAGTGGCAAGCGCTGCAGTTAGATGCCGTGCTTGATTGTACTGGCGTATTTGGTACTCGAGGCGATGGTGCTGCGTATCAACAGCAAGGCATTCCGCGGGTACTGTTTTCACAGCCTGGTGCTGCAGATCTCGATTTTACTGCTATTTATGGCGTGAATCATCAAGCCATCAAGGCTGACCATCAGTGGGTCTCGAACGGTTCTTGTACGACCAATTGTATTGTGCCGGTCATTGCTGTTTTAGATCAGGCCTTTGGTATCGACAGTGGTGCAATTACCACCATTCACGCAGCCATGCATGATCAGCAAGTGATTGATGCTTACCATACTGATCCGCGTTTAGCTCGAGCTGCTGGGCGCTCGATTATTCCTGTCGATACTCGATTAGCGCGCGGCATTGAACGGATCTTGCCGAAATTTGCCGGACGGTTTGAGGCTATTCAGGTACGGGTGCCAACCACTAACGTAACAGCTATGGATTTGAGTGTAACTGTGCATGCTGAGGTGAGTATAGAGCAGGTTAATCAAGTATTAGCAGAGGCCGCACAGGGCGCTTATGCTAACGTGCTAGGTTACACCGATGAGCCGCTGGTATCGATCGATTTTAATCACGACCCGCGCTCAAGCATTGTTGATGGCACCCAAACTCGGGTCGCCGATAAACGTTTAATTAAAGTGTTGTGCTGGTGCGACAACGAGTGGGGCTTTGCCAACCGCATGTTAGATACAGTGCAAGTGATGTTAGCAACAGATTCAAAATAATTAAGAAGGATTTTTTTATGGCTGCAGTCATTACTATGTCAGATTTAGATTTAGCCGGTTTACGGGTACTGATTAGAGAAGATCTGAATGTTCCAATTCAAGCTGGCAAAGTTAGTTCAGATGCACGTTTGCGTGCTGCGTTACCAACCATTCAAGCAGCCGTAGCGGCTGGCGCAAAGGTGATGGTGATGTCGCACTTAGGGCGCCCGGAAGAAGGTGTCTACGACGCCGAGTTTTCATTGCAGCCGGTGGTAGATTGGTTAAACGAACATCTTGATGTACCGGTTCGTTTAGCCACTGATTATCTGAACGGCGTAGACGTGGCTGTAAATGAAGTTGTGGTGTTTGAAAATATTCGCTTTAATGTAGGTGAGAAGAAAAACGATGATGCTTTAGCACAAAAGTTAGCCGCTTTGTGCGATGTCTTTGTGATGGATGCATTTGGTACCGCGCACCGTGCTCAAGCATCTACTCACGGTGTTGCTAAATACGCTGATGTGGCTTGCGCCGGACCGTTACTTGCAGCCGAATTAGATGCGCTAGGTAAAGCATTAGCAAATCCTGCGCGGCCGTTAGTGGCTATTGTTGGTGGCTCGAAGGTTTCGACCAAGTTGACGGTATTAGAATCGTTATCTACGGTAGTAGATCAATTGATTGTCGGTGGTGGTATTGCCAATACCTTTATTGCCGCAGCCGGACACGGGGTTGGCAAATCTCTGTATGAAGCCGATTTACAAGCAGAAGCTAGTCGCTTAGTAGCTGCGGCACAATCCAAAGGTGGTGATATTCCACTTCCTTCAGATGTGGTTACCGGTAAAGAATTTAGTGCCACTGCAACAGCAGAAACCAAGCCGGTAACAGCTATTGCAACGGACGACATGGTGTTTGATATTGGTCCGGATACCGCTCAAGCTTTTGCCAAGATGTTAGAACAGGCTGGTACCATTGTTTGGAATGGCCCCGTTGGCGTATTTGAGTTCGACCAGTTTGGTGAAGGTACGCGAGTTTTAGCTGAAGCTATTGCTAACAGTAAGGCATTTTCGATTGCTGGCGGTGGTGATACTCTAGCTGCCATTGATAAATACGGAATTGCCGACAAAATCAGCTATATTTCTACGGGTGGCGGCGCATTTTTAGAATTTTTAGAAGGTAAAGAACTGCCGGCTGTGGCGATTTTGGAAGAACGCGCACAACACGGCTAAGCAGCTATCTATAAGCCAAATTACACAAAAATATTAGGAGAGATATTACATGGCTTTGATTTCATTACGTCAGTTGCTCGACCATGCAGCTGAGCAAGGCTACGGGGTACCGGCCTTTAACGTCAACAACTTAGAACAAATGCGGGCCATTATGATGGCAGCTGATGCTACCGATAGCCCGGTAATTGTACAAGCGTCTGCCGGTGCTCGCAGCTACGCTGGTGCACCTTTTTTGCGTCACTTGATTTTAGCCGCAATTGAAGAATGGCCACATATTCCTGTTGTTATGCACCAAGATCACGGCACCTCACCGGCGGTTTGTCAGCGTTCGATTCAATTGGGTTTTAGCTCAGTAATGATGGATGGCTCATTGCGCGAAGACGGTAAGACTCCGGCGGATTACGACTATAACGTACAAGTTACTCAGCAAACGGTAGCTATGGCGCATGCCTGTGGCGTATCGGTTGAAGGTGAGTTGGGTGTATTGGGTAGTTTAGAAACTGGTGAAGCTGGTGAAGAAGATGGCGTAGGTGCTGAAGGCAAGCTCACACACGACCAGCTGTTAACGGACCCAGAAGAAGCAGCACAGTTCGTTCGTGCCACTAATGTAGATGCGTTAGCTATTGCTTGTGGTACGTCGCACGGTGCCTATAAGTTTTCACGCCCACCAACCGGTGATATTTTAGCGATTGATCGAATTAAAGAAATCCACAAACGGATTCCAAATACCCACTTGGTCATGCACGGTTCGTCGTCAGTACCGCAAGAATGGTTAAAAGTTATCAATGAATTTGGTGGTGAAATCCCAGAAACTTATGGGGTTCCGGTTGAGCAAATCGTTGAAGGTATCAAACACGGCGTACGTAAAGTAAATATTGATACCGATTTACGTTTGGCATCAACGGGTGCTATCCGTCGCCACTTGGCACAGAACACCAGCAATTTTGACCCACGTAAATATTTAAAAGCTTCGACCGATGCTATGTACGAGATTTGTAAAGCTCGCTATGAAGCCTTTGGTTGTGCCGGTCAAGCAAGCAAAATCAAGGTTATTTCGCTAGAAGATATGTTCGGGCGCTACGAACGGGGCGAATTAGACGCTAAAGTAAATTAATCCAGGGTTTAGAATGCCATATCAAGAGGTTATACTAAGGGTATGGCTTTCTTTAGGATTGAAGTACTACCAAAAGGGGAAAATATGCGCTTAACTCAAGCTACTATTGCGATAATTAGTTTATTTGCCGTTGCTGGAACTGCACAGGCAAGTATTTTTATGTACGATGATGCCAGTGATTTAGATACCACGGCAAAAAAAGAGTGGGATGCAAGTGCTGAGTTAGGTCTGTTATTCACCTCTGGTAACACCGAAACTGAAACACTAAAGGCTAAATTGAATTTAGCCCGCGATTTTGAGAACTGGCGTCATAAAGGCGTGATTGATTATTATCGCTCGGAGCAAGTTGATCAAAATACTGGCGATACCATCACGACGGGTGATAAAACCTTTTTGTCCGGCCAAAGTAACTATAAATTTAGTCCTGAAAGCCGTTCTTCGTTATTTGTGTTCGGCTCTTACGAAGAAGACAAGTTCAGTGGTTATGAATACCAAGGCACGTTAGCTATTGGTTACGGTGCTCGTTATCGTTACAACGAAAAAATTTATGCCGACTACGAGGTAGGTCCTGGTTACTCGATGAGCAAGCCTATTGTTGGCGGCTTACCACAAGAACAAGAAACCAGCGCAATTTTGCGTTTGGCTGGTAACTTGGTGTGGGATGTGAGCAAAAACTCTAAATTCAATGCATTGGCTTCTACGGAAGTGGGTTCTGATAATACTAAAACCCGTGCCGAGGCTTCTATTTCTGCCAATATTAATAGCTCGTTGGCACTGAAGCTTTCTATCGCAGGTACTCATAACTCATTTTTAGAAGACTCTACGAAAGAAAAATTAGATACCGAAACCGCTGTTACTTTGGTTTATACCTTCTAACTTAGTTGTACTAAGTGATTATAATGGCGTGAATAAGACTGGGCCTTGATTAACTATCATCGCCCAGTCTTTTTTTGAGGTGAACCGGCTCTCGCGCTTTTCTTATTTTAAGGTTAAGTAGCTCCACCACCAAACTGAATGCCATAGCAAAGTAAACATAGCCTTTAGGAACATGAAAGCCGAGTCCTTCCCCCATGAGCGTGAAGCCAATTAAGATCAGGAAGCTTAGTGCTAACATTTTTATGGTTGGATGATTATCCACAAAATCACCGATAGCTTTGGCGGCCACCATCATTACTAACACCGCAATAATAATAGCAATAATCATCACGGTCACGTAATCAACTAAACCGACCGCAGTAATGACTGAATCAAGTGAAAAAACGATATCAATCAGTGCAATTTGCACAATAATGGCACTGAAAGTAGCAGCTTTCGGAGTTTTTGTTTGATCGTGAGTGCCTTCTAGCGAGTGATGTATCTCAAGGGTACTTTTGGCTAATAAAAATAGGCCGCCACCAAACAAAATAAGATCTCTTCCTGAAAAACTTTGCCCGATGAGGCTGAACAGAGGTTCAGTTAACCCCATCACCCATACAATAGCTAGGAGCAAGGCAATACGCATGCCCATGGCCAGCATAAGTCCTAATTGCCTCGCGCGTTGTCGCTGCGCTGGCGGCAATCGACCGACCAAAATTGAAATAAAAATGATGTTATCTATGCCCAGAACTATCTCTAAAGCTGTGAGCGTGATTAGGGCGAGCCATGCCTCAGGTAGTAAAATCCATTCGAACATGATGAATTCTCTTTGTTGATTTGTTTTTAAATTACCATAAATCGGTTACTCTTTAAGCACAACTTTAATTTTTGCTTTGCGTGTACGAATAATCTTCGTTAGTATTCGCGCACCTCAATGAGGTTGTATAAAGCGTTTATTTCAGCAGCAACAAAGGCGAACTTTTATGTCTGCAAATTCGTTTCTTGGTATGTTTGCCAAGTCTCCGATCAAACCTATGATCGATCATATTGAGCAAGTGCACGATTGTGCCATGACGCTTAAACCCTTCTTTCAAGCCGTGTACTCAGGAAACTGGGACGAAGCAGAAATTCATCGCAAAGAAATCGTCAAAAAAGAGAAAGCAGCTGACGATATGAAGCGTGATATTCGCTTAAACCTTCCTAGCGGTTTGTTTATGCCGGTGGAACGTACCGATTTACTTGAGTTGGTATCGCAACAAGACCGCATTGCTAACAAAGCAAAAGATATCTCAGGCCTTATGACCGGCCGTGAAATGCAAATCCCTGCAGCTATGATAGAAGGCTTTGATGCTTATTTATCACGTTGTCTAGATGCTACTGATAAAGCAAAAGAAACCATTGGTGAATTTGACGATTTATTAGAAGTAGGCTTTAAAGGTCGTGAACGTCAAATCGTCGATAAAATGATTTCTGAGCTTGACGAAATTGAACAAGATACGGATGCCTTACAGGTGAAGTTACGTCGTCAATTACGTGCTCTCGAAAATGAAATGAGCCCATTAGATGCGATGTTCTTGTATCAAATTTTGGATTGGGTCGGTGACCTTGCAGATCTTGCTGAGCGCGTGGGTGCTCGCTTTGAATTGATGCTAGCCCGCGTCTAAGCCGGAGAATAATCAATGGATATTTTAACAACGTATAGCACGACGTTGATCTTGCTCGCCGCCGGTTTCGGCTTTTTTATGGCGTGGGGGATTGGTGCCAACGATGTCGCAAATGCGATGGGTACCTCGGTAGGTTCTAAAGCTTTAACCATCAAGCAAGCCATCATTGTAGCTATGATTTTTGAATTTGCTGGGGCTTACTTAGCTGGTGGTGAGGTTACCTCAACCATTCGTAAAGGTATTATCGACTCCGGTTATTTTGTCGATACACCAGAACTTTTGGTGTTTGGTATGATCGGCTCTTTGCTGGCAGCGGGAACCTGGCTACTTATCGCCTCTTGGGCCGGTTGGCCTGTATCAACCACTCATTCTATTATTGGCGCTATTGTTGGCTTCGCCGCAGTAGGTGTTGGCGTAGATTCAGTCTCTTGGGGCTCGGTGGTTGGTATTATCGGTAGTTGGGTTATTACCCCGATGATTGCCGGTTTAATTGCATACTTTGTATTCTTGAGTGCGCAAAAGCTTATCTTTGACCAAGAAAATCCGTTAGCTATGGCAAAACGCTATGTGCCTTTCTATATGGCTCTCACCGGCTTTATGATTTCGTTGGTGACGATCAAAAAAGGTTTAAAGCACGTTGGTATTGAAATGACCAGCACCGAAGGCTACTTAACGGCAATAGCCGTGGCAGTAGTGGTCGGGGTGCTAGGTAAAGTTGCCATTAGCCGCTTGAAATTTGATCCTGCTGCAGACCGCAACATGCATTACACCAACGTTGAGAAAGTCTTTGCGTTGTTAATGGTTGTTACTGCCTGTGCTATGGCCTTTGCCCACGGCTCAAACGATGTAGCCAATGCTATTGGTCCTGTTGCTGCAGTAGTAAGTATTGTTTCTAGTGGTGGCGAGATCTCCTCAAAAGCTGCATTAGCTTGGTGGGTGCTGCCGGTAGGTGCTGTAGGTATCGTGCTAGGCTTGGCCATGCTGGGGCGCCGTGTTATTGCGACTATTGGTAAAGGGATCACCCATTTAACCCCAAGTCGTGGCTTTGCGGCTGAGTTAGCTGCAGCTACCACCGTGGTCATCGCATCGGGTACTGGCTTACCTATTTCTACTACGCAAACTTTAGTTGGCGCAGTATTAGGGGTAGGCATGGCGCGTGGTATTGCGGCACTTAATTTAGGTGTGGTGCGCAATATCGTGGTGTCATGGGTAGTGACGCTACCTGCTGGTGCTATTATGTCGATTATTTTCTTCTATATTATTAAAGCTGCATTCGGCGCTTAATACTATTTTGAAAATAAACTGATAATCAGGTGATCTAATTGAATTGCCGTGAGCGTAATTAAAGCAACCGGTCTTGTATCGGTTGTCATCTCGTTTTAGCGCATCCTTAGTGATGCGCTTTTTTTTGCCCTGTTTGCAATGGCTAATAGTATGTCGTTCAGCCAAGGTTTGTGCGCGCTAAGTACCCGCCCGAGTTTTTTTTCTGCGATAAAAACGGTAAAGTACGCGCAATCTTAAACCGCCGTTCTTGATTGACGACGTATCGCCAAGGGTTTGGCCTAACTTAAATAAGTAACAGCTATGAATGTAAAAGATTTTGCCTTTGAATTACCCGATGAGCTAATCGCACGCTATCCACAACCCGAACGCAGTGCCAGCCGTTTGTTATGTTTAGATGGTCCTACGGGGCAAGTGCAGCACCAGCAGTTCAAGCAGATTGTAGAGCAACTGCAAGCCGGAGATTTACTGGTTTTCAATGATACTCGAGTTATTCCGGCACGGTTACTGGGCGAAAAAGTTTCGGGTGGCAAAGTTGAAGTCTTGGTTGAGCGCATTATCGATGAGCATCGAGCCTGGGTGCATTTGCGAAGTAATAGGTCACCGAAAGCGGGCGCACGAATGATTTTAGAAGGTGCGGTAGAAGTAGAAATGCTAGGGCGCAACGATGCCTTATTTGAATTGTACTTTCACACCGAGCAGCCGTTGTTAGAAGTGCTTGAGCAGTTCGGTCATATGCCCTTGCCACCTTATATTGATCGGCCTGACGAAGCGAGTGATAAAGAGCGCTATCAAACGGTCTACAATAAAAAGCCAGGAGCGGTGGCGGCGCCTACGGCTGGCTTACATTTTGATGAGACCATATTGCAGCAACTACGTGCTAAGGGAGTCGAGTTTGCTTATGTGACTTTGCACGTTGGGGCCGGAACTTTTCAGCCAGTACGAGTAGACAATATCACTGAACACCATATGCATAGTGAGTATGCCGAAGTGCCAGAGCAAACAGTGGCAGCGATTGCTGCTACCCGAGCTCGTGGTGGCCGTGTGATTGCCGTAGGTACCACCTCGGTACGGTCCTTAGAATCGGCAGCGCAAGCAGCAAAACAAGCGGGTACAGAGTTAGCGCCATTTTTTGCGGATACCGATATTTTTATCTATCCAGGTTATGAATTCCAACTAGTAGACGCCATGATTACGAATTTCCATTTACCGGAATCGACCCTGATCATGTTGGTTTCGGCATTTGCTGGGCAAGCTCAGGTGATGGCCGCTTACGCCGCAGCAGTAGCGGAAAAATATCGCTTCTTTAGCTACGGTGATGCAATGTTTGTGACCCGTCGCACCAGCTAAGGTATACTAAGCGCCTCGGACTGTTTTTCCGTGAACTACATAGATAGCGGT
This sequence comes from Pseudidiomarina sp. WS423, assembly GCF_050750165.1. Classification (NCBI taxonomy): domain Bacteria; kingdom Pseudomonadati; phylum Pseudomonadota; class Gammaproteobacteria; order Alteromonadales; family Idiomarinaceae; genus Pseudidiomarina; species Pseudidiomarina sp. WS423. The sequence continues at coordinate 72,334 of NZ_JBOJLN010000005.1, read as the reverse complement.
GATTAAATGAAATTTGAATTGTTAACAACCTCGGGCAAAGCGCGTCGTGGGCGTATGGTGTTTGAACGTGGCGTGGTGGAAACCCCAGCTTTTATGCCAGTAGGTACTGCCGGTACCGTTAAAGGTATGACCCCAGAAGAAGTTAAAGCAACAGGGGCCCAAATCTGTTTGGGTAATACCTTTCACTTAATGTTAAGACCAGGTACCTCAATCATCAAACAGCATGGTGATTTGCACGATTTTATGAATTGGGACAAACCGATTCTGACCGATTCTGGCGGCTTTCAGGTATTTAGCTTAGGTGAATTGCGCAAAATTACTGAAGAAGGCGTTACCTTCCGTTCGCCCATTAACGGCGAAAAGATATTGCTGACTCCAGAAAAGTCGATGGAAGTACAGCGTGATCTAGGCTCGGATATTGTCATGATCTTTGACGAATGTACTCCGTACCCAGCTACCCAAGCCGAAGCCCGTTCTTCGATGGAGCTGTCATTGCGCTGGGCTGAGCGCTCAAAAGCTGCGCACGGTGATAATCCTTCGGCGTTATTTGGCATCATTCAAGGTGGTATGTACGAAGAGTTACGTACCATTTCACTTGAGGGGCTTGCTGATATCGGTTTTGATGGCTATGCCATTGGCGGGCTATCGGTTGGTGAGCCGAAAGAAGATATGATGCGGGTGTTAGATTATATTACTCCTGCGATGCCGATTGATAAGCCTCGTTATTTGATGGGTGTTGGTAAGCCTGAAGATTTAGTTGAAGCTGTTCGTCGTGGTGTCGACATGTTTGATTGCGTGATGCCAACCCGTAACGCTCGTAACGGTCATTTATTTATCAGTACCGGAGTGGTAAAAATTCGTAACGCAGTGCATCGCACCGATACCGGGCCATTAGACCCTGAGTGCGATTGCTACACCTGTAAGAATTATTCTCGCGCCTACTTGCATCATTTGGATCGTTCTAATGAAATGCTAGGTGGTCGTTTGAATACCATTCACAACCTGCATTTTTATCAAAAAGTAATGCAGGATTTACGTGATGCTATAGAAGCCGATCGTCTAGAAGAACATGTCGCTGAATTTTATGCTAAGCGTGGTCTACCTGTCCCAGAGCTCAAGTAAGTTGGTTTTGTAACGGCTGCTTGTAAGCTAGAAGAAAGCCCCGCCAGTGTCACCACTGCGGGGCTTTTTAGTTGGTGCTTCGCGCATCAAGCACTAGATAGCGCGCGCAATATCTAAGATATAAGGCTTGATACCGGCAAAGAAGAATTCAACAGCAATCAGCATCACAATCAGGCCCATCAATCGCATCAAAATCTTACTGCCACTGCGTCCGAGTTTTGCCATAAATTGACGCCCACTAGCTAGAACGAAAGCAGTGAGAATACAAACTGCAACGATAGCAGCGAATAAGCTAATGGTGTTGCTAGTTGCGGGACTTTCCTGAATAAATAGAATCACCATGGTAATGGCGCCCGGGCCAGCAACCATGGGAATGCCGATTGGAGTTACCGCAACGTCAGAACCAAAATCAGCTTCGCTTTCACCATCAACGCGTTTAGGTACAGTGCGCCCACGCAACATTTCAAAGCCCATCACAAAGAATAAAATACCGCCGGCTACGCGCAATCCGTTAACAGATATATTAAAAAAGCTAAAAATAGCTTCGCCCACTAAGGCAAAAGTACAAAGTGCGATACAGGCTGTTATTGAGGCGCGCATGGCTACCCACCTAGCAGCCTTAGGTGTCATGGCTTCAGTTAAAGCAATATAAATGGGAATCGCCGCTATGGGATTGATCATGGTAAATAGCGAGGTAAACTGAAAGAGAAAGGTTTCTAGCATGGTGGCACTCCGGCAAATGGGTTGAGCTATTCTACCTGTTGCTCACAAAGTTAACAAAAAAATCATTCAATTCAGCAGGATTATCTTTGCTCCGACATTGTGTGTCGTAAGCTGATGGCATACTAACACGCAAGTCAGTTCTTTGGAGGTGGTAGGTTAAACTTCACCAGCTTTGTTCAGCCTTCGCTGATGAAACTACCACTTCCAATCCTCCCAAACGGTCAGCTGTGATTTAAATGCCAGATAGGCTTTACATCGCGATCTTAACTCGCTACAATTCAGCACCAATTTTGATCATCGTGGTTATATTTTAACCAGTACCGATAACCAACAACCGAATTTTCATTGAGGTGAGATTTTAATGCCAGTTGTTAAAGTAAAAGAAAACGAGCCGTTTGACGTAGCTTTACGTCGTTTTAAGCGCTCTTGCGAGAAAGCAGGTGTATTGTCTGAAGTACGTAGCCGTGAATTCTACGAGAAGCCTACTTCAGAGCGTAAGCGCAAGAAAGCCGCTGCGGTTAAGCGTCACGCGAAGAAATTATCTCGCGAGAACGCACGTCGTACTCGTCTGTACTAAGTAACTGGTACCGTAGCGGCGCAGCCGACGGCGGTGTCACTACAGCACAGACCTCAAAAGCCGGATTGAGTCTTCTCAGTTCGGTTTTTTTGTGGGCGTCATTCTCGAAGCTCTAACATCTAGATAAAGCGATTCAACCGTTACAACGAGTTCGTAGTTGGGGTACACTGACGCCATGATCTGAACTACCTCCACAGCAATGGTGTGCAGTACTTTTTACCTACTATGCTGTGCTTTAGGTGATGCCCAAATGGAACCTTTATGGCTGGTCTGATTCCCAAAAGCTTTATCCATGATCTATTGGATCGCGCTGATATTGTCGAGATTGTCGATAGCCGAGTGCCACTTAAGCGGGCTGGTAGAAATTACCAGGCCTGTTGTCCCTTTCATAGTGAAAAAAGCCCCAGTTTTACGGTGGCTCCAGATAAACAGTTCTATCACTGTTTTGGCTGTGGTGAACACGGTAATGCCATTGATTTTTTGATGAAATTTGATGGTCTCGAGTTTCCTGAAGCGGTTGAAGAATTAGCTGGAATCATGGGGGTTGAAGTGCCTCGCGAAACCAGCGCTAATCCACAAGCTGATGCCCGCCAACGAGCGCAAGCCGCTGATGATTATCAGCAAATGGAACAGGCGGCAAAGTATTTTGCGCATCAGTTACGTCATCATGCCAAGAGCAGCCAAGTTATCGACTACTTGAAAGGTCGTGGTTTAAGCGGTGCTGTGGTGAAAGACTTTCAGATCGGTTATGCCCCTGATGGCTGGGATGGACTACTACTCAGTTTGGCGAAAAATCACAAAGATCGTCAGCAGCTATTTGATCTTAAATTAGTGAATCGTAATGAAAACCAGCGCTACTACGACTTTTTTCGGGACCGCATTATGTTTCCGATCCGCGATCGTCGTGGTCGGGTGGTCGGTTTTGGTGGACGGATCATCACGGGTGATGGCCCAAAATATTTAAACTCGCCAGAAACACGAATTTTTCATAAAGGACGCGAACTCTATGGCTTTTATGAAGCCAAGAAAGCGCACAAACAATTAGCTCAGGTGGTCATAGTTGAGGGTTATATGGATGTGGTTGCCTTGGCTCAAGCCGGAATCACTTACGCGGTAGCATCCCTCGGTACGGCCACAACAGCAGACCAGTTACAGCTGTTATTTCGTGCCACCACACAAGTCACCTGTTGTTATGACGGTGATAGAGCTGGCCGAGATGCTGCTTGGCGGGCGCTAGAAAATGCACTGCCATTATTAAACGATGGATTAGCGTTAAACTTTTTGTTTTTACCCGATGGTGAAGACCCCGACACTATTGTGCGTAAAGAGGGAGCGGAGGCATTTAGCGCACGCTTGCAACAAGCACAGAGCTTCATAGACTACTTTTTTAGTCACCTCACAGAAACTATTGATGTGAGTAGTGATGCCGGCAAATCAATGCTATTGAAGCAAGCAACACCGTTGATAGAAAGAGTAGCAAGCGAATTTTATCGGGAAGAATTACTGAATCGATTGGCACGTTTGTTACGCCGCGAAACCTCGCAGCTTAAACAACAAATAAAAGCACCTACCAGCCAACACCGCCGCCCCGAGCAGCTTAAAATGACGCCTATGCGGCGCGCTATCGGGTTATTGGTACAGCACCCGCAGCTAGGGCGAGAGATTCCTTTGCATAAAGAGCTGATTGAATTAAAGCAACCAGGTATTGAATTGTTATTAGCCCTGCATGAACAGACACAGCAGCAACAGTTAACTACTGCGCAGTTACTCGAGTTGTGGCGCGATCAGCCCGAAGAAAAAGCATTGCGACAATTAGCAAGTTGGGAACATCACCTAGATGAAGAGCACGTTGCGCAAGAATTCTTTGATACCTTTCTCTATTTTATTGATCAATATATGGAACAGCGTGCTAGTGAGTTACTGGCCAAAGAGCAACAAGCACCGCTAAGCAAAGAAGAAAAGCAAGAGTACATGGTGTTATTGCAATACCGTTCGGATCGTGGAAAACGCTAATAAGTGGTGGAATAGCCTATTCCATGGCTCTTGATTTTAAACAAAAACGATGAAAAACAAAATGTTATTAGAGTTGGCACAAGCTTTGCTTTAGTTATCAAGTCAGTTTGACTTACTCACTTTATTAATAAAAAACAGATTACTAGGAGATGTTATGAGATCTTTTGTGGCACCTAAGCAGGTCGTTGCTTTGATGACTGTCGCGGCACTAAGCCTTGGTTTAAGTGGTTGTATTATCGTGACTGAAACCGAGCACCGGCAAAGCTCATCTGAAGTTGCAGATAAAGAGCAGCGCAATCGCCAGATTATTGCTTCATTGCAAGAAAGTACCAGCGTGGCTACCGTAGAAGCTGAGCTAGGTGTACCGGAATTTTCAGATCTAGTCACTCGTGATGGTAAGCGCTATCGAGTCCTTTACTATCGTACTCAACGGGTTCATGCCGATGGTAATACCACCCGCGATGAGTGCACTCCACTGGTATTTAAAGATGGCCAATTAATAGGCACTGGGGAACTCGCTGTCGCACAAATCCCCACAAACAACTGATTAATTTCTGGCTCAAAACGACAGTATCTGCTACAATTTCCGGTCTTGAATTTTACACCTCACGCACTTATTTAATTAAGGTAGTGGTCATACATTAATTAAGTCGCCGAAGTGAAGACCGGTTACTTTTCTATTTAATAACAGGTGGTAGATCTGTATGCAGCAGAGTCGTCAATCACAACTCAGACTTCTTATTGCCAAAGGCAAAGAGCAAGGGTATCTCACTTTTTCAGAAGTGAATGATCACCTTCCTTCTGAGATCGTTGATTCGGATCAAATCGAAGACATCATCGGCATGATCAATGATATGGGTATTCAGGTGTTCGAAAGTGCCCCTGATGCCGATGAATTGATGATGAGCGAAGATACCGCCGACGAAGATGCGGCAGAGGCTGCTGCGCAAGCTTTAGCAAGCGTTGACGGCGAGCTTGGTCGCACCACTGACCCCGTACGTATGTACATGCGTGAGATGGGTACCGTTGAGCTGTTAACTCGTGAAGGCGAGATTGACATTGCTAAGCGTATTGAAGATGGGATTAACCAAGTTCAGTGCTCAGTAGCAGAATATCCTGAAGCCATCAACTTCTTGCTAGAGCAATGGGATTCGTGTGAAGCGGAAGAAATGCGCTTAACCGATATTATCTCTGGTTTTATCGATCCTAACGAAGTGGATGCAGCGCCGGTTAGTGCTACTCACATCGGCTCAGAATTAAGCGAAGACGAGCTTGAAGACGATGATGATGATGCCGATGAAGACGACGATAGCGATGACGATAGCTCTGATAGCGGTATAGATCCTGAGTTTGCTCGTCAAAAGTTTGCCGAATTACGTGAACAGTACGAAAAAACTCGTACTGCTATCAGCAAGCATGGTCGTGAGCACGCCAAGGCCCGCACTGAAATTGAAGCCTTAAGTGAATTGTTTAAGCAGTTCCGCTTAGTACCTAAGCAGTTTGATCGCTTAGTTAAAGACATGCGTGACATGATGCATCGAGTGCGAGTGCAAGAGCGCTTGATCATGAAGATGTGTGTAGAGCAAGCGGCTATGCCAAAACGCTCATTCATGAAGGTTTTTGCCGGTAACGAAAATAGTACCAGCTGGTTAACAGCAGCGATTGCAGAAGGTGAGGCCTACTCGGCCGTCTTACAAGAGCTACAACCAGAGGTAGAACGTTGTATTCATAAGTTAGCCGAAGTTGAAGTTGAAACTGGGTTAACTATTGCCAAAGTAAAAGATATTAATCGTCGCATGTCGATTGGCGAAGCCAAAGCGCGTCGTGCTAAAAAGGAAATGGTTGAAGCTAACTTACGTTTGGTTATTTCCATCGCGAAAAAATACACCAACCGCGGTTTGCAGTTCCTTGATCTCATTCAGGAAGGGAACATCGGTTTGATGAAGGCCGTTGACAAGTTTGAATATCGCCGTGGTTATAAGTTCTCAACTTACGCTACATGGTGGATTCGTCAGGCGATTACTCGTTCAATTGCTGACCAAGCCCGTACCATCCGTATTCCTGTGCATATGATTGAGACTATCAATAAACTCAATCGTATTTCACGTCAAATGTTGCAAGAGATGGGGCGTGAGCCAAGTCCGGAAGAGCTTGCCGAACGTATGGTGATGCCTGAGGATAAGATTCGCAAAGTTCTGAAAATTGCGAAAGAGCCGATCTCAATGGAAACTCCTATCGGTGATGATGAAGATTCACATTTAGGTGATTTCATCGAGGATACTACCCTTGATTTACCAGTGGACTCGGCTACTTCAGAAAGCTTACGTAATGCCGTTCGCGAGGTGCTAGGTGGTTTAACTCAGCGCGAAGCGAAAGTTCTACGGATGCGTTTTGGGATTGATATGAATACCGATCATACCTTGGAAGAGGTAGGTAAGCAGTTTGACGTAACTCGTGAGAGGATTCGTCAAATAGAAGCTAAGGCGCTTCGTAAATTGCGTCATCCAAGTCGTTCAGAACAGTTGAAATCCTTCTTGGACGAATAACACGGAACGACTGAGATTTATATCGGTCATAAGAAGCTCTAGAGCTAGCTCTAGGGCTTTTTTTATTTTTGCGGCTAAATTTGCTAAAATAGCGGCAACTTCGCTGAAAAGGATGAATCATGATCGATATAGATCAGAGTAAAACCGTAACCCAGCAACCAGGACGCATTGTTGATGCGCACTTTCATATCTACAATGACGCATTTCCTTTAATCGAGAATCAAGGTTTTTTGCCATCGCAGTTTTTGATTGAAGACTACCTGCATCGTACTAAGCATTTTAACATCGTAGGTGGGGTGATTGTCTCTGGCTCGGTGCAAGGTTTTGACCAGAATTACTTGAAGGCCGCTTTAGCAGCCATGGGACCGAATTTTGTGGGTATCACTAATTTACCGAGTTCAGTCTCCGATGCCGAAATTTTGAAACTGCGTGAGCATCGTATTCGCGGTATCCGTGTTAATTTAAAACGTGGCGTGGTCAGTGGTTTAGATAATCTAGTAGATTTTGGGAAGAGGATATGGGATCTCGCTGGCTGGCATCTTGAAATGTATGTTGATAGCCGCGAACTCGATGAAGTGGTGCCGAAATTGATCAAATTGCCGAAGGCCTCGATAGACCATTTAGGTATGGCTCGGTCAGGTTTGTCGCAAGTGCAAAAGCTCGCCGAGCATGGGGTTAAGATTAAAGCGAGTGGTTTTGGTCGCACTGAAGTAGACGTAGCCAAAGCTGTTAAGGCTATTTATAGCGTTAATCCAGACAGTTTAATGTTTGGTACAGATTTGCCTTCAACCCGAGCAGAACGGCCATTTAATGTGCGCGATATTGAGACTGTGTGTGAAGCCCTAGGCGATACGAAAGCTATCGACAAAGTCTTTGCTCAAAACGCAGCTGATTTCTACCATTTAACCTTATAAAAAACTCGGCAAGGGTCATGACAAGCGGGTCGAAATTTCATATACTTGCGCCCGCTTTGTTAATCGCATAGGTTAACAACCATGTCTCGTATGGCCCCTTAGCTCAGTGGTTAGAGCAGCCGACTCATAATCGGTTGGTCCCCAGTTCAAATCTGGGAGGGGCCACCATCTTTAAAGCCTTTATGGCTGATGTTATCCGCGTACTTCAAATGCCCAGACTACTTTCGTACCGCAATGGTGCTGTAACCATTTGTGCATGGCCGCGCTAACGAATAGTGGATTTAGCGTTGCAAACTCAAATGCGTCCATTCATTCGGCGGCGGGAGGCCAAGTAGGAGGGTGTTCAATATTCTGTGTCAGCGAAGTTTTCATACCCGAACCTCACCGGGCAAGATAATTGTCGCTGAGGTGAACCTGTTTTACTCCGTTGCCACCGTATTCATGCTTAACGAGATATTCCACGGTAGTAGGTGCTCAAGATCATCTCCATCGCTTATCAGTGGTAATTGCTTGAATAGAGCCATAAGGTAATCTACCAGTATCAGGCCGTTGGCTTTGGCGGTTTCTAGTACGCTGGAAAGCGAAACCTTGACCGTACCGGGGCGCAGTGAACCGTTCACCGTTGATTATCGCTATAACAACGGCCTTGACCGACTCATTGGTACGTCGGGCAACCGTAAGGCGGGTAATGCATCAGTTGACTATGATGCACTGGGCAACATCACCAACAACAGCCATGTTGAGATGAGTTACAACCTAGCCAACCAGATGACCGCAGCGCTTGGCAAGAGCTATACCTACGACGGCCACAACCGCCGCGTTAAGGTGGCGGGCGATGGTGATACCCGCTACTATCTCTACAGCCAGTCGGGGCAGCTGTTATTGAGCGAAGATAACGGCGTTCAAACGAACTACATTTACCTTGGTAGCAAGCTTATCGCTGAGGACCGCCAGGCAACAACCACCTTTATCCATACAGATAGGTTGGGCAGCCCGGTGGCACGAACCAACAGCACAGGAAGGGTAGAGAGTCGCCGGCATTACCAACCTTTTGGTGACACTTACGAAGCGCCAAGCGACGACATCGGATACACTGGCCATAAGTACGATAATGACTCAGGCCTGAGTTATATGCAGGCACGATACTATGATCCAGTTATAGGGCGGTTTTATTCGAATGATCCGGTTGGATTTGATCCTAACAATATCGATAGCTTTGGCAGATATACCTATGGGAATAATAATCCCTATAAGTACAATGATCCTGATGGAAGAACTGCACACCCCGTAATTGAATTACCTGACTTAAGTACGATGATGGCTAAAGCATTTGGTTATGAGTCTACTACACAAGGGAACCAAAATTTTGCGAAAGATATGGGAAATGCTGCACAGCAAATAGGAATGGATGTTGCACACGGAACTACTGATATTTTAACTAGTAAACCTGTCCAGAATCTGGGTGATAAACTAGGCTATGTACCAATACCTCAAGCGCAAGCAGTTTCAACGGCTATTAACACTGCGGCTCTAGTTTTTGATGGAGATGCGGCTGGTTTATCGGGTGATTTGGCTGGTAATGCTGCTGGTGTTCAGGCTGAAAAGACTCACGCAGGTAGAGGCGGGAGCCTCAAAGCTCAAGCGTACAATTATGTTGTCGATAAAGCTGTCGGGACTGTTGTTAGTTCAGGGGTTGAAGTACTTCAAAACAATGACGACGAAAGGCAAAAATAGTTATGAGCTCAAAAAAATGGGTTTCACTAATAGCTTCAATTGTATTAGTAGGCCATGCAATTTTAGGACTTATTAATGGCGAGTTAATGCTTAAAGGTGGAGAAACCATTGAGTTTGATGCTGAACCATTATCGTTTTTGGCAATTGTAGCAATAGAAATCGCTGTTTCAATATATGTAGTGTGGGCATTTTTAATCGCAAAAGACGATAGTAGTAAAGAAAAAGAGTAGAGCGCAACATTAAAGTTAAAACATTTGAATCCAAAGCCTCGCCTCGCGGGGCAGGCAAAGTACCAAGTTTACAATTGGACATGAATCTTTGCACAATGCTGGATTAACACACCCTAAACATATCGGATTTGTGCCTTATCGGTTTGGTAGTTTTGGTCAAAGAATGTCCTACAAAAACCTACCAAAACACAAACAAGTTACAAATCCAGATCACGTTATGAGTCAGGTATTCCCATGATTAAGCTTACTTTTCTAATTTTAGTTAGCCTTATTAGTTTCGGCTGCAATGCAACAAATTGTGTAATTAGTGAGAAGTCTGTTTTCGAACAAAGCAAAAAGTACAAGAGTCTTGTTCAAATAGAAATTACTAAGAATGACGCTTTGCTAACCGTCGTTTTAAATGCGCCCCGTGAAATTGAGGGGGAAAGACTAGAAAGTGTTATCTTGCACAAGGAAATAAGTGACGACGGCGATGCTGTTTTTTCTATTCCGTTAAGAGCCACAGTTGAAGAGAGCAAAGCAGCCCCCTCTGGCAGGATAGTTGACACTACTTAAAAATTAACCAGTTGGGGCGTTAAGGTTTGATTGTGCCACGCTATTCAGAAGAACGTAAGCAAGCAGTTCTCAGTAAATTATTACCGCCGTTAAATATGACGGTAGCAGAAGTATCTCGAGTTGAGGGCATTGGCCAGCAAACTTTGTATAATTGGCGCGATAAAGCCAAATTACAGGGTCGACCCGTGCCAGGAAACAAACCAACACCAGACCAATGGTCACCAGAAGCAAAGCTTGCTGTCGTTATCGAAACAGGCGCTTTGAATGAAGCAGAGCTCAGTGAATACTGCCGTGCTAAAGGACTTTATGTCGAGCAAGTCAAAGCGTGGAAAGCAGACTCACTAAAAGGCTTTGCAAGTTCACGCGAGCAAGAGCTCGAAGCTAGGCAGCAACGCAAAGCAGATCGCAAAGAGATTAAACAACTTAAGCGCGAGCTTCGCCATAAAGAAAAAGCATTGGCTGAGACCGCAGCATTACTAGTATTGCGAAAAAAGCTGGATGCGCTTTGGGAGAACGACAGCGAGGACGATTGACCTCGGTCTCAGAGCGCACACAATATGTAACGTGGATACGTGAAGCAAAAGAATCAGGTGCTCGGTTGCCGTTGGCCTGCGAAGAAGCCGGTATCAGTTTACGTACTTATAAGCGTTGGTATCAGGATGGCAAAGTGCTTGCGGACAAACGTCCGGATGCTGTTCGTCCGGAGCCATCGAACAAACTCTCGGTGGCTGAGCAGGCGATTATATTAAACGTCAGCAATGAGAAGCGCTTTGCCAGTTTGCCGCCGACGCAGATTGTACCAACGTTGCTTGATGAGGGCCTTTATTATGGCTCCGAATCAACTTTTTACCGGGTGCTGAAGCTACATGGTCAATTGCATCATCGCGGTCGCAGTGCAGCGCCTAAGGGCCATAAAGCGCCGGAGACATTTGAAGCTACGGGACCTGGGCAAGTGTTCTGCTGGGACATCACCTATTTACCGAGCGCTGTACGTGGGCACTTTTATTATTGGTACATGCTCGAAGACTTGTTTAGTCGCAAAATCGTTGGTGATGAAGTTCACGAGCAGGAGTCCGGCGAGCTCGCGGCTGAACTCTTACAACGCACATTGTTGCGTGAAAACTGCTTACACACAGGCTTAGTGTTGCACTCTGATAATGGTGCGCCGATGAAGTCACAGACGATGCGGGCTAAAGCATATGAGCTAGGTGTGACCACCTCATACAGCCGCCCGCGAGTAAGTAATGACAACCCGTTTGCAGAGTCGCTATTTAGAACCTGCAAATACCGGCCAGAATGGCCATCAAGTGGCTTTAAGAGCCTCGATGAAGCACGACAGTGGGTGTTAAAGTTCACACGCTGGTACAACTACGAGCACAAACACAGTCAATTAAACTTTGTGACGCCTCATCAACGTCACACCGGCCAAGACAAAGCCATCTTGGCTCAACGGAAACGGTGCATGGAGGCTGCAAAAGCAGCAAATCCAAGTCGATGGGGTAAGCGCGATATACGCAATTGTGAGCCAGTCGGGCCAACAACATTAAACCCTGAGAAAAAGCCAGTTAAGCAGGAAGAAAAACAGGCTGCTTAAACGAGAAAAAAGTGTCAACTACCTTGAAAAACGCCGGCAGTGGCTTGGTTTAACATTGATGAAAAAACGGCAAATCATACTTTTTTGTCATTAGATTATGGCGAAGGGTGTGGGACATCAATACGGTACAATATTTCCAATTAATTTAAATCCAAAGCTTCGCCCTCGTGGAGCTTTTTTTCTCACATCAAGACAAGTAGCAGATCAATATTCAGATGAAATGATGCAAGGTTTGGTGTCAATGCCATGCTTGGTGGCAAAAGCCATCAGTTTCTTATCGTAAAAGTTCATATCCCGTTGGTAGCGGCAAAAAAATTTAACGACGGTGTTTTCTTGGTCATAGATAGCCCGAATATCATTTTCCCCGGCATCAATGGAGTAAGAGCCATCGTCTAGCTGATAAGCTGCACGGCCACCGACAAAGCATTCTCTCGTGAAAGTAGACAGCACGTTTTTAACCTGCTCTGGCTTCACAAGCTTAAATTCGGTGCGGCAGTAAGGCATGACTCAGGTCTCTTTTTATACTTATACTTGAGTATAGCAGAAGGAAATATTGCTCGGTGGGTATGCGGAGCTTTTGGAACATTCTGTGAGCGAGACGGAACGCGCCAATGAGTTTTGCCGGAACATTTGAAGAGTTCAGGTGAACGTTTTCATGAGCGTAATCATGTGAGTAGGCTTCTCGTTTGTCCCGTCTGGGCTTTTTTTCATACGCCACCAGACTTTTTTGTACGTTCCGTTTAAATTCTGAAATGTTCCACGTCTGCTATGGTTAGTGGCGGTGATAAGTAGCGATTAAGCCCAATTCGATAGATTGCCTTTGGGAAGAGAGCGTGATGAGTTGGAAACAGATACTTGGCCCTTTCCTGTTTGAAGTCTTATACCGTTACCCGTTGCCGCAAGTAGTGCGAGTAATCCTGACTTGCTCTGGAAATCGTGTGAATCCCTCATTCCGTAAACAAAATCAAGATCCGCTATTAGCTCGCTCATATCGACAAAAAATAAGCTCAGGCGAAGGCAATTAACCTATGAGCTGGAACGCTCTATTGATTACGCACCCGACAGGATTTTAACGGTTATTGACAGCACTTAGCCGTTGCTCATCTTTTTTTCTTTGATAACTATCAAACAAGTCTATTCATTCGTGCAAAAAATCTCTAAAGTGTAGCCTCAATAAAGCGCAGTAAGCACTGCCATACACATAATAAATACAATAACAAAGAGTTGATAGCTATGTCGGTAATGACTGATAACCGCGGATCTTGGGGATCAAAAATAGGATTTATCTTTGCTGCAGCGGGGTCTGCGGTGGGCCTAGGCGCCATTTGGAAGTTTCCATACATTGCCGGCCAAAATGGTGGCGGGGTGTTCTTATTGGTCTATTTGGCCTGCGTCTTTACCGTGGGTGCCGTGATGATGCTCTCGGAGATGATGATTGGCCGTCGCGCTAACAAATCAGCGACCTCAGCCTATCGAGCTTTAGGCGGCGGTTATTGGCATGTAGCAGGGTGGATCTCGGTACTCTGTGTCTTTTTGATTCTTGGCTTTTATTCAGTAGTCGGTGGTTGGACCATTGCTTACGTTTTTGAAGCCGTGCGAGGCGATGTACTGACAACTGACGGGGCTGCACTTGAAGCCGCCTTTGGACAATTTATTGGCGACCCTTTGCCTGCACTAGTTTATACCTTCTTATTCCTATCTATTACAGCTGGTATTGTTATTGCTGGGGTACAATCTGGTATCGAACGAATTTGTAAGATATTGATGCCAACGTTGTTTGTATTGATGTTGTTTTTGGTGGTGCGCAGTTTAACATTGCCCGGCGCTATTGACGGGTTACTCTATTTAATTACACCTGACTGGAGCAAACTGAGCATCCGGATGGTGTTAGACGCCCTCGGTTTGGCGGTATTCTCATTATCGGTAGGAGCTGGCTTAATGATAGCTTATGGCTCTTATTTAAATACAGAAACACGGGTGATCAACTCAGGCCTGTGGATTGCTTTTTTAGCTATCTTAGCATCGGTTTTAGCGGGCTTGATGATTTTGCCGGCGGTCTTCGCCTTTGACGTTGACCCGGCTGCGGGCCCCGGCTTAACTTTTATTACTATGCCAGCATTATTTGCACAGATGGCAGGTGGGCAGTTCCTTGCCATCATTTTCTTCTTATTGTTGTTATTTGCAGCAATCACCTCAGCTATTTCTATTCTAGAGCCGGTAGTGGCGTTTTTGATTGATGAATACAAGGTGTCGCGTAAGAAAGCCACTCTATGGGTTGCTGCCGTTAACTTCCTTCTGCTTGGGGTGCCGGCGGCGTTGAGTTTTGGTGGCGCAGCAGATAACTTAAGTCTGTTTGGCAAAACGCCGTTTGATTTAATGGATTTTATTGCATCGAATTTATTGATGCCATTAGGTGGTATGTTAGCTGCGGTGTTTGTTGGCTGGCGTATTTGGCCGGTTATTCGAGCTGAGTTAGAAAAAGAATGCCCGAATTGGTGTATTAAATTATTCCGCTTTGTTGCCGGTATACTGTCGCCGGTACTCATTGCAGCTGTGGCTTATTTCTTGATTTTTTCTTAGCTTAGCAGCTAAGCGATAGCTCTATATGAGTTAACAAGGCCCTTAATCTAAATAGGTTAAGGGCCTTTTTTGTGGTGCTTTCTGTAACAACTTTTACAAATGGTTACCATGCGCACCTGTATGCCTTGTGGCCTAAATGCTACATTGTTGCGTAATCGTTAGCATCATCAGTAACCAAAAGGTTTGCTCCTATGTCTCGTGTGTTATTAGTCACCGTAAGTTCGCTAAGTATCCTAGCTAGTCAATTTTGGTTCAGTGCAGCTTCCGCTGTGCCTCGGGTTGATGGCCAAGCTGCCTCCACTGAAGCTGTTTCTATCTGCAAAAGCGGTGATTGTGATAAAGAGCTCTCGGAACTTGAGCGTTTGGCCCGAAAAGGTAGTGGCGATGCGGCAGCTGTCGTTGCTTTAGCTTATGCCAGTGGTGATGGAGTCGAGCAAGATCTCGGTAAAGCTAAAGAGTTTATCGAGCATAGTGTACGTAAACGGAATCCATTGGCGATGTTTGTGATGGCTGATTGGTATGCGCGTGGTTTTGTGTTACCACAAAATACTGAGCAAGCTCAGCTGTGGTTAGATAGAGCTGCAGAAAAAGGCTATGCACCAGCCCAATATGATAAAGCCGTTAAGCTACTGGGCAGTACTGATAATGCCGAACAATTACAGGCATTACCGCTGTTACAAGCAGCTGCCGAGGCAAATTTAGTGAGTGCTATGTATGCACTGGCAAGGTTGCAGCATACTGGTACGTTGGTTGAGCAAGATCTTCCTGCAGCGGCAGAGCTCTATGCAAAATTAGCGCGCACCGGCCATACGGAAGCGCGTAACCATTTAAAACAAGTGAACCAACAGCTACAAGGCACCGAACTGATGAATTCCGCTAAAGGCAAAAGCTTATTAGCGGCAGAACAAGCTATGGAACGTATTAGCGTCACAGCCGAAGCAAATCGTTATCGTAGTCAGTTAGGTCGTTTGATTGACCAGATTGATGCTTCTGGTAGCTATGACAATCGCTCCATTGGTTCACGCATTAACGGCGTCGGTTGTGGTGACACTGGTAGCCCTTGTGGTATTAGTAAACCTAGCCGTGGCCAAGGTAGCCTCAATGATGTGTTAACGGGCGGCCAAGGTAATAATTAATGACGTGACTCGGCGCTGGTGGGTAATTCTGCCAGCGCTTTAGCTAAAGCCGGTTCAAAATTGCTAAACACCGAAGTAGCTCCTACTAAAGTAACAATCCCAGCTCGTTCAAGTTTTTTAAGCACCCGTTCATTAGCGCCCGAAATGAGTACTTGGGTATGTTGACGTTGAAAGCGCTGAATGACTTCTTCTAAGGTTTGTAGTGCCGTAATATCCATAAAGGGCACCCACTTAAACCGAAGGATCAATATATGTGGGCGTGCATGAATCGCGCCAAGGGTGCGCTCAAAGGTTTCTGCTGCAGCAAAAAAGAACGGTCCTTCAAGGGTATAAACTGAAATTCCTGGGGGTAATTCGGTTAATTGATGCTGCGCCAAAGCGGGTGCCAATTCTGGTTGAGTCTCAGCTTTCACTTCCACACTGCTAGCCATGCGCCGCACAAAATGTAACATGGCAATGATGACTCCAATGTTCACAGCTACCACCAGATCTGCAAACACGGTGAGTGAGAACGTGATTAATAAAATGGCGATATCAGCGCGCGGAGCACGGCGCAGCATTTTAAGAAAGTGAGGAGCATCGCTCATGTTCCATGCCACTACAAACAAGATGGCACTGAGCGCTGCTAAAGGGATAGCATCTGCCAGTGGCGCTAACGCCAGCAAAATGATCACCAACACTAGGCCATGTACAACACCTGCAATCGGACTATTACCGCCGTTACGAATATTAGTTGCCGTACGGGCAATGGCACCCGTTGCAGCAATACCGCCAAACAAGGGAGCAATGATGTTAGCAGCACCTTGGCCCATCAATTCTTGGTTAGAGTGGTGCTTGGTTCCTGCCATGCCATCAGCTACAACCGCTGATAATAGAGATTCAATCGCACCCAACATGGCGATGGCAAATGCTGGCCCAATAAGTGTCACTATCTGGCTGAAACTTAACTGAGGCAAGCTAAATTCTGGTAACCCCTGCGGAATGCCACCAAAGGCGGAGCCAATAGTTCGTACGCTGGCAAAATTGAATATCAGCTGTAGCAGGGTAGCCAGCACCAGAGCGATTAAAGGTCCGGGAATTTTTCTTAAATATGGCATTTTGGGAGTCACCAGTACTGCTAGAAGTGCGGCTATCGCGATACCAGTGGTGGCTAGGTCAAGCTGAGGTAATTGCTGTAGCAAGCCCCAGAACTGTTGATGGAAATGTTCAGCAGATACAGCGGTCACCCCAAAAAACTCTTGCCACTGTCCTACAAAGATAATCACTGCAATACCGCTGGTGAAACCAATAATCACTGGGTTCGGAATATAACGAATGATGCTACCGAGTTTAGCTGCTCCTAAGATGAGCAAGATCACACCAGCCATCATCGTGGCCACTTGTAAGCCAACGATGCCATGTTCAGCGACGATTCCAGCCAAAATAACAATAAAGGCCCCGGTAGGGCCTGCTATTTGTACCCGAGAACCACCGGCTAGGGAGACGATGATGCCGGCAATGATCGCGGTGTAGATACCTTGCTCGGGTTTAACTCCACTAGCGATAGCAAAGGCCATCGCTAGCGGCAACGCCACAATACCAACAATAACCCCAGCCAGAATATTCTGTGGCCAATGTCTAGCTTGCAATAATCCGGCTTGGTAGGCCTCTTTAATCGCGAACATGGGGTATTCCTTTGGTTAATTCCCTTGCTGGCCTCAACTCAGTTTAGCAGCAGCAGCTGCGCGTGCGTTATGCAGTTTTTGATAACTTTCTAGGAGGCGTAAATGACGGTCTAACCCTTCTAATTGAGAATTAGTTGGGGTGAGGCCGTAGAAACGCACGGTGCCATCGACACTACCGACAACCGCAGCCATGGTTTCTTCACCAAACATGCGTTGTAGATTTGGTAAATAATCGGCCAGCTCTAACTCATCATCTAAAGTGATATCTAACACGGCACTTACAGCGCGATAAAAGAGACCGCGGGCCACGGTGTTGTCATTGTATTGCAAAAAGGCTTCAACCAAATCATAAGCTTCTTCTGAACGGCCTAATGCTAAGTAGATCAAGATTTTTAGCTCTAAAATGGTTAATTGACCCCAGACCGTGTTTTCATCAAACTCAACCCCAATCAGGGTAATGATATCCATGTAGTTATCTAGCTGGCTGGCCTCTAAACGATCCACTAAATCGGTTAATTCAGCATCACTTAAACGATGTAGATTTAGAATATCATGACGATAATCTAGCGCTTTATTGGTGTTGTCCCAAATTAAATCTTCAATGGGGTAAACTTCAGAATAACCGGGCACTAAGATGCGACAGACTGGAGCACCAAGATCGGTATGCACCGCCATGTACGCCTCTAGTCCTAATTCAGCTAAAATACCAAATAACGCTGTAACCTCTTCGCTATTGCTGCCAGAAAAATCCCATTCAACAAACTCGTAGTCACTGCGGGCACTGAAGAAGCGCCATGAAATGACCCCAGAAGAATCGATAAAATGCTCGACATAGTTATTGGGTTCAGTTACCGCCATCGAATTGAAGGTAGGAGGCATAAAGTCATTCAGGCCCTCAAAACTACGCCCTTGCAACAACTCGGTAAGGCTGCGTTCTAATGCCACATGCAAACTAGGATGGGCGCCAAAGGAGGCAAACACACCACCAGTGCGGGGGTTCATTAAGGTGACACACATGACCGGGAATTGTCCGCCCAGCGATGCATCTTTCACCAACACAGGAAAGCCTTGTGCTTCTAATGCTTGAATACCTTCAACAATCGCTGGATATTTAGCCAGCACTTCAGCGGGCACATCAGGTAGCGCAATTTCCTCTTCTATAATGTACTTTTTGACCGCCCGTTCAAAAATCTCAGATAAGCATTGTACTTGAGCTTCTGGTAACGTATTGCCGGCGCTCATACCATTACTTAGGTAGAGATTTTCAATTAAGTTTGAAGGAAAATAAACAGTCTCACCATCACTCTGGCGCACATAGGGCAAAGCACAGATACCACGGTCACGGCGTCCTGAGTTTGTGTCAATTAGATGAGAACCAAGGAGTTCATCATCTGGGTTATAAATCGTTAAGCAATACTCATCAAGTAGCCCTTCTGGCAACTCATCGTTTGGTCCAGGCTGAAACCATCGTTCATTGGGATAGTGCACAAAATCTGCGTTAGCAATGGTTTCACCAAAATATTGGTCGTTGTAAAAGAAGTTGCAGTTCAGACGCTCAATAAATTCACCTAAGGCTGAGGCTAGGGCACTTTCTTTGGTGGCGCCTTTACCATTGGTAAAGCACATAGGAGAGGCTGCATCGCGAATATGTAACGACCAAACATGCGGTACTATATTGCGCCACGAAGCGATTTCTATTTTCATACCCAAATTAGCAAGGATCTGGGTCATATTCGCAATGGTTTGCTCTAAAGGTAGATCTTTACCTTCAATATAAGTCAGGCTGCCACCCTCTGGGGCACCCATTAATAAGGCTTGAGCATCTTCATCCAGATTCTCCACCACCTCAATTTGAAACTCAGGCCCAGTTTGCACTACTTTTTTGACGGTGCAACGATCGATAGAGCGTAAAATACCTTGGCGATCTTTGTCTGAGATATCTTCTGGTAGCTCAACTTGGATTTTAAAAATTTGGTTGTAGCGATTCTCAGGGTCAACAATATTGTTCTGTGATAAACGAATGTTATCGGTCGGAATATTGCGGGATAGGCAATAAACTTTCACAAAATAGGCAGCGCACATGGCTGAAGAGGCAAGAAAATAATCAAAGGGGCTAGGAGCTGAACCATCACCTTTGTACCGTATCGGTTGATCGGTCACTACGGTGAAGTCATCAAACTTCGCCTCAAGCCGTAAGTTATCGAGAAAGTTAACTTTAATTTCCATGGGTAGCCACCTAACCAACAAAAGAATGTATTTAGGTGGCTATTATCCCTTATTTAGCAAGTTTTGCTATGTTCAAGCTAGAATTAAGCTGAACTAATCAGCGTTGTTCGGATCCTTGTCGGCATAGCCGCTACCAATGGCACTGAAGGGTAACTGCAAGCCAAGCTCGGGTACTTGTTTCGCAATCCAAGCCGGAAAGGTATTACTATTAGGTCCAGGCACTGCGGTATATTCATTGGCCCATGGATAACGCTGTGCCGCTGCGGCGATTTGCGGTATCAACTGAGCTGCATTAGCACCTCTTAGTTCTAATAATTTTTCTGGCTTAGCACCGTACCAATAACGATCTGGGGTAGGGGTTTGATAGCTGTAGAGTGCCGGTTGCCCCCTATCCACGCGCCAGCCCACCACTTCATGTACGGTATACTCACGGGCATTTTCTGGCTTCACGGCAATCCAGGTATGCACGGCAAACCAGCCGCGCCAACCAAAAGCATCAGCCGCGTAAACTTCGATCACAGCCTCTGGATGTTGAGTTGGGTCGACAGCCAATCCGGCTGGCTCACGTGATGCGGTGCGCCAATCCGACCCAGAACAGCCAGCTAATAGCACAGTCAAAACTAGTAGCGTAATACGTAACAACATGATTCACCCTTGATCTCAGCTTTAATAACAATCAATCTATCAGCTATCTTATACGGTGATAACAGCATAAAGGAGTAGGAGCCGATGAAAAAAGTTGCAGTGATACTAGCTGGTAGCGGTGTTTTTGATGGCAGTGAAATTAATGAAGTGGTGTTAACTTTGCTGCATTTAACGAAAGCTAGCGCCAGCTACCAATGCTTTGCCCCTGATAAACCCCAGCATCATGTATTAAACCATCTGACAGGAGCTACCGAAGCTAGCTCACGGAACGTACTACAAGAATCAGCAAGGATTGCCCGAGGCGAGGTGCAGGCACTGACAGAATTGCAGGCAGAGGAATTTGATGCATTGATTATTCCAGGAGGCTTCGGGGTGGCGAAAAACTTGTGTGATTTTGCGCTGCAAGGCGCTGCTGCAACCCTTGATACTGAGGTAAAACGCGTGTGTACTGAGTTTGCGGAGCAAGGCAAGCCGGCTGGATACATGTGTATTGCCCCTGCGCTGCTTCCTCTAGTTTATCCGGCTGGAATTAAGTTAACGATAGGTAACGATGCTGATACTGCGGCTGCCTTGCAGCAAATGGGAGCTGAACATATTGAATGCACAGTAGATGACATAGTGGTGGATGCGGAACACAAGGTAGTAACGACGCCTGCTTATATGCTGGCGCAATCGGTCGCTGAAGCTGACGTGGGCATTGGTAAATTGGTCACGCAAGTACTGGCTTGGAGCTAATGTAATAGGTCATTTATGAAGATTGATTATTTCAGCCGTACCGCGGCCGCAGCCGTGTATATCACTATTACCAGTTTGTTCTGGATCGTCGGCTTGTTGGGCTTGGTCGAAGCGCTGGTTTATCAATCGGATCTGCTCCTCCATCTTATCCCTTTACCGTTAGCAACAGCTTGTTTATTAGTCTCCTTTGGGTTTTTCTTTACGCTGCTGCAATGGCGTTGGTGGGCGCGTTTGAGTGGTATCTTATTGTTAGCTACTGGCGCTATCAGTTTCTACTTGGTGATTGCGGGAGATAATCAATTATTAGCTAGTGCCCCAATGGGGCTGATCATCAGTTTAATCATGGGGGCAGCAGTGTCCTTTGTGGTGCAAGCAACAAGTGCTAGCGGTCGTATGATTTGGCGCCTTACAGCCGTGGCGGCGATGCTTGGTGGTTGCTACATGCAACTGCAATTGTGGTTTCCTATCCTGGCGCTTAAACCAGCTAATCCAATTACTATCTCGATTCTAAGCGTGGTGGTGCTATTAGGCGGAGTAGCGCTATGGATTCATTCACGATACAAACTATCAAATAAGCAGCAGCGTTTATCCAAAACTGCATTGATAGCAGCCTTGGTGATGCAGGCCGGCTATGCCATTTGGTTTGTGTTAACGCTCTTTAATGTGCAACATGAAACGACCCAAGCCGAGCTGAAAATTGCGACTGTATCGCAAGCCATTGTGGATAGATTAGAGTCAACCACACAGATGTTCCGCCGCGCCCAAGAGCGTTGGCTACAAGCCAGTGCCACTGAATTGCCAGCTATTATCAGCCGTGATGGTGAAGCTCTTAGCAGTGATTATCCTCTAATTGATGGGGTGTTATTACTTCGTCAAAATGGTGAACTAGTGCAAGTTCATGGTTTGAGTGATAGTGCGCTCGAACTGGATATGTTTAAAACCGATATGTTTGTAGGTTGGTTGCAGGATGCTGATAATAGTGTGCAACGAACCCTTCATGGCGGTTCTCTGCAAACTCCCCAGCCGTTGTTATTAATCAAGGTTCCGTTGCCAGCAGTAGCTGCCGAACCGCTGGTGGTGGTGGCGTTGATAAACGTTCAACGGATCACAAATTTAGATTATTTACGCGGTTTTCCTGGGTTAGATACATATGTCCAATTAACTCAAGAGGTGTTGGTTCCTCTTGATGCGGCTAGCTTCAAAACTTTCACTTTAAATGAATTACAGCAACAGTTTCCTTATTATCTGAGTAGGTTAGCCCCCGTCACCTACAACGCCAAACTGAATTTTGTTGCTTTTTTAACAAGCCAAGCAAGCGTGCGTGGCTTTGCCCAACTAAACCAACTAATTTTGTGGGCTAGCTTGGCATTCTGTTTCACTTTTATTTTAGCGGCAGATAGGTCCAAACAATTACGTCATGAAAAAAGTCGGTTTTACCAGTTAGCGCGCTACGACGAAATTACGGGGCTATTACGTCGTGATGCCCTGCGCGAAACTATGAACTCGAGTTTTGCGCAAGCCAACAATCAAAGCATGATTTTATTTATTGATCTTGATGGTTTTAAACCAGTTAATGACAGTTTAGGCCACTCGTTAGGTGATCAAGTATTAAAGATTATCGGCGCTCGGATCAGCCGGCAGTGCCCAATTAACTGTTCTATTGCTCGTTTCAGTAGTGATGAATTTATTGTATTTTCGGACCAGTTAGACGAGCAACAAACTCAACACCTAGCAGAAAATTTACTAGCTGCAGTGCGTCAACAAATTGATGTGGAAGGATTTGAATTACATCTTACCGCGAGTATTGGGATTGCTCATACGGCCATTGCCGCTCAGTCGCAACAACAGCTGATTCAATTAGCCGATGTAGCTATGTCGGCAGCCAAGCAAGCAGGTGGCAACACCTATCGCTTTTTTGTGGAAGAAATGGCAGATAATTATCGCACCATAGTATCCATTCGAAATGAACTTCAGAAAGCCCTGGATAGACGCCAGCTGAAAGTAGTTTATCAACCGATTATTGATCTCCAAACAGGAGCCATCGTTAGTGTTGAAAGTCTAGTTCGTTGGCAAACCGACACCGGTAGCCATATTTCACCCGCTGTATTTATTCCTATTGCAGAACGAACCGGTCAAATCATCCAACTAGGTGAATTAGTGGTACAGCAGGTATTAGCCGATATAGGGAGCCATAGCTGCTTACAATCACTGACTGTGGCGATAAACGTATCATCGCAGCAATTAAAGCGTTATCCATTTGCTGATTTCTTGGAGGTTCAGTTGCAGCGCTATGGAGTTAACGCAAACAAGCTAGTGCTTGAGCTCACAGAAAGTGACTTTATTGAGCACTCGGCAGGTTCGCAAACCAGCTTAGCATCGTTAACCGAGCTGGGATGTAGTATTGCTATTGATGATTTTGGTACCGGTTATTCAAGTCTATCTTATCTGTACCAGCTACCGGCTGATTGTATTAAGTTTGATCGGTCGTTCACGCAAGATGTTCTGGTAGATGCTAAACAGGCGCGAATTGTGACCATGCTGGTTACCATTTGCCAGGAAATTGGCAAACAAGTGGTCATAGAAGGCGTTGAGACGGCGGCTATGGCTAATTACTTTCGTGAGATTGGTTGCAACCGGGCTCAAGGTTATTTTTATGCACGCCCAATGACCATCAACGAACTTGAAGTCTTTTTGCAGAACCATTCAGCAGCAGCCGGGGGATCGTCGAGCTGATGCTGACATTCCCCTTTGCAGTCACGAGCTGAATCTTGCCTCAATGGCCTGATGCAGTGGTTTTTTTAAACCGAGCATGAAAACCACTTCAGCAACGACGAATAAAGGCCCGATAGCTAAGCCCATAATATCGTCTACGAATGCTGGTTTGCGTCCTTCGTAATAATGGCCAATGAACTGAAATACCCAGCCGATCACAAATGAGCCGATGCCCCAGCTGAGCCAAGCACTGGTAGGTAACAAGGCAACATGGCTGCCTAACCATACGGCTAAGCCTAGCAGCAACGTCATCAGTACTCCTAAAAACACATCTAATTTAAGATAGAAGAGTGCAGCTAGGGCACTGACAAGAATAGCAGGGGAGAGTGGTACCCCCATGATGATACCGCTGGGTCGCGACAGTAAGATCTCGATAGCGATAACAATCATCGGAATCCCTACCAAGTGAGTGTATATGTTTCTGCGATCGCGATGGTACGCAGCATAGCCGGCTAAATGGTCTGTTATTGTTTTCATAGCTTGCTCATCTCAAGGAATATTGCCAATATTAACTGTATTCTTTTACCCAACAAGGCGCAACCATGCGAGAAAAATTAGAATTTAGATCCTTTATTATTTTACTCATAGCAGTGACCTTCGCCTTTGGTATTATTCTCGAACCCTTTTGGTCCGCTATTTTTTGGGCTTGTGCCGTTGCTGTTATCTTTTCTCCGTTGCAGTTGCGCTTACGCGCTAAATTTGGTCATTATCCTAATACCCATGCATTTATCACCCTATTGATTTGCATGACCATAGTGGTGTTACCGTTGGTTTTTTTAGCTACTGCGTTTGTACAAGAAGGCCTCAAGTTTTACCAGCAACTAGATTCCGGTGAAATTGACCCGCGTGCTATCTTGCAGCAACTGCGGGATGCTTATCCGTTTGTAGACCAAGCGCTAGAAGAGCTGGGTATTAATCCTAATGATATTCGGGAACAAGTGGTCAGTGCTATCCAAGCGGTAAGCAAGTATCTTGCCAAAGAATCGTTGGTGATTGGGCAAAACACCTTTAGCTTTTTAATCAGTACTGCCTTAATGATGTACTTGGCATTTTTCTTATTACGAGATGGCCGTAAGTTACGGCGTTTGTTAATTAAAGCCTTGCCGCTAGGGGATGAACGTGAGCATCAGTTATTTCAAAAGTTTGTTGAAGTAACGCGAGCAACGGTAAAAGGTAATCTCGTGGTGGCCATCGTACAGGGAGCACTTGGCGGCATCATCTTTTGGATTTTGGATATTCCTGGCCCCTTGTTGTGGGGCGTTATTATGGCGTTTTTATCGCTGATTCCTGCGGTAGGAGCAGCACTTATTTGGCTGCCGGTTAGCCTTTATTTATATGCCACCGGAGCTTGGATAAGCGCCACCATCTTGCTTGCCTATGGCGCCATTATTATTGGCTTAGCGGACAATGTGTTACGCCCCATTTTGGTGGGCCGAGATACCAAGTTACCCGACTACATTGTGTTGTTTTCTACCCTAGGCGGAATTACTCTGTTTGGTATTAATGGGTTTGTGATTGGGCCACTCATTGCTGCTTTGTTTATGGCAACTTGGCAGATTTTTATGCAAGACTATAATAACAATACCCTGTAGGAGAGCTCCTACAGGGCGTTATCGTTACTTGGTTTTGCCGTAAACAAATTCAGGGTAGGCCTCAACTCCGCAATCAGCAATATCGGCGCCGCTGTATTCGTGTTCGGCACTTATTCTAATGCCCATGGTGACCCGCAATAGCCACCAAATAAGTAGGCTTAGGCTAAACACCCAAGCAAAAATCACCGCAATACCGTACAGCTGAGTTAGTAAAGTGGCTTCAGGATGGGTCATGCTGACCATCAGTAGGCCGTAGATGCCGCAAACCCCATGAACAGAAATGGCACCAACGGGGTCATCAATATGAGCTCGGTCAAGCCCAATGATGGCAACCACAACCAACACCCCAGCACCCAAGCCGATGAGGCTAGCGGTTATCGCTGAACTAGCACTTGGCTCAGCAGTGATAGCTACTAACCCAGCGAGAGCACCGTTTAAGATCATAGTCAGGTCTGATTTACGCCAGATGATACGCACCAGCAGAAATGCGGCAAGAGCTCCCGCTGCTGCCGCGGTATTAGTATTCACAAAAATTTGAGCTACCGCAGAGCTGTTGTTTTGGCCGACAATGCTTAGTTGAGAACCACCGTTAAAACCAAACCAGCCTAACCACAAAATCAAGGTTCCAAGGGCTGCAAGAGGCATATTGGCGCCAGGAATGGCATAAATATTGCCGCTGTGTCCGTATTTACCTTTGCGTGGGCCGAGTAGTAACACCCCAGCTAGCGCAGCTGCGGCGCCGGCAAGGTGAACAATACCCGAGCCAGCAAAATCAATAAAGCCAGCGTTAGCTAGAAACCCGCCACCCCAACTCCAAGCCCCTTGAATAGGATAAATGAAGCTAGTCATGACGACTGCAAAGAGTAAAAAACTAGTTAATTTCATTCTCTCGGCAACTGCACCAGATACAATCGACATAGCGGTTGCCACAAAAACGACTTGAAAGAAAAAGTTCGCCTGTGGCGCAAAGTCGGTGACATCTGGGCTGCCGTACATTAGCGTATAACCGATAAGTAAATAGCAGAGGCAGGCAATCGCATAAAGTAAGATGTTTTTAACTAGAATCTCGGTGGTGTTTTTGCTGCGTACGAGACCTGCTTCTAGCATGGCAAATCCAGCTGCCATCCACATGACTAGGGCAGCACTTACCAGTAGATAAAAAGTATTAAGAGCGTAACTTAAATCGGTGACTGTCATTGTCGGTTTCTCCTAAATAGCACTGCGGTCAGTTTCGCCAGTGCGAATACGAATCACATGGGTCAGTGGGCAGACAAAAATTTTGCCGTCGCCAGTATTACCGGTAAAAGCTGCATCACGGATGGTTTCCACCACGTTTTCTAGTTGTTCGTCGGTCACGGCAAGATCAATCCGTAATTTGGGTAAAAAATCGATGCGGTATTCAGCGCCCCGATATAATTCGGTATGCCCTTTTTGCCGACCAAAGCCTCGCACTTCGGTAATGGTCATGCCCTGACAACCAAGCTCAGCTAATGCTTCACGCACGTCGCTTAGCTTAGCGGGCTTGATGATTGCAATAACAAGTTGCATGGTGTAGCTCCTGTTTAGGTGAATAAAGGTTTACTGAGTTCATACATCCTGTTGCAAGCCATGTGCCAAGTTTTAGAAAAAATCAGCGCGTGCTGTTGCGGTGGGGCGTGGCGAGAAATAGTGAGGTGCAGATGAAGATAAAGGAAGATAACGCGTTGCTCACAAATCGAGCACGACTACCCGGAGAATAGGCGAATTCGCACCATGACAGTGCAGCGATCCGCTTGCCAACAGGTCTTTGTTAGTAGTGATTGCACTAAGATATAATCAAATAAACTAGATTAATTTAGCCGCAATGACTGTATGCGCTGCGTAGCTCACGTTATGATAAGTCAACAGATTTGGTTGCAAACTAACTTACTCGTATAGGAGTAGTGATGAATATCATTCATGCCATAGGGTTAAGCTTGATGCTGGCACTAGTCGTTGCCATCAGTGGTTGCGCCGCACCCGTCCCTGATACCACAGCACAGCAGCAACAGCTGCAGGATACGGTTGAGTTTATTCGACCTTACGAGTTATCTCGCACTGATGTTAGTTTTACGAGTTTAGGCGCTGTTGCTGGCGAATCTTGCCAAGCGCATTTTTGGAACCAAGAACCGAGCCAGCAGCAAGCTTTGTTGCAGTTAAAGCAAGCGGCTGCAGAGTTTGGAGCCAATGCACTAGTATTAAAGCAATGCATCAAAGCCGAATCAGCACAGTGTCGCTTGCGTTGGTTGTGTGAGGGTGACGCCTATCAAATGCAGCCACTAAACTAAAAGTGAAAAGAAGTAAGGAGCCATCATGAAAGTAGCAAAACGTAATGCTGATTTGATTGGACAAACCGATATGCTGCGTTTGAATGGTCTATCCGAGTTAACCGGCTGTGAGATTTTAGTGAAATTAGAATCACAAAATCCGGGTGGCTCGATAAAGGATAGAGCGGCATTGCAGATTATTAAAGATGCCCTAGCCAGCGGCGAATTACAGCCGGGTATGACCATTGTTGAAGGTACCGCAGGTAATACCGGAATCGGCTTAGCATTGGTTGCTAGTTCGTTTGGTTTGAAAATGTTGGCAGTGATGCCAAACGACCAGTCGAAAGAAAAAGAACGCATGATTACTCTACACGGCGCCCAGTTAAAAACCGTGGACCCAGTGCCTTTCAAAAATGACAATCACTTTTATCATACGGCGCGTCGCTTAGCTGAAAGCCGTGAGGATTATTGGTGGGCTAATCAGTTCGAAAATACGAGCAACGCCAGAGCGCATTACCTGATGACCGGGCCCGAAATTTGGCAGCAAACTCACGGGCAAGTGGATATTTTTGTTTCGGTAGCCGGTACCGGTGGCACCATTGCAGGTAACTCCATGTACTTAAAAGAGCAAAATCCAGATCTGCAAGTATGGTTAGCGGACCCGGATGGCTCAGGTATCTACAGCTATTTAAAACAAGGTGAGTACATCAGCCAAGGAAGTTCATTTACCGAGGGCATTGGTATCATGCGTTTGGTCGAAAACTTCAAGCAAGCACGAATAGACGCTGCCGTAAACTTACCTGACCAAGACCTCGTGAGCTTATCGCGCTATATTCGGGATACGGAAGGCTTAGTACTGGGTAGTAGCTCTTGTTTGAACGTTGCCGGCGCTTTGCAAGCTGCGGCGTTGCATGGTCCAGGTAAAACCATCGTAACTTTTGCTTGTGATTTGGGTGAGCGTTCAGCGAGTAAGTTGTACAACGATGATTATTTGCAGCAGCGTGGACTCGCGCTGCAGCCTGAACCTATCCATGAGTTGTTAGCTCGCTATCGCGACCAGGGAGATAAGGTATGGTATCGACAAGCGTGAAAGCATTGCCAGCTTTGGCAGTCACTTGGATGGGCCTTCTGAGTCTTTTTATTCTGCCTAGTTATGCCGCGATTTATGAAGCTGAGAATCAACCGCAAGCAGCGGCCGAGTCAGTTAAGAAAGGTGCGCCTTTAACCATCATCGCTCATCGCGGTGCATCTGGTTACGCACCGGAGCATAGTTTGGCTGCGGTTGCCATCGCATTTGCCCAGGGTGCGGACTATATTGAACAAGATGTGGTTTTAACCCGTGATCATGTGCCCGTGGTATTACATGACTTGCAATTAGACGCGGTGAGCAATGTTGCTGAGGTTTTTCCAGATAAAAAGCGCCCTAATGGTCACTACTATGCATTAGATTTTACCTTCGCAGAACTGCAGCAGCTTAATTTTCATGAACGTAGTGAGCATACTAAAGCCGGCGCAAAAGGCTCCGCTAAGCAACAATATCCTGCGCGCTTTCCTCACAATAAAGGGCGCTTTAGGGTGATGTCATTAGCTGAAAGTATTGAATTGGTGCAAGGCTTAAACCATAGTTTTAAGCGCAATACCGGCATCTATGTTGAACTAAAGAATGCGCCTTGGCATCAGCAACAGAACTACGACCTACCCGCGGCAGTGATGCAAGTGCTAGGTAAGTACGGTTATACTGATCCTGTACCCGCAACTCCCATTTATTTACAAAGTTTTGACCCTGAAGTTTTGCGCCGCTTGAAGCGCGAATTTTTGACTGAGATTCCGCTGATTCAATTGATTGCTGACAATCGTTGGAACCAAAGCTCGGTCGATTACAATCTTATGCTAACGGCTGCTGGCCTAGAAACATTGAGTTCGTACGCCGATGGTGTTGGCATATGGCTTGACCATTTGTATCAAGGGCCAGCGGTGCAAAGCACGGATGCGTTAGCACCGGCCGCCACTGCACAATCCTCAACAGCTCAGTCGTCATGGTTAGCAGCTGCCCAACGCTGGCGTTGGCGAGAAGTGGTGCCACACGCTCATCAAGCAGGTTTAAAAGTGCACGTGTATACCTTGCGAGCAGATCAACTGCCATCAGGGTTTGCTTCCTATGAAGAGCTAAAAAAAGCGTTGACTGAACTGGGTGTAGACGGGATTTTTACTGACTTTCCTGATTTATAGACCTATGAAAACTTGGCTGACACAGAATATTGACCACCCTCAGGGTTAATCCGCTAATTCGGCAAAAGTCACTTGCATTCGGTAGCCGTCGTTGCTGGCCTCAGTGCTGTCACCATCATCATAGTATCCCGGCAGCACATCAACGACCGCAAAGTGGTGCGCTTGATAGAGCCCGATAGCTGCATGATTATCGGTACGTACCTCAAGACTCAGCGCACTAGCGCCGGCTTGCTGCGCTAAGTGCATGGCGTGACGGAGCAAGGCTTTGCCAAGACCCGTACCACGTGCAGCTGCCGCAGTGGCAATAGAATAAATGCGCCACTTGCGGCTGTTCTTGCGAGTTAACAACAAATAATATCCCAACAGTTGCTGGCCATCATTGTAAGCAACATAGACTCGAGCGCTAGGGCGCTGAACCAAACGTCGAAAACTAGCTCGACCAATTCTGCTATAGTCAAACACTTGATGTTCTAGGGCGACTAGAGCAGGTACATCAGCCAACAGTGCTTGGCGAATGTGCCAAGCGCTGCTGTTGCGTGTGGTCGCCGCCGCCGCGGTTGATTTATTTTTCATCTAAACGCCGGGCAAAATCGCGCATAATAAGATGATATAACTCATCACCAAGCAGAAGATCCTCAACTCCCGAGTCGATGGACGGGTTATCGTTAATTTCTATTACTACCGGCCCTTTGTTGCTGAGTTTCATATCCACTCCATACAACCCATCCCCAATTAAGCGTGTTGCTTGCAGGGCTGTTTTGACCACATCCCGAGGTACTTGATGCACGCCTACGGTCTCAAAACCACCCGATTTAGCACGACTGGTGCTACTGGCATGGTTGTAAATTTGCCAATGATTACGTGCCATAAAGTATTTGCAAGCATAAATCGGGCGATTGTTGAGGACGCCAATGCGCCAGTCAAAATCGGTTTTGACAAACTCTTGAACCAGCAAGATGGTCGATTTTTTAAACAGCTCTAGCGCTACACGCCTAAATTCTTCAGCATTTTCTGCTTTCTCGACACCAATAGAAAATGACCCATCTGGAATTTTTAACACCACCGGATAGCCCAAGCGCTCACCGATCTTCTCGTAGTCAATCGCTTGTTGGCTCAATAATAGTTCAGTGCGAGGCGTAGGTATCTCGTGCTTATCGAGCAATTCTTTTAAGAACACTTTATTGGCGCACTGCAAGATGGAGTGGGGTGCATCAATAACCACCATGCCATTAGCCTCTGCTTTCTTGGCAAAGTGATAGGTGTAATGGTTGATCCGAGTCGTTTCTCGAATAAACAAAGCATCAAACTCTAATAGCCGATTAAAGTCATTAGCAGTAATCAACTCAGCTTCAATATCGGCATCTTTTGCCGCCCGAATAAACTTTTGCAGCGCCTTTTTATCGCTGGTAGGAATAGGCTCATCAGGATCGTGCAAAATAGCTAAATCGTAGCGATATTCTTTACGTGTGCGGGCTTTGCGCCAGACGCGCTTGCTAAAGCTATCAAGTGAATTACCAAAAAATGTCTGTTGCTGATCACTTAAATCAGCCAAGCTACCGGCATGTAACTGATTAATAAACCAACGGCCCTGATAGCTAAACTCGACCCAAATAATCGGACATGGGTAACGGTCAAATATTTGCCGCGCAAAATTATTAAGCAAGCTATGCTCGCTTTGTCCAAAGCAAATCAATACTTTAAAGGAACTGCTGCTGTCAGCTTTAGCTAAGAACTTATTGAGTTGTTTATCAGTATTGGCCAACAGCAATTGGTAATGAGAAAAGTTCGCTAGGTCGTTAATGGTCATCACTGAAGGTAAGACTCGCTGACCGCGTGCTTCAGCCAATAGACTAACGTAGTAACCGGTTGATAAATAGCTCAGGTCACCACATAAATTTAGAATTTGCGTGCGCGTTTTACTTGACTGTTGAAGTAAGTATTCACTAGCGGTAACAGTTGATTGGCTAGGGTAGTAGGGTTGCCAATCAGTAATATCATCAAGGATGATTAAAGCCGAGTTTTGCATGATAGCTCCAGTGCGAATTTGCTGCGCATATTTAGGCTTAATTTAGCAAAAATACAAGAGGTAAAAATGGGTATTTTTGGTAAATATTGTTTGTTTCCTTAGCTCTTAGATTTTAGTTAAGCTATTCTTGAGATTACCAATATAGCTTGGAGCTTAGATTATGTTGACGTTGTTAGCGAAATTTTTAAAGGCGCTCAACTCTGAATCGGGAGTATGGGCGCTCGCCTTCGCTTTTGTGTTAGGGATGATGATGGGGTTCACACCATTGTGGCGGGTGCATAATTTAGTGATTTTACTGATCGCTTTAATCTTTCGAGTAAACCTCACCGGTTTTATTTTAAGTTTTATCCTGTGTTCAGGCATTGCCTTTTTGCTTGATCCCCTGTTTCACCAATTTGGTTATTATTTACTAGCTCACGAAAGCTGGCAGCCACTTTGGCAAGCCATGTATCAATCGGCCTTTTGGCGGGTCGTACAATTCCAGCACACCATTACCTTGGGTAGCTTGTTACTCAGTTTAGCTTTTGCGCCAATTTTAGCCGTGGTTAGCGCTGTAATTGTGACCCAGTACCGGCATCGTATTCAGACTTGGTTTAATAAGTTACGCATTGTGCAACTGCTTAAAGCAAACAAGTTCTGGACCATTTACGCAAACTTGCGAGGGTAAGCTGATGACGACTAAAACAACTGCCAAACCCGTTCGTAAAAGTGCTATTCGTTGGCCTGGCTTAGCTGCTTTCGTGGTCATTTGTGCGCTGCTGGTGGCCTTTTCGTGGCTGCTGCTAGACACCATTTTACGTTGGACATTGGAACGCACGGTGGGCACTCTCAATGGCGCAGAAGTGAATATTGCTAAGGTCGAACATAGCTGGTCACCGCTCGGTCTAACAATAACTGGGATTGAAGTGACGGATCCTGGTCAGCCAGAGTTCAACCGTCTGCAAATTGGCCAAATCAGTGGCAATTTGAATGTCGAGCAATTGCTGTTGGGGCGGTTTCATTTTGAAGAAGTGGTGAGCAGTGGTATTCGGGTTCATCAACAACGAGCTAGTGCCGGTGAAGTTTACCAAGCACCAAGTAAAGATGAGCTGTCTACGTGGGCGAAACAAGGCTTAGACTCGCTTAATGTGAAATTGCCAGACGTTGACGAGATAGTGGCGCGGGTCGATTTACAGACACCGGCTGCGATTGCTGCAGCCAAGACAAACTTCGCTGAGCAAAAGGAGCGAGTCAAACAGGCGCAAGCTAATATTCCCAGCGAAGAAGACTTAAAGTCTTACCAAGCAGAACTAAAAGCACTTACAGATACCAAGGTTGAGACGCCCCAGCAATTACAACAATTGCGAGATAAATTAAAGGCGTTACAAGCTAAGTTTAAGGCCGATCGTGAGCGCTTGGTAGAGTTCAAAGCGGTAGTTGAGCAATCGGTAGAGGTGTTAAAAGCCGATGTTGAGCGCGTTAAAGATGCACCGGAACAAGATTTAGCGCGGGTTGAGCAACTGATTCAGCTCAATAGCGAAGGGTTGAATGAAATTACCGCAGTGTTATTTGGTGAACAAATGCGTCAGTGGAGCCAATATATTTTATTAGCTTACGAACAGTTGGCGCCGATGTTAGCCAAATCAGCAAATGAAGAATTGGTTAAACCACAACGAGGTGAGGGAATTTGGTTTGAGTTTACGGATAAGTCAGAGCCACCAAGCTTTTTAATCAAAAAAGCTATCACCGAATTTGTCTGGAATGACACCCTACTCGACGTGAATTGGAGCAATATCACGCATCAACATGAACAATTGGGACAGCCTACCACCTTTATTGCTCGAGCTGATAACTCGGCCTTGTGGCAAGCACTTAATCTTAATGGTGAAATGGCCTTTACCGTGGATGGATTAGATGCCAAACAACAATGGCAAGTGCAAGGGATTCAACTGCAGCAATTGGCGCTGAGCGAGCGTAGTGAGTTTGTCGCTTCTATTGCATCAGCGTTGCTTGATAGCGAGGGCTCTATTGGCTTGCGTAATAATCAATTTGATGGCGGCGGGGTAGTCAAGTTAACTCAACTAGAGGTGCTTGCTGAAGCTGATAATCGTTGGACTCAAGTTTTAGCTGATGCACTGAAAGGTCTACAACGGTTGGATATTCGTGCTGATATTGGTGGTGAATTGCTGCAGCCGTCGTTTAACTTAAGCTCAGATTTAGATCGTCAGTTAGGCGATGCGTTAAAGGCGTCCGCCATGGCTGCTGGAAAAGCCCAATTAGCTGAATTTAGTGGTAGCTTGCAGCAGCAAAGTGATGGATTTTTGGGTGAGAATCAGGCGGATCTAGAGCAATTAATAGGCCTGCTTGGTGATGCCGAGCAACGTGACCAGCAACTGCAAGAGATGCTACAGGCCAAAGTGGAAGACAAGCTCAAAGATTCGGTCAAGGATAAGCTAAAGGGCCTGTTTGGAGGCTAATGCCTTAACTAAGCCAGAAGTTAGTGACAATAAAAAGCCAGCTTGCCTGATGAGCTCGCTGGCTTTTTTATTGCGCATCTACTCTTTAGTTGCTAGTTGCGGTTGGAGAATTAATAAACTCAGCGAGCAGGTCTGCTTTACTGCTAATACTGTAAATACCATCTAAGTGTCCCCAAATACCTTCGATTTCAGCATACTGAGGATCTTTGCCTTGGGCTTGTAACAATTTAACGCTCTGCTGTGCCATATACGGCTGTAATAGCAAATCATTTTTGGCCGGTAAGAATAAGGTTTTAGCTTTGATTTTGGCCAGCCCAGTTGCTAAATCTTGCTCGTGCCCAGCTACAAACAATTGGTTAGCTCGTACAAGATAGAGAATATGGTTAGCATCGGCTAAGGGGGCTTGCCCAGCTGCAGCATTAAATAGAAAATCTAAGGCCGGTAAACTGTTGGTTACGCTGGCTAGACCTGCCTCAGGTAACACCGGCTGTTGCGGTGCTCGCATGTTCATACTAAGTGGATGCATGGCTTGCTGAGTGATCATAGCTAAGGTACTGGTGAGTCCTACTAGGGGTTTCTCGCCTTCATAATAGTCGCCTTGGTTCCAGTTTGGGTCCGCTTTGATCGGACGCGCCCAATGTTCAAGGGCTGTTATGGTCCAAGCATCCATAGCTCCGGTACCAATCACCGAAACCATACGTTCAACCATATCTGGATAGGCAGCTGCCCACTCAATCGCCTGCAAAGAGCCCATCGAGGCACCAATTACTGCGTGCAGCGAGGTTACTCCGAGGCTCTCTAATAACGCATGTTGTACATTAACAAAATCACGAATGGTGACCACCGGAAAATCTAAACCATAGGGCTTACCGGTAGCAGGGTTAAGCGAGGCTGGGCCGGTAGTAATCACATGGGGCAAGCCCGGAAAAGCATTGGCTAAAGTATCTGAGCTAACCACATAATACTTATTGGTATCAATGGCTTTGCCTGGGCCTATGATAGCGTCCCAATAACCTGGTAGGGGGTCTTCAGGAGTGTATTTGCCGGCGGCATGACTGTTACCTGAAAAAAAGTGGGTAATAAGAATCACATTGTCTTTGGCTGCATTGAGTTCGCCGTATGCCTCCCAGCCTACGGTTACTTCAGGAATCACCTCACCACTTACTGTAGCAAAATTGCGAGTAGTAAAGCTTTTCTTTTCAACCAGTAATGGCTCTGCAGCATCGGCGTTTGGGCTAACAGCGAGTAGCGCAACGGTTAGTAGCAAACCAACTACCGCAGTTAGGGGGGAACTTACACGTATACTTGCATTCATCATGAAGATTGCTCCATTAAGTAATATTGATACTGTCTGCGTAGCTCATTTTTAACGAGCTTGCCGGTACCGGTATGGGGTAGCTCTGTAACAATCAGAATATCATCAGGCAGCCACCACTTGGCAATGCGGTCTTGTAAGAATTGGTAAATGTCTTGCTTGTTCAACTCAGTATTGGCTTTGGGAACCACCAGCAATAACGGCCGTTCATCCCATTTCGGATGCTTGACGCCGATCACACAGCTTTCGTTGACGGCGGGATGTTGGCTGCAAATGTTTTCAATTTCTAATGAACTGATCCACTCACCGCCACTTTTGATCACATCTTTTTTGCGATCCACTACCTTCATGTAGCCATGCGGATCTATTACTGCGATATCGCCGGTAGCTAACCAGCCATCAACAAACACCTCAGGGTCTTCGCGTTGGTAGTAGCTAGCAGCAATCCAGGGGCCACGCACCCGTAACTCACCGCTACTTTCGCCGTCGTGAGGTAATGGCTTGCCGTCGGCATCGACGATGATCATATCAACCCCAAAACAGGCTCTACCAGCAGTGGTCTGAATGGCATAACGTTGCTCTTTGGGTAATGCCATAAGCTCCGGCTCTGGTGGTGCCGAACAAGCTAATGGACCCGTTTCAGTCATCCCCCAAATAGGTTGCCAGTAAATGTTATACCGCTCTGCGAAGGTTTTTACTAAGCCCAAGGGTGATGCAGCACCACCAACACAAACTCGCTGCAGTGATGGTACCGAGGCTTGCTGCTCGGCAAGGTAATTATGCAAGGTTAACCAAATAGTAGGCACCCCGAGACCAAGCGTAACCTGTTGCTCAGAAATAAGCTCATACATGGCTTCGCCGCTCATGCCAGCGCCAGGGAGGACTAATTTACAGCCGGCTAGCGGAGCTGCGTAGGGCGCACCCCAAGCCCCAGCATGATACATGGCTACCATCGGCATCAGTACGCTGTCACTTCGCAAGTCTAGCAGTTCATGGCTGACGGTAGCTTGGGCATGCAGCACCATAGCGCGATGAGAATTAAGCACGCCTTTGGGATTGCCTGTGGTGCCTGAGGTGTAGCACAACAAAGCAGCACTATCTTCATGCAGCGCTGGCCAGTCAAACTGGTTGGGTTGCGGTTGGATCAGTTGCTCGTAGTTGAGGACCTGTTGCGCTACTTTGGTGAGCGCAGGCTGGTGGGCGCTATCGGCTAACACGATAATCCCTTTGATACTACTAAGCTGGCTGGCTATCTCAGTGATTAAATCGATAAAGCTCAAATCAACAAACAACCAAGTATCTTTAGCATCATTGATAATCCAGCTGATTTGTTCAGCAAACAGGCGTGGGTTAACAGTATGCAAGACGGCACCGATACCACTAACGCCATAATAGAGTTCGACATGCCGATAAGTATTCCATGCGAGGCTGGCAATGTTATCGCCTGGCTGCACACCTAATTCGGTTAAAGCATGAGCCAACTGACAACTACGCTGATAACAGTCGACATAAGTGTAGCTATGAATATCTCCTTCTAATCGGCGCGATACAATCTTTTGCTGCGGATGACGCCGACAAGCGTGCCGGAGTAGATCGATAATAAGCAACTGGCTGCGTTGCATGGCAGCTGGGTGTTGCGGGGTTGCGTGAGTTGTTGTTTCAAACATAGTTATTCCTGCTTATCCTACCACCAAATGAATAAACCAATAGCCACCGCTAGCCCCATCAGCGGCACCACTACAGTGACTGCAGCAACCGACCAATAGGCAGCTTGATGAGTTTCTTTACAGATACCGCGAATGGTCGTGACCACGTAACCGTTGTGTGGCAAAGAGTCGAGTGCGCCAGAAGAAATCGCAACAATCCGGTGGAGTTGATCCGGATTAACGCCAGCGTCGATGTAGTGCGGGCCTAGTACCGGTAACGCAATAACTTGGCCACCAGAGGCAGAGCCTGTTAAGCCAGCGATAACACTGACAGCTACCGCGGCACCCACCAGTTCGTTGCCGGGTAAGTTGGTCATGATGGCAACTGCTTGCTCAAAAGCTGGGGTGATTTTTGCAATGCTACCAAAGCCCACCACAGCTGCCGTGTTACCGATAGCTACCAGAGCGCCGGTTGAAGCTTCACTGATAGCATTGGAAAGGTTCTGGAAGAATTTACGATTGATGATAGCAATGCTTAAGACGCCACCGGTAAGGGCGATGATTAACGCATTTTGTTTAAGCTCATCATGAAAGATAAAGCTTAACGTCAATACCACAATTAAGGGCACTAAACCGCTCAGCGGTGATGGTAATTCACGCTCTTGTTGCTGTGGGTCATCAGCGCGGCTATGAAAGGTTTCACCATTAGCAACGGCTTTGCTGATCAGGCGATTGAGCCACCAATAACCAAAGCTTGCCATCAACACGGCTACTAATAAGCTCACTTCCCAAGCGGCATAGGGAGAGGTGCCAAGGTATTGAATCGGGATCCAGTTTTGAATTTCTGGTGAGCCGGCCGAGGTCATGGTGAAAGTAACCGAGCCAAAAGCTAATGCGGCGGGAATAAATCGGCGCGGCAGATTGGCATCTTTAAACAGTGATAGAGCCATCGGATAAACCGAAAAGGCAACCACGAACACACTCACACCACCGTAAGTTAAAATAGCACAAGCCAGCACCACTGCCAGCATAGCTTGCTTGCGCCCGAGTTTGGTGATGATCCATTTGGCCACACTATCGGCGGCGCCGGTATCTTCCATGAACTTACCGAACATTGAGCCCAATAAAAACATAAAGAACCAAGCAGCGACAAAACTAGCGAAACCACTCATATAGGCGCTAACAAAGTTTACCTCGCCTTGAAACAATGGCACATTGCTGCACAAGGCCACGACCACCGCGCACAAAGGTGCGCTGATAAATAAGTTCATTCCCCGCAGGGTGAGAATAATAAGCAGAGCGAGCCCGCCTACTAAACCGATCATGCTTAACATGCAGTTACCTCGTTATCGAGTGAGCTATCAGGAAGGCCATGACCTGATTGACTTTGCACTTATGTGGCTGATGATGCGATATTGCCTCGCTAAATAACATAGTACTAACGTACAGAATACAAAGCTCAAACTTTAAGCTAGTTTAATCAGGCCATGACCTAACAATGCATACAAGCATCAGGTTGTAGCCAGCTTTCGCTCAACGGAGCCAGCAGCTACCACCGGGTAAATAAAATAACAATCTATCAATACAGCAACATAGACAACCGGGAGATCGACATCATGAGTCAACCCAAGTTTCGCCGCTCATTAGTAGCAATCGCCATTACATCGGTGATGATGATGCCAGCTATGGCACAGCAAGCCGATACCGCTGCTAGTGACGAGTTTAAAGGTTTAGAACGTATAGAAGTAACCGCACGTCGCAAGACAGAGAACCTGCAAGAGGTGCCCGTTTCAGTAAGTTCATTTAGTGCGAACGACTTAGAAGAGGTTGGTGTCGAGGATATTACCGAGCTCCAACAACGAGTTCCGAACGCTACCATACAGGTAAGCCGTGGTACTAACTCCACTCTAACTGCTTACATTCGTGGGGTGGGTCAGCAAGATCCGTTGTGGGGATTTGAGCCTGGTGTTGGCGTCTACATCGACGATGTTTATGTTGCGCGTCCACAAGGTGCGGTGTTAGAAGTGTTCGATCTTGAGCGTATTGAAGTATTGCGCGGTCCCCAAGGCACTTTGTACGGTAAAAACACCATCGGTGGTGCGGTGAAATATGTCACTAAAGAGTTGACTGGCTACAACGAGCTCAGCGTGCAGGGTACTGTGGGTAGCTTCAATCAACGTGACTTAAAACTATCCGGACAAACCGCCCTAAGCGATAATTTCTTTGTTGGTGGCGCACTAGCTTCGTTGCAGCGCGATGGTTTTGGTGAGTTCCGCAATACTGGTGAAGAAAACTATAACAAAGACTTAATGACGGGGCGCTTGAGTGCGAAGTGGCTAGCCACCGAAGATTTGAGTGTGAAGTTTTCTTATGACAAAACCAAAGATGAATCAAATTCTAAAGGCGGCCATCGCCTAGTGACGAGTTTAGTGACCGGGCAAACTCCTTACGATAACGTGTATGATTCAAATACCGCTATGCCTACGGATAACTTGGTTGAAACTGAAGGTTACTCGATGGTTGTTGATTGGGATATCAATGCCAATTGGGGCTTTAAATCAGTGACAGCCCGCCGTGAAGGCTACACCAATACTAATATTGACTTTAACTCTACCGGCGAGCCGATTTTCATGGTGCCTGCCATTTATGAAGATGACCAAACCACGCAAGAGTTTCAGTTAAACTACAGTAACAATGATAATTTTGACTTTGTGGGTGGAGTTTATTTCTACGATGGCGAAGCCTGTGGTGTGTTTGGTACCGTACTCCCCATGTACTTAGCCGCGTTGGGTGGGGTTACCATCGATAACGGCGGTTGTGTACAGACTGATAGTGTGGCGCTGTTTGGTCAAGGTAACTATCGCTTTACCGACCAGTTGACTCTGACCTTGGGTGGCCGTTATACCAAAGATGAGAAAGAGGCTGATGTATCACGGATCACCTACCTAGGTGTGCACTACATTAACCGAGATGACCAAAATATTGGCACACCTTTTGCCGTTAACTCAGACTTTACCACTAAAGCTGACTGGAGCCGTTTTTCACCGCACGTAGCGCTTAATTATAAGCTCAACGACGATATGATGGTGTACGGTAGCTACAGTAATGGCTTTAAGTCTGGTGGTGTTGACATGCGTGCTGACCAATCGCTAAACCCAACCATTTCTGAGCCTTATGATCCAGAAATCGTAGATACCTTTGAAGTAGGTATGAAATCTGAGTTAATGGATGGCATGATGCGCTTGAATGCCTCCGTGTTCTATTCAGATTACCAAGATATGCAAGTGACAGTACAGCGCGTGGTGCCATCAGGGGTATCTTCGCAAGTGCTTAATGCTGGTCAAGCAACGGTGCAAGGTTTTGAAGTGGAGAGTGTGATTGCGCTTTCTGACACCTTCAATATCACTGCTATGTTGGGTCATATCGACGCTGAATTTGATTCAGTCGTCTATACCGAGCCAGCCACGGGTGATACCACCGATGTTACCAATGCTTGGTCATTTGCCAATACGCCTGAATGGACCGGTAGCTTAGGTTTCAACAAGACCTTTGATACGGAAGTGGGCCAGATCGTGTGGTCAGCTAACTATTCTTATCGTGGCAAAACCCAAATGTTTGAAGCGCCATCAATGTTAGACCAAGGCAGTTACAGCTTAGTTAACACCAGCCTAGTTTGGTATCAGAACGGTGGTAACTGGCATGTGGGGCTACACGGTAAGAACCTAACCGATGAAGAATATCGTGTTGGTGGTTACAACTTTGGGCCAACCTTTGGCGATGATGCGATTGTTGCGTATTACGGCGACCCAAGAACAGTCTCCCTGACTGTGGGATACAAATTCTAATCCCACTTGGCGGTTATCAGTAGATAATTACTGGTAACCGCTGACTTTTTTAGCAGGACGCGCTAGCATGAGTGATTGTCTTTTGGTAACTGATAACTTAGCTATGGCTCGCGCAATTATTGCTGATGATCACCCTTTGTTTCGTGCGGCGTTAACTCAAGCCCTGCGTGATACCCTCTCAGATCCTATTTTAGAAGCCGCAAATTTTCAGCAACTACTGGAGTTACTGGCAAAAAACCCACAAATTGAATTGGTATTACTCGATTTAACCATGCCTGGTAACCGTGGTTTAACGGGGTTGGTGTCGTTGCGACATCGTTATCCAGAAGTGCTGGTGGTCGTGGTTTCAGCCAACGAGCAGGTTACCGTGATGCGCCAAGCGATGAATTATGGTGCTAGCGCTTATATCCCCAAATCCTTACCTTTAGTTGAATTACAGCAGGCTGTGCAAGTGGTGCTTGCCGGTGAAACCTGGTTACCAGAACACTTATTAGCTGCTGTGAGTGCTGATGAAACTGATGCCAGTGCTGATTTTGCGCAGCGCCTCGAGCAGCTCACTCCACATCAATACCGGGTGCTAGAATGTTTGGCAGACGGCATGTTGAACAAGCAAATCGCTTATGAACTGAATGTGCAAGAAACGACGATAAAGCAGCATGTGTCAGCCATTTTGCGTAAGCTGAATGTGATTAACCGCACCCAGGCTGGGGTCGTCTTTAAACAAATGCTTTATTCACCCGATGAACAGGATCATTAAGGTAGCAGGCGCTTAATCAGGCGTTTTAGAGCTGCAATCTTGGTTGGTTTACTAATAAAAAAGGCCTGTTCTGCGAAAACTTGCTCACGTAACACGTCATCTGGGTCGGCTGAGTTGATAATTGCCGGCAGGCTAGCATCTCGATAATGCCCTCGTAACCACACCAGTATATCGATTCCGGTATCGCCTTGGTCTAAATGGTAATCAAAAATAACTAAGTCGGGTGCTGTCTGGTTAAGTGGTAGCTCACTACGTTTACTCGCCGCTAAGACAGTAGCCCCCCAACTGCTGAGTAATTGTTGCATTGCGCTTAATACTTGAGGTTCGTTATCAACTAACCAAATATTACGTCCGCGTATAAATTGTTCGTTTAACGAGGCCGGAGTTGCGACTGGATGAATGTTAGCTGGCTGCCAACTTTCTAATGCTAAAGCTAAGCTAAAACACGTGCCTTGCCCCTCGCGCGAGTATAACTGTAACGGGATCTGCAAAAGTCGACACATCCGCTCAACAATCGCTAAACCTAAGCCAATGCCTGGATTATCGCCGGTTTGGTTGCCTTGATGAAACTCTCGAAAAATATCTGCCTGTTGGTCAACAGGAATACCACGACCAGTATCAATTACTTGAATATTGATCTGTGTCCCAGCGCGCTTAATACCCACTAACACCTTTCCCTGATCGGTGTACCGAACCGCGTTTGAGAGTAAATTTTGGAGAATTCGGCTCAGCATTTTACGATCGCTTACCACTACCGCAGAGCTTGGTACGTAACGAACTTCTAATTGTTTGTCGGCAGCAATCACCCGCTGATTATCAATCAGAGGTTGAATGATATCGTGTAATACTACGCGCTGCTTGCTGACCGGCAGGTTACCAGCTTCTAGGCGAGTCATTTCTAACAGCATGGTGAGTAATTCTTCTGCGTTACGCAACGATTGCTGTAGCTGTTGAGCCAACTGAGCCAGCTCAGTTGGAACCCGCTGCGACAACATATCGGCGAATAGGGTGGCCGCATTAAAAGGTTGCATCAGATCATGGCTTACGGCCGTAAAAAACCTTGTCTTACTCTGGTGAGCTCGCTCTTCAGCTTGCTTTGCTTGTAACAACTCAGCAGTACGCTCG
Organism: Pseudidiomarina sp. WS423; assembly: GCF_050750165.1. Classification (NCBI taxonomy): domain Bacteria; kingdom Pseudomonadati; phylum Pseudomonadota; class Gammaproteobacteria; order Alteromonadales; family Idiomarinaceae; genus Pseudidiomarina; species Pseudidiomarina sp. WS423. Next base: position 29,292 of record NZ_JBOJLN010000005.1, on the reverse strand, counting down.
TTGACACGCTGCTCTAATTCTTGGTTGGCTTGTTGCAGGGCGCGCTGTGCAGCAACGAGTTCGGTGATATCGGTATAAGTGGTGACAAAACCACCACCGGGCATGGGCGCACCCTGTAATTCAATTACTTGGTCTCCCTGTTCACGCTGGTAGCGATAGGCACTTCCTTGTCTCAAGTAATTCAGGCGTTTTTCTACTTCGTTAGCGATGGCTTGTTCATCTGCAACATTTATCAAGCCTCGTTCGGCGTTGTAGCGCAACAAATCAGCTACTGGCATTCCTGCTTGTAATAACCCCGGTGGGTATTTAAAAACTTCTAAATAACGTCGGTTCCAGGCAACGAGACGCAATTCTTGATCGATAACACTGATCCCTTGCGGAATGTTTTCTACCGAGGCCTGCAATAGTTCACGATTAAATTTATACAGCTGTGAGGCTTGGGTCGCCCAGGTTACCACTTGCGCAATTGGAACGCCCGGTTGTTGTGTTACTGCATCTAACAAAATGCGGCTAGCCGCGCTACCAATAACGGCCGATAGCTCACGTTCAATACGTGCTAATAACGCGCCAGGGACGAGTTCATCAGCAGCTGCCAAGCTTAGATCTTGTTGTAAACGCTCGCTCAAGCGTTCCAGCTCTAGGGCATCAAAAAACCGTGCCAACAGTTGCCGCATTCGACCCCAAGTAATGGGTTGGTGTTGGTATAACTCAGGATGACCGCCAGTAGGGTCGGTAAACTGACGACGTTGTTGGTGCTCAATCGTTGATGCTTTGAAAAGCCACGAGGCCACAACGTAGAGGAGCAAGTTACAGGCTAAACTTAAAAATACGCCATAACTTAGATCGCTATCGCTCAGGCTACGGTGGCTTTGGATGGAGGGTAGCAATAGGGCAAAAGCCCAAACCAGTGTACCTGCCAAAATACCAGCGCCGGCACCGATCCGGTTGCCCCGTTGCCAGAGCATCCCACCTAATAAAGCTGGCGCTAATTGAGCCAGTAAGGCGAGCGATAATAAACCGGCGTTAACTAAGGGCAAATTAGCTTCGGTAAGCTTATGAAATCCATAGGCTAAACTAATAATCACAATGATGGTACTGCGACGAATACGTAACACCCGCGCTGGGGTAAAGCTAAAGTTACGCAAGCGTTGATGAGAAGCCTTCAGCCACAAAGGCATCACCACATCGTTAGACATCATGATACTCAGCGCCAACGTGGCAATAATCACCATGCTGGTTGCTGAGGCTAGGCCACCAATAAAAGCTACCATAGTTATCAAAGGTTGTTCTGCTTGTAATAACAAGCTAATCATAAAGGTATCACTGCGACTCGCTTCTGGCACTAATAAAAGCCCCGCTAGAGCCACCGGTAGAATAAAAAGATTAATTGCGAATAAATACAGCGGAAAAGCCCAGCGAGCAGTACGAAGTTCTTCTGGGTCGGTATTTTCGATGTAGCTGACATGAAATTGTCGGGGTAAACAAAACATCGAGATCGCACCCAACAACACATGGGTAACGTAAACGAAGCCGCCTTCGGGTTGTCCTTGCAGAATAGGTTGAATGGCGGGGCTTTGCGCTGCCTGCATGACGATGTCGCTAACCCCATCAAACATCACATAGCTAACGTAGGCGCCCACGCCCATAAAAGCTAACAGCTTAACCACGGATTCAAACGCCACGGCATCCATGAGCCCCGAATGTTGCTCAGCTAAGCTCATGCGCCGAGTACCAAATAAAATAGCAAAGATCATCATGGCCAATGCCACCAAAGCGGCAACATCGCCAAACCATGGGATCGGCCGTTCTGCCAGACCTGTTACAGCGGCAAAGCTACCAGTAACGGCACGTAATTGCAGTGCAATATAGGGCACAATTCCGATCAATGCGATGCTGGCAACAGTAACTGCCAGCCACGATGACTTGCCGTATCTATGACTGATAACATCGGCAATAGAGGTTAAATTTTGTTGTTTACAGGCATGTAATAAACGCAATTGAAGGCGGTGTGCAAACAAGAACACCAGCATGGCACCGACGTAGGTTGGCGCCATGGCCCAACCAAAATAAGCCGACTGCGTAATGGTGCCGTAAAACGCCCAGGTCGTGCAGTGGATGCCCTGCGCTAAAGCGTAGCGATAAGGTTTAATTTGGTTGGGGGGTTTACGCTCGCCACGGTAGGCAATGCTATACAACACGGCAATATAGGTAATGGCGATTAAGATAGCGACGCTGGTGCTAAGCATGGCTAGCGATGCCCATCATGGTGCTCATGAAACACAACCAACGACCAATGCCAGCGGATGGCGCCTAAGCGTAACAGTAAAGTGGTGAGCAAGCCCAACACAATCGCAATGCTCTGCGAATAATTGGCCACCAGCACAAAGACTGAGCCACCGGCTAAACAGGTGATTGCATAAAGTTCACCTTTTAAAAGCATCGGGACATCGCGGGCAAGGACATCACGTAGCATGCCACCAAAGCACGCACTTACGGTACCCATAATGATGCATATTAAGGGATCAAAGCCGGCTTGCATGGCCTTTTGTGCGCCCATCACAGTAAAAAACGCCAACCCCACCGCATCCGCAATCAGTAAGGTCTTTTGATGAATGTAATCACGAAAACGTAACCACAGAATAGTTAATAATGCGGCCGTTAGAATCGTGTAGAGATAATAGGTATCGTAAACCCAGAACACGGGTAGATCTAAAATCAAATCGCGCGTGGTACCGCCACCGATAGCAGTTACGGCAGCCAAGACAATAACGCCAAAGCCATCCATGTTTTTACGAAAGGCCAATAAGGTTCCAGATACTGCGAAAACAGCAATACCCATGTGGTCTACCCAGTAGAATAATGTGTTGATATCCATTGCTTTAGCGCATAGTAATTGATTAATGAACGAATCTTAGCGATAGAGTGTACGCCAATTTACTCCCTATTTAAGCAGAAATTCGTTAGAATGCCTGCCATTCGTTAAAAATTGCCGAGTAGGGCTTGTTTGCTATACATTTAGCCCCATCTCTAATCAGATTCACTACAACTATAAACAAAGAGGGTTTTATGGATTTCTTGATTCCTACTGCTTATGCACAAGATGGCGCAGCTCCACAAGGTGGCGGCATGGAACTTATCTTCATGTTGGTCATGTTTGGTTTAATCTTCTATTTCATGATCTACCGTCCACAAGCAAAACGCGTAAAACAGCATAAAGAACTAATTAGCAGCATCAGCAAAGGTGATGAAGTACTGATGAATGGTGGTTTTGTTGGCCGTATCAGTAAAATTTCTGACGACAAAGATTTTATGGTGATTAGTGTTGCCGAAGGTATGGAAGTTACCGTACAGAAATCTGCTGTCACAGCTGTGTTGCCAAAAGGTACGATGAAATCTCTGTAAGCAGAGATTAAGGATACAACGTGTTAAATAAGTTTCCGCTCTGGAAAAACCTGCTGGTTGTTGTCATTTTGGCGATAGCCGCAGTGTACGCATTGCCAAACTTGTATGGTGAAGATTATGCCGTACAAATTTCAGCAAGCCGTAATGCCACGGTTGATATGAGCACGCTAAAAGAAGTCGAAGAGACGCTGGCCGAACAAGCTATTAGCCCCAAAGGGGTGGTGCTTGAAGATAGCCAGATTTTAGTACGCTTAAATTCAGACCAAGAACAGTTACAAGCTCGTGATGCTCTACTTAGAGCGTTAGGCACGGATTATATTGTTGCCTTGAACCTAGCGCCGGCGACTCCTGATTGGCTAGAAAGCCTAGGAGCTTCGCCAATGAAGTTAGGTTTGGATTTGCGTGGTGGGGTGCATTTCTTGATGGAAGTAGATATGCAAGAGGCCATGCGCAAAATTCAAGATCAACAACGTGATACCGTGCGGAGCGAGCTGCGCGAAGAGCGGATTCGTTATAGCAGTGTAGTGCGTGATGGTAATGATGTCGTCGTTACCTTACGTACTGCCGATGATTATGCGGCAGCGGAACGCTTTATCAACAATCGTTACCCTGGCTATACGGTACTTGATAACGAAGCGACGCAAGAGCTGCGCTTACGGATGACCGAAGCGAAATTGAAAGAAACGCAAGATTACGCGATTTCACAAAACGTAACTATTTTACGTAACCGGGTTAATGAACTTGGGGTTGCTGAACCGCTGGTACAACGTCAAGGCGCTGAACGGATTGTGGTGCAATTACCTGGGGTACAAGACACTGCTCGAGCCAAAGAAATCTTGGGTGCTACGGCCACTCTAGAGTTCCGGTTTGTTGACGATGAAAACAGCATCCGTGATGCTGAAATGGGTCGTGTACCTTTTGGTAGCGAGCTATTCAGTAACCGCAACGGTGGTAACGCCTTATTAAAACAAGACGTGATTCTTACCGGTGATCATATTATTAATGCCACCTCAGGCTTTGATGAGAACCAGCGTCCGCAAGTGAGCATTTCGCTTGATGGCCCGGGGGGTGACAAGATGTCACTAGCCACCCGCGATAACATTGGTAAACCAATGGCCACGCTGTTTATTGAGTTTAAAGCTACGGGCGAACGCGATGAAAACGGCCGTGCTAAGCTCGAGCGGTATGAAGAAGTTATCAACATTGCGACCATTCAAGCGCGTCTAGGTAGTAATTTCCGCATTACCGGTATTAGTTCGCAACAAGAAGCGCAAAACCTCGCCTTGCTATTGCGCGCAGGGGCGTTGATTGCACCTATTCAAATCGTAGAAGAACGCACCTTGGGCCCAAGTTTGGGTAAAGAAAATATTGCTTTAGGTACTCAAGCTATCGTTTGGGGCTTCCTCTTGGTGGTGTTGTTTATGGTGATCTACTACAAGAAATTCGGCATGGTCGCAAACTTAGCCCTGACCGCAAACTTGGTGTTGATCATTGGGGTTATGTCGATGATCCCAGGCGCTACCTTAACCTTGCCAGGTATGGCCGGTATTGTCTTGACGGTAGGTATGGCGGTAGATGCTAACGTGCTGATCTTCGAGCGAATTCGAGAAGAAATCAAAGACAAACGAAGTCCGCAGCAAGCGATCCATCATGGTTACGATAGTGCGTTCTCGACTATTCTAGACGCTAACATTACCACCTTGATTGTCGCGATTATTTTGTTTGCGGTAGGTACAGGGCCAGTTAAAGGCTTTGCGATTACGCTAGCTATCGGGATTATTACCTCGATGTTTACTGCGATTGTAGGAACCCGTGCTGTGATTAATGCAGTCTGGGGTGGCAAACGAATTGATAAGTTGTCGGTGTAAATTGTCGATGCAACAAGGTCGGCAATAGGAGGCCACACGAATGCATGAATTAATAAAAACTCATAAAACCATACCCTTTATGCGGTATCGTAAACTCAGCTGGTTATTTAGCGGATTGCTGCTGCTAGCGTCGATTTTTTCACTCAGCACCAACTCGCTGAACTGGGGATTGGATTTTACCGGTGGTACCGTAATCGAAGTAGGTTACGACCAGCCTGCTGATTTGTCTTCGATTCGACAAACACTGGATGCCAATGGTTTTGGCGGAGCTGTGGTACAGAACTTTGGCACCCAGCAAGATGTGTTGATTCGGATTGAGCCGCAAGAAGGTGTAAAGGCTCAAGAATTAGGTAGCCAAATACTTAATTTATTGCAAGCCGAGAGCTCGGGTTCGGTAGATATGCGCCGAATTGAATTCGTGGGTCCAAACGTAGGTGATGAGCTTACCGAACAGGGCGGTTTAGCTATGTTAGCGGCCCTACTCTGTATTCTTGTCTATATTGCGTTGCGCTTTGAGTGGCGCTTAGCCTTGGGCGCTGTCGGGGCATTGGCTCACGATGTGATCCTAACCTTAGGATTATTTTCGGTACTTGGATTAGAATTTGATTTAACGGTATTGGCAGCATTGCTAGCGGTTATCGGTTACTCCATTAACGACACCGTGGTGGTCTGTGACCGGATTAGGGAAAACTTTCGTAAATACCGTAATAGCACTTCAGAAGAAACCATTGATGGTGCCTTAACGGATACCATGAGCCGTACTGTGGTGACCTCGTTAACGACCATTTTAGTGCTGTTAGCCTTGTTCTTTATGGGTGGGCAACTGATTCATGGCTTTGCTACTGCATTGCTGTTTGGGGTTGTTGTTGGTACTTATTCATCGATTTACATTGCCAGCTCGTTAGCATTAGCGTTGGGCGTAAGTCGTGAAGATTTGATGCCACCAGAAATCGAGAAAGAAGGTGAAGACCTCGAGCCAATGCCTTAGAGCATTGGCTTTACCCTAGTTGCTGAACGGATAGCAGAAAGCTAAGGAGCTATTTATGCTGGTTGTATTATCGCCCGCTAAAAACCTAGATTATGACAGCGTCTTACCAACGACTGAGCACAGTCAGCCACGCATGCTTGAACGTGCGCAAGAGTTGGTAGATCGTTGCCAAGCACTGTCACCGCAGCAACTGAGTGAGTTAATGAAAATTAGCGATAAATTAGCTGGCTTAAATGCTGCGCGTTTTGCCGAGTGGCACACGCCGTTTAACAGCAGCAATGCACGGCCAGCAATTTATGCGTTTGACGGTGATGTGTACACCGGTTTAGCTGCAGAAAAACTTGATGCTGAGGCAATTGCATACGCTCAGGAACATTTACGTATCTTGTCTGGTCTATATGGAGTATTGCGGCCGTTAGATTTAATGCAACCCTATCGTTTAGAGATGGGGACCAAGTTAGACACCGCCCGGGGTAAGAGTCTTTATGAGTTTTGGGGGGATGAAATTACCGACCAACTCAACGAAGATTTAGCGGCGGCAGGCGATGACGTTTTAATCAACTTAGCTTCGCAAGAATACTTTGGTAGTGTCCAACCCAAGCGCTTGCACGCTCAAGTGATTACCCCAGTATTTAAAGATGAGAAAAACGGCACCTATAAAGTGATTAGTTTTTGGGCGAAGAAAGCACGCGGTATGATGGCGCGATATATTGTGAGTAAGCGTCCGCAATCAGTTGCTGAGCTAAAGCAGTTCAATGAGGCGGGTTACCGTTTTAATGCCGATCAATCTAGCGCTACCGAACTGGTATTTTGCCGCGCCGAGCGTGATCAACTATAACCTGACCATGTTAAAGCCAAATAGGGAAAGTAAATGACAGACACAAACCAACCACCTCAAGATCACAAAGGCAAAATTATTGTCGGTTTGATTATTGCGCTCGTGGTAGCGCTTGTAGTTGTCTTTTGGTTGGTTCGCGATGCTGATCAGCAGACCGTGGTTGCGCCACCGGTGCAACCTCAACCTGTGGTTACCGAGCCGGAAGTAATCACCCCAGTTGAGCCAGAAGTGGAGCCAGAACTCATTCCTGAGCCGAGTGACACGGTAGAATTAGAGCCTGAGCCAGAAACGCCGCCAGCACCGTCTTTACCAGCCTTGGCTGACAGCACTGCTCCGGTAGTTGCTGAATTGTCAGAAGCGGGTGTTGATGTAGCACCACTAAAATCACCACAACTGATTCGTGATGCTGTGGTCTTTATTGATAACTTGCGTAATGGCGCAGTGATTCGTGATAAAGCAGTGATTGAAGGCCCGACAGCCCAGTTCAAAGTGCTAGAGCAGAATGGCAAATTGTATATCGATCCTCGTAGTTATGATCGTTACAACACTCTGGTAGATTGGTTTGTAAGTTTAGACGGTGTGGTACTGACGAATATGATGGAGACTTATGAGCCACTGATTCAAGAGGCGTTGGATGAAATTGGTTACCCGGATCAATACCCACAACAAGTATTGTTAGATGCGATTGATACGTTGCTCGCAACTCCGTCGGTAGGCACTGTGATTGAATTGAATGATGACTCTGTGATGTACCGTTATGCGGACCCAACGCTTGAGGCCCTGCCTGATGCACAAAAACAGATGCTGCGCATGGGGCCTGATAATATCCGTCGGGTTAAGCTCAAGTTAGAGAGCTTACGCACGGCGTTGTTAGCGAAGGATTAAGGCAAAGGCCTTGGCATGACCGACCTGACAGTGACTAAGCCAACTGTGGCTGATGAGCAACAAACTCCAATCCCTGCGTCACTACGTGGGGATTTTCCGTTGCGTGGTAATGGTTTTAGCCGTTGGGTAGGGCGTGTCGGCTTGCGCCTATTGGGGGGATGGCAAGTGATTGGCGATTTACCCCAGGTGCGCAAAGGCATTTTTCCTGTCGCCCCCCATACCTCCAACTGGGATTTTTTTATTGGGGTATTTGGGATGCTGGCGTTAGGTCTAAACTTAAGCTACCTCGGTAAGCATACTATTTTTCGATTTCCTGTGAATGGCTTGCTGCGCTGGCTAGGGGGCATCCCTGTCGATCGCCGAACCGCGCACGGTGTGGTTGGCGAAATGGTCGAACAGTTTCAGCAACGCGAGCATCTGATATTAGCTTTATCCCCAGAGGGAACACGCACCAAAGTCACAGAATGGAAAAAAGGCTTTTTACATATGGCCAAAGCAGCGCAAGTGCCGGTAATCCCTGTGGCCCTAGACTTTTCTCGTAAAGTGATTGAAATCACTCCGGCCTATATGGTGACCGGAGATATCGACAGTGAACTTGCTAAGGTCAAAGCAAAACTTGCTCACGCCGTTGGCAAGAATCCTCAACATGCTTGAAACTGATTTTTGTGCTATTATCGCGCCAAAATTTGTAAAGGACAGCTCCCTATGAAAATCATTGAAGGTGGTATTGCCGCGCCGGGTAAGAAATTCGGTATTGTGGTTTCTCGGTTTAACCATTTTGTTGTTGATAGCCTATTAGAAGGCGCATTAACAACGTTGAAACACTACGGCCAAGTAAGCAGTGATGACATTACTGTCGTTCGCGTACCTGGTGCCTACGAAATTCCTTTAACAGTCAAAAAGTTAGCGAAAAGTGGCAACTTTGATGCAGTTATTGCGATTGGTGCTGTGATTCGCGGTGGTACGCCACACTTTGATTTTGTTGCCGGTGAGAGTAATAGCGGTTTAGGGCGAGTAGCGCTGGAGCATGAAATTCCGGTAGCTTTTGGCATTATTACCACAGATAGCATTGAGCAAGCGATTGAGCGTAGTGGCACCAAGGCTGGTAATAAAGGCTCTGAGGCTGCACTAAGCGCCCTTGAAATGGTCAATGTATTAGACCAGCTTTAAGCTTTACTATAAGCCCACGCAGGCTATTTATTCCTATTTAAAGGTTCAGTTAACGTAACCAGTTAACCCACAGAGAGTTAAAGTAATGAAACCAGCTGCACGCCGTAAAGCCAGAAAACTTGCCATCCAGGCAATTTACTCATGGCAGTTATCACAAAATAGTATGAGTGATATTGAGGCGCAATTTTTAACGGATAACGACACCAGCAAGATAGATGTAGATTATTTTTTAGCATTGGTGCGCGGTGTTGCCGGTCAGTCCAACAGCTTAGATCAAGCCGTTGAGCCCTTCTTAGATCGTCCATTAAAAGACTTAGATCAGGTGGAACGTGCGGTTTTACGTTTAGCTGCGTACGAATTGCGTGAACGTTTGGATGTGCCCTACAAGGTAGCTATTAACGAAGCGATTGAATTAGCTAAGTCCTTCGGTGCTGATGATAGTCATCGCTTTGTTAATGGTGTGCTTGATAAAGCCATTGATAGCCTGCGCCCCGCTCGTAAATAAGATATTTTATGGCCTTTGCTGAGTTTGATCTGATCGATACCTATTTCAGTCAACGCATGGAGCAACGAGATGACGTTGAGCTAGGCATTGGTGACGATGGGGCGGTGGTAACTGTCGATGCCGGCAACCAATTGGTGGTAGTTACCGATACCATGGTGGCCGGTGTGCACTTTGACCAAGATACTCCTGCGCGCGCTATTGGTCATAAAGTGGTAGCGGTGAATCTTAGTGATTTAGCTGCTATGGGGGCTGAGCCTACTTGGATCAGCCTTGCGCTAACCTTACCGTCTATTGATCAAGATTGGTTACAAGGCTTTACCCATGGCTTGCGCGAAATTTGTGAATACTACGGTTGTCAGTTAATCGGCGGTGATACCACTCAAGGCCCATTAGCGGTGACAGTCACTGCTCACGGGGTATTACCTCACGGCAGTGCCATCAAACGAACCGGTGCCAAGCCCGGCGATTGGTTGTATGTGACCGGAACTTTAGGCGATGCTGGCTTAGCCTTAGCTGCACGACAACACCGCCAGCAGGTCTCCGACGCACATTATCGCCGGATTACCGAACGCTTGTATTTTCCGTCGCCACGGGTTGCCTTAGGGCAATCGCTGCGGGGCGTAGCCAGTAGTGCCATTGATGTCTCTGATGGCCTGTTAGCGGATCTAAAGCACATACTCAAAGGCTCCCGCGTGGGTGCCAAAATCAGCTTGGATGAACTCCCTCTGTCGTTAGCTCTCACTGAAACGCTGACGCAAGACCAAGCCTTAGCCTATGCGCTCACCAGCGGTGACGATTATGAGCTTTGTTTTACTGTGCCAGAAAGCCAACGTGGTGTGTTTGATACCTTAGTGGCTCATACTGCAAGTAAACCTGTCTGCATTGGCCGAATCACTAACGAAGCTGAAGCATTGCAGCTGACCTTGCAAGGTGAACCTTGGCAGTTACCTGAAACAAACACCGGCTACGAGCACTTCGCTAGCCCCTTAGAGCCTAGTGTGTAACCATCATGAGCCGCGCTGTTTCTGGGCAATTACTTAAACATCCTGTTCATTTCTTAGCGCTTGGCTTTGGTAGCGGTTTGCTGCCCAAGGCGCCTGGCACCTTTGGTACACTAGCAGCCATTCCGTTAATATTGGCGATGCAGTATTTGCCGAGCTGGGGCTATTTGGCGGTGATGCTACTGGCTGCTTGGTTAGGGATTTATATCTGTCAGTTTACCGCAAAAGCGATGGGTGAACATGATCATCCAGCGATTGTGTGGGATGAAATTGCCGGGTACATGATTGCCATGTATGCGTTGCCCGCAACTTGGTATAACCTATTGGCTGCGTTCGTGCTCTTTAGATGGTTTGATATTCGCAAACCTAGTGTTATCGGCTGGTGCGATCGTCATCTGCACGGCGGTTTAGGCATTATGGCTGATGATTTAGTGGCTGGACTGGCTAGCGCCGCAGTTATCCATTTAAGTTATTTGGGTTGGGCGCTAGTAACTTAGCTGCTAATTAGTCACCTAAACAGCGTTTGATTTGAGCCATCATACCAGCTGCATCTAAGCCTAATTCGGCCATGATTTCAGCTTGCGTACCATGCTTAATAAACTCATCTGGTAAGCCTATTGGTAATACTCGTGCACGCTGCTGGTTGCTACTCACGGGCTGCGCGGCAAAGTATTCAAGGATGGCTGAACCGGCACCACCGGCCACGACGTTCTCTTCGACACTCACTAAAAGATCATGGCTGGCGGCTAACTCATCAAGCAGCTCGGTGTCTAGTGGTTTGACAAAGCGCATGTCAGCAACCGTTGCATCTAACTCCTCAGCACAGGTCATGACTTCGGCTAATAAGGTGCCAAAATTCAACAAGGCAATGCGTTTTCCAGAACGAACAATTCTGCCTTTACCCAGAGGTAACTGCTGCATGCTCTCGTCCATGGCAACGCCAGTACCATTGCCGCGGGGATAACGTACAGCGGCTGGTTGTTGCAGTAAATGGCCGGTATACAGCATATTACGGCATTCATTTTCGTCACTTGGGGTCATGATCACCAAGTTAGGAATACAACGCATAAAGCTGATGTCAAAAGCACCTTGGTGAGTAGGGCCGTCAGCACCAACAATGCCGGCTCTATCGATAGCAAATAATACCGGTAACTGTTGCAGGGCAACGTCATGAATAAGTTGGTCGTAGGCACGCTGTAAGAAGGTTGAGTAAATAGCTACTACCGGATTGTAACCACCGATAGCTAACCCCGCAGCAAAGGTCACCGCGTGTTGCTCGGCAATGGCTACATCAAAATACTGATGTGGATAACGTTGAGAAAAGGCAACCATGCCTGAACCTTCGCGCATCGCGGGAGTGACCGCCATCAGCTTGTCATCCTGTGCGGCCATTTCGCACAGCCAATCGCCAAAAACTTGTGAATACGATGGAGTTGAGGCTGGCTTGCTCGGTAAAGAGGTTTGACTCGGGTCAAACTTAGGCACGCCATGATAGCCAATAGGATCTTTCTCGGCCGGCGCATAACCTTTGCCTTTACGAGTTACCACATGCAAAAACTGTGGCCCCTTAAGGTTGCGCATATTCTGTAGGGTTTCTACCAGTAAGTTAACATCGTGACCATCAATAGGCCCAATGTAGTTAAACCCTAATTCTTCAAAAATCGTGCCGGGTGCGACCATGCCTTTCATATGTTCTTCGGCTCGGCTGGCAAGATGCTGAATGCCAGGCATGCCTTGCAGAAGCTTTTTACCGCTTTCACGAATAGAGGTATACACCTTACCCGAAAGCACTCGTGCTAAGTGATTATTCAGCGCACCCACGTTTTCTGAAATAGACATGTCGTTGTCATTCAGAATCACCAGCATATCAGGTTTGATATCACCAGCATGATTCATGGCTTCAAAAGCCATACCGGCAGTCATGGCGCCGTCACCAATAACCGCCACCACTTTTTGATTATTCTGCTCGCGCTGAGCTGCAGTCGCCATGCCTAAGGCCGCACTAATAGAAGTACTAGAGTGCCCGACACTTAAAGTGTCGTATTCACTTTCAGGACGCCATGGGAAGGGATGCAAACCGTCTTTTTGGCGAATGGTCGGCAATTGCTGTTTGCGGCCGGTCAGAATTTTGTGCGGATAGGCTTGATGACCAACATCCCAGACCAATTGGTCGTAGGGCGTTTGATAGACATAGTGCAAGGCTACTGTCAGTTCTACTGTGCCTAACCCTGACGCTAAATGACCGCTACTTTGACTCACTGAGTTAAGCAGGTATTCACGTACCTCAGCACACACTTGTGGCAGTTGCCGCGGGCTTAATAGCCTTAAATCGGCAGGCGTGTCGATGTGATCTAACAAACTAGCAGCCCCAGCGCGCTGGCTAGCTGCTGGTGCATTAGGTGATGCTGGCTTACGTGAAGACGTCATGATGTTAATGATTCCGGTTTAGCAGGTGATCTGCAAATGCTTCCAATACTTCGGTATTGTAAGGGATTCTCGCCAAGGCATGAAGTGCTTTCTGATGAAGTTGGTCACGTCGTTCAATCGCACCCTCTAGACCCAACAGGCGGACATAAGTCGCTTTATCTGCAGCTATGTCACTACCTTGCTGTTTACCTAGCGCGGCGGTATCGCCAATCACATCTAAAATATCATCTTGAACCTGAAAGGCTAAGCCGAGGTTATAGGCGAATTCGTCAAAATCAGCCAAATAGTGCTGTGCGGCAGGGCTGCCACACAGCACCCCCAGTTTTACCGCTGCTTGAATCAATGCACCCGTTTTATGAATGTGAACCTGAGCTAATTCGGTTTCGCTGAGGGCTTTACCGGTAGCACTTAAATCGAGCGCTTGACCACCGCACATACCTAAGTCGCCACTAGCCTGCGCAAGCATCTGTACCATTTGTAATTGTTGGGCTGGCGCTACTGCTGCATCAGCCTGACTAATGAGCTCAAAAGCTAAGGTTTGCAGGGCATCACCGGCTAAAATTGCGGTAGCTTCATCAAACGCAATATGGCAGGTAGGATGGCCACGGCGCAGGGCATCATCGTCCATCGCCGGTAAATCATCGTGTACTAATGAATAGGCATGGATGCATTCAATAGCTAAACTGGCTCGTTGTAGCATCGCCATTGGCGCCCCACAGATGGCTCCCACCTGTAAGGTCAAGAAAGGTCGTACCCGCTTGCCACCTAGCACTAAGGCGTAGTGCATCGCCTTATTTAATGGTGCAGCAACCGCCTGGCGTTGTTGTAACAACTGTTCAAGTTGCTGATTAATATCAGCCCGTGTTTGTGCTAACACTTGGCTAAGGTTCACACATTATCCTCTTGCGGTTTGAACTCAGCTAATTGCTCCTGACCTTGTTGGGCCAGTAGTTGACTTACTTTCTGTTCGGCTTGCTGTAATTTTTGTTGGCTTAAACGGGATAATTTTACCGCTTGTTCAAATTGCGCTAAGGCTTGCTCTAGAGGCAAATCGCCTTGTTCAAGTTGCACAACTATTTGTTCTAACTGTTTTATCGCTTGCTCAAATGAAACGTCGCTCATGGTGATTCATCGCTGTTGCTGGAGATAGAAGTATGGCGCACAAGTTACCTTGATTCCGCAGTAGGGTCAAATCAGGTATAATGCCCGATTTTTAAGCTTAGGCCCCCAAAAATATCATGAAATTTATTGTTCGACTGCACGCTGAAATCACCATCAAAAGTAAAGGCGTTCGTAAGCGCTATGGCAAAGTTCTGGTAAATAACCTGAAAAGCATCTTGCGCCGTAATCAACTAGACGCCAAAGTCATTTGGTGTTGGGATCGTATCGAAATTGTGGTGGCCGAAGGCGTAGCCGATGAACAGGCTGTGGCCGAGCACATCAGTCAGCTGCTGCAATGTGTGCCAGGAATTGCCTGGTTTAGTCGCTCGTACGAGCTACCTCTTAGTGAAGCGGACGGACAGGCTGATTTTGCCGCCATGGTGCCAACCCTGTTGCAAGTTTGGGGGCCGGAATTAGCGCACAAGAGCTTTGCGGTGCGAGTTAAGCGCAAGGGCACTCATAGCTTTCGTTCGATCGATTTAGAACGTTACATCGGTGGCGCCGTATTACAACAGGTGGCTGGTACCAAGGTCAATTTAGGTCGGCCTGACATTGATGTGCGGATTGAAGTAGACCAAGATATCGTACGGATTTTTGGTACTAAACAAGCTGGCTTAGGCGGCTTTCCGTTACCCACCCAAGAAACCGTATTAAGTTTGTTATCAGGGGGCTTTGATTCTAGTGTCGCCAGTTTTCAATTATTACGGCGCGGTGCACGGGTCCATTTTTGCTTTTTTAATCTTGGTGGCGCTCAGCATGAAACTGGGGTACGACAAACAGCCTATTACCTGTGGCAAAAATACGCCAGCTCTCATCCATTAAAATTTATCAGCATCGATTTCGCGCCTGTGGTAGAAGAAATTTTAACCAAGGTCGACAACGGCTTGATGGGGGTAGTGCTTAAACGCCAAATGTTACGAGCAGCTGAGCTGGTCGCAGATAAACTCAATACTGCGGCCATTGTTACCGGTGAAGCTTTAGGGCAAGTTTCTAGCCAAACGCTGAGTAACTTAAGTGTCATTGATGAGGCGACCCAGAAGTTGGTGTTGCGCCCATTGATTACCATGGACAAACAAGAAATCATTAACATTGCGCAACAAATTGGTACCGCCGATTTTGCCAAAAGTATGCCAGAATACTGTGGTGTGATTTCTAACAAGCCGACAGTGAAAGCTCAGCGCGATGCATTATTAGCGGCAGAAGCAGAGCTCAACCCTGAGTTGATTCAGCAGGTGGTGCGCCAGTCGGGAGTGCTTGATGTGAGCACCATTGGCGAGCAAGCTGCGGCAGCAGTGACCGCAGTCGCGAGCTTAACTGTAGCAGCCGCCGGGCAGTGTGAGATCATCGATATTCGTGCCGCCGATGAAGCTGAGTTGAAACCTTTTGTGGCGACGGATGCCAGTATCACTGTACGACATATTCCATTTTTTAAGTTAGCGACTAAATTTGCGGAGCTTGATCCGGATATTACTTATTTGCTGTACTGTGAAAAAGGGGTAATGAGTCAGCTACAGGCACTCTATTTACAGGAACAAGGCTACCAAAACGTAGCTATTTATAAACCTTAAGAGTCTAAGGATAGGATGCATGACAACAAAATTAGTGGTGGCCAGAATTGTCTTTGTGATGGTCTTAATTGCTTTGTCGATGGCTTTTTTGATGCAAGTATCAACGGGCGGTATACCGCGCTTTGAACATGCCGATAAAGTCGTGCACTTTGCTGCATTTTTTGTGTTAGCACTGACCTTTCATCGTGCATTTCCTATTCCTATCGGTGCCGCCCTAGTGGTCCTTACGCTGTACGGGTTAGCCATTGAGTGGGCACAACACCTGTTGCCTTATCGTAGTGCCAGTGCTGGCGATTTATTAGCTGACGCGGCTGGAGCTGTTAGCTATTACGGTTTATTTTGGTGGCGTTTTGAGCGTAAACGTAAGCGCAACCAACAAGTTGGTTCTTAGCATAAAAAAAGCCCTTAACTTGGTGGTTAAGGGCTTGTTAATTATTTCTTCTTCGTTGCAGCGGCTTTCTTCTTGGCCTTCTTCTTCTTGCTCTTACCTGGCATCGGAAACTTAAACTGAGGGCGCAGATCGTCAAACACCCGCCGTTCCATCTTCACTTTCTGATAGCGCTCAATCCTACCCAGTAAATCAGCATCATGGGCTTCAACAATAGCGATAGCTAAACCGCTCTTACCGGCACGACCGGTACGACCAATCCGATGCAGGTATACATCGGCTTGTTTGGGTAAATCTAAGTTAACTACCAACTCGATATCTTCAATATCAAGACCACGAGCAGCTACATCAGTCGCTATCAAAATACTGTCGTTGTAGGTTTCCATGCGTGCAATAATTTGCTGGCGTGCATCTTGTGGCATGTCGCCACGCAGGGTCATCACTTTAAAACCTTGTTGCTGAAGCTTACCGGCTAGCTCTTCTACTTTTTCACGAGTACGCACAAAAATCACCCGCCGCCCCGGTGTTGTTTCTAAAATACGAACCAGCAGTTTAAGTTTATGTGCCGCATCATCGGCTTGATACCAGCGCTGTAGAATTTTACCTTTTTCGCGTTTGGGCGGCTCAATGGTTAAGAGCTCCGGCTCTTTTTGAATTTCCGCAGAGAACTTGGTCACCCCTGGGCTTTCAAGAGTGGCTGAAAACAACATGGTTTGCTGAAGTTGACGCGCTTCGTTAACCAATTGTTTCACTGCAGTACTGAAGCCCATGTCCAACATCCGATCGGCTTCATCAATAATCAGCCACTCCACGTTATCGAGTTCGTATTGGTCAGCTCCAATAAGATCAAGTAAACGCCCAGGTGTTGCTACTAAAATGTCATGGTTAGCTTCGAGTTGGGCATGTTGACTACCATAATTGACGCCGCCAGTAATTAATACGGTGCTGAGCTCTGTGGTTTCATTAAATGCATCGGCTTGTTCGGCAATTTGTTGAGCTAGCTCACGAGTGGGCGCTAAAATAAGCACTCGCGCTGAGCCCGGTTTACGGCGTGGAAAATCCAGTAGATGTTGCAAGGCTGGCAGCAAAAATGCGAGGGTTTTGCCGGTGCCCGTAGGCGAACTTACGAGTAAGTCTTGACCACGTAAGGCGGCTGGAATAACTGCTTGCTGCACTTTTGCAGGCTTGTTAATGTCTGCGGCACGCAGCACATCGATGAGTTCGTCATCGAGTTCGAGTTGTTCCCAATCGGGTGTCATGATCCTATCCTGTGCAAAGCGCCTTAGCGCGGAGTCAAAAAGACAAATGAGTTTTCAATGCCGACAATTTTACCTCAAAGATGATCACTGTGCGATGAAAGTTAGCACTGATAGTCTTTTACTAGGGTCTTGGGCTGTCGTTCAGCCCCATGAAGCCACCTTAGATCTCGGCTGTGGTTGTGGTATTTTGGCATTGATGATGGCGCAACGAGGGGCTGCACCTGTGGTGGCACTAGAATTAGATGCTGCTGCTGCAGCGCAAGCGCGAACCAATGTGGCAGCTAGCCCATGGCCGCAAGTCGTGCAGGTAGAGCAGGCCGAGGTGGTGAATTGGTGTGTTCATCACGCTAGCTATGCCGCAGCTACTGAACAAGATGATGCTAGCAAGCTGCCGGCACAATTTGCTCATGTGATTTTTAATCCACCTTATTTTGCAGCTCACTTGGCTAGTGATGATCAACAGCGACGCTTGGCGCGCCAAGGGCAAGGAGCGGTTTGGTCAGATTGGTTACAGGCGGCGAGCCACGTACTAACGGCCACGGGGCGAGTCAGCTTCATTGCCCCAGTGCTAGCCTGGTCGGCTATCCTAACGGCAGCTAGCGCGGTGCAACTGCAGGTGAGCCGTTATTGTGAAGTTCAAGCAACGCCGAATAAGCCGGCACGCTTGCTGTTGATTGAATTGCAGCGGGGGAATCAAAGGGGCTTACCCCCGCCACAGCAACTTTGTATTCGTAATCAAACCAATCAATACACCGATGAGTTTAAACAACTCACCGGTGCATTTTACTTGAACTAATTCAAGCCAAGCACATGATTACCTTGATTAAAGGTGATATCTACTGGAATGTCAGCAGCAGCCAACCGGTCTAAATCAGCTTGTAATTGCGGGCCTACGTTACCCATGGTGTCAAATAACTCACCCACCCCTGCGTAATCGCCATCACCTTGTAAGGTCAGAATTTTCTCTGAAAGGCTGTTCATGGCGCTGCGCATGGCATCCATATTGACCGAATACAAACCATCGGCATTACGGCTAAAGGCGCCGGCTTGCTCAAAGTAATTGAAGCGAATCATATTGGCTTTACCATGAGCACTCGAAGCACCAAAGCGAACCGAACGGAAAATACCAGCTAAGAAAGTAGTGTAATAATCCTCGAGGGCACCTTCCGTGATCACGCCAGCTTCAAGCAACTGAGTGACCATATACAAACCAAGAATATCGGCTTTGCCTTCTTCGAGCGCTGATGCATGCTCTTTCAGTGCTTCACGAACAGTACCCGAAGCATTAACTAGGTTCTTAATCCCTAGTCCGTGTGCCACCTCGTGGAACATGGTGTTGGCAAAAAACGCATCAAACGTGATGTGTTGGCGTTGCTCTGGCACAATCAACTGCTCAGCAATAGGAACCAAAATGGCGTCAAACTTGGCGCGCATTGCATTTTTTAGTTGTAACCGCCGGGTGCCTTTTTCTAACTGAACTTGCTCATCGTTCGGTAAGTTAATCGCGATGGTTTTGCTACCGGCATTAGAATGGCCGGCATAATACACCACGTCATAGGCATTCAGTTGCGCACCTGCGCCAGGTACTTCAGCTTTATAAGCAGCTGGTACGGGGAGATTACGTTGTAATTCTGGCAAATGCTGAGCGTAAATGGCTAAACGCTCACTCCAAGCTAAGTCTTTGATCAGTACATATGACTCAAACGCAGCACGATAGCCGTACAGTTGATCTTCGTAGCTCTCGATAGGGCCAATAACCACATCAACCATGTTCTCGGTCATATCCATCCAAGCAAAATCAGAGGCTTGATAATCGTTACTTAAAAAAGCGTCGGCGCGCATTTCTAGGTATTGCTTAAACTGAGGGTCTTGGGCAAATTCAGCCGCTTCGCGCAGCAGTTCAGCGGCTTGCGTTAACTGCTCGCGGTACGCTTCATGGTAAGGTAGCGCATAGAGTTTACCTGCAGCATCGCGACGAACCAGCGTGTATAGGTCTATCTTGCCAGCGAAGTCCGCCGCCTCAAATTCGGCTTTCGTCATGTCGGCCGGATAAAAGTTAGCCCCAGCAGGTTTATCCGCAAACCCAGTCAGAAAAGGTTGATCGTTATTTAATCTATCCCAGGGGCCATAGTTGATTTCAGTAAAGCGTTTAACCTTGCTGTCATCCAATTGGCTTAGTAATTGGTCCTTATCACCGGCGTAAGCTTGTTGCCAAAATAAGTCATCCATGATCTCAGAGACTTCTATTAGCAGTTCCACCATATGACGTTGGCGGTCGGTTAAATGACTCAAATCCGCGGTGAGGTCCATCGGGTAATAAATATCTAAACGCTGCTCGGCGCCGCTTACTAGACTAGCGGTAACCTGGTCACTATTGGCTTTTTTTACTGGCGCTGGCTCGCTGCAGCCGGTCAAAGCTAGGCTGGTGGCAAGGGCTAAGCTAGACAGAGCAAGGGTGATTGGTTTCATGACTGGTCCTTGATATATGTTATTTAAATAAACCGACTAACTGCGGGAATAACGCTTTAATTTCGCCACTTAATAGCGCAAAGTCTGCGTCAATCTTCTGCTCTGCAGTGGCATCTACCAGTTTATCTTGTTCATCCAACATCAGATCGGTAGGTTTAAAACGTTTGATTGCTAGATCTTGTTCCAACACAAAGTTCACCCGCTGTTGCCATTCTAGCGCTATTTTGGTGGCTTGTTTACCATGTGCCAAATGGGTCTCGATTTCAGTTCCGGTTAGTTCGTGTTGACGGTAACGCACAATACCATCGTCGCTATCACGTAGCTCAACTTCAGCGCCGAAAGTAAAGCCGGGTGCAATTTCAGCTTGCTTTAACCATTCGGTAAAGTAGAGCTCCGTTGGCTGTTCACAAAACCAAGGTTTTACCGGTAAGCTCCCTAAGCTACTGCGCAGCAAGCCAAGGAAATCTTCTGCTTTGTTGGCTGCTGAAGCATCTACCACCACAATCCCTAAGTCGGTATCCAACATCCCCCAAGTATTGCGAAAACGGCTAAAGGCTTGAGGTAACAAGCGTTGCGTAATGTCTTCTTTGAGATTCTGTTTTTCTTTGCCGACAACTTTACGGCCTTGTTCTGCTTCAATGTGCTCTAAAGCTTCTTCTAGTTGGGCCTGAATAACTGCGCTGGGTAGCACTTTTTCTTCTTTACGGGCACAAAATAGATAACTGTTGCCAATTTGGTGCGATAGCACCTCATGCGCGGTGCCAAAGGGGGAGGTCCAGCCGAAACTGGCGAGCTCTTGGCGGCCGCAAGCACGAAATGGATGCTGCTGCAGGCGCTCGTCAAGGTTGTCAGGAAGGCTAAAATCATCGCCTAAGGTATAAATCCGTAAGTTACGGAACCACATAATAGATCCTTGTATGTATTAGGTTACTCGGTGGGGTCAAGAAACGTCAGCGGAAACTCAATAACGTAGCGTAAGCCTTGGTTAGGAGCACTTTCAGCACGAATCTCACCGGCTAACGTTTGGGTTACTAAATTGCGCACAATGTGCGTTCCTAGCCCACTACCACCTTGCTTTTGCTTGGTGGTAAAGAAGGGGTCGAACAATTGTTTTAACTGCTGCTGATCAAGGCCCTTACCGTTATCTTGGTAGATAACATGCAAGCGATCTTGGCTGCGGGTAATAGTAATGTCTATGTTACCTTTGGGTTTGGCCTCAAAGCCATGAATAACTGAGTTCATGATTAAATTAGTAAAGATCTGCGCCAGAGCTCCGGCGGGGCAGCGCGCTTCTAAATGTTCTGGGCAAGAAACGCTGATCCTGTGCTCGGTATGACGTAATTGCGGCTGTAAGGCCTGTATCACATCAGTTAGATACGCTTTAATATTTATATCACGAGTGGCTTCAGAGGTTTGATCCACGGCGACCTGTTTGAAGCTAGAAATCAAGTCAGAAGCTCGGGCTAAATTACGTTCAACCACGTTCAATGCTTCTTTGCCTTGCGCCAAGAAGGTTTCTAATTGCGTTTGCGTGAGCTCACGATTGTGCAACGCTTGCTCGGTATCTAACAAGCGATCGCGAATTAAGGTAGCAGCTGTTACCGAAACCCCAATGGGGGTATTCACATCGTGTGTGATACCCGCCACCAAGCCTCCTAGCGAAGCCATTTTTTCAGATTCTAACAGTTGATCTTGGGCTCGTTCTAGAGCACTTAATGATGTTTGTAGACGCTGATTGGTTTTTCGTAACTCAGACTCGACCGCTTGACGTTGACGAATTTCGTTTTCCAAAGAATCTTGGCGGGTCTCAAGTTCATGTTTGCGCCGCTCTAAATCAATCACAATACGCGTAATGTTGCTGGTTTTGCGGGCGACTTCTTGCTCTAGAATATTGTTTTGCTCGTCTAGCTTCTTGTTTGCTTGCAACAGTTGCTGTTCGGTTTGTTGTAGACCCTCTTGATAGTCGTAAAGGGTATCAATGAGTTGATTGTAGGCTTGCTCTAATAAAACAAACTCAGTGTTGCGTTGATCACGTAGGTGAACTTTTGAATGCTCGAGGTCATCCAGGCGGAAGTTTTTAATTTGATCGATTAAATCTGCCATAGGGCGGTTGAGCATGCGGCTAAAAGCTAAGCTGAACAGTAAGATCAGAAAAGTACTCTTAATCAAGGCACTGCCAATAATAAAGTACAAGCTGACTTTGATACGTTCGATGGCAATGTCGCGCGTTGAAAACAAAGTTACATCACCGACCAGCGTTGAATCGCCAGAAAATTCAAAAACTAGGGTAGAAAAATAGCCAAAGACGCCATCGCGTTCATTCAGTTCAAAGGCTTCAGTAGGGCCATTTGGCAATTGTGAGATAGGGATGGTTTGGCCGAGCTCAATCACCACTTTGCCAGTGTCGTCACGAATAATTAGGCCCGCAATGGCTGGAATATTGATAAGGCCGTCAGCAATGGCATCAATTTGTGGCGAGTTATATTCCCACAAGGAGCGTGCCAAGGGATAACTAAAGGTGCTCTGCTGATTCTGTAATTCTTGGATTAACACCGACTTAGTATCAAAATATTCACCCACCACTTGGATAGAGGTGACCAGCAATGTCAGTACAAAGTACACAGACAAGACGCTGGTTAACAGTGATTTTGAAATACTTGATGTTGACATGCAGGGTTCCGAGAATGCTTTCCTTCAAGGTAAATGATCTGGGTTGGTTTCGCAATCCTAAGTGACCCCTACGGACCTAGCTTTTTGCACTCAGTTTACAGTTACAGCCAGCGGTTGGCTTGCTAGTCTGTGTGCTTTGCGGAATACTATCGATATCAACTAACAAGACCGGAAGGTTCCTCATGGAGAAATATTTAGAGCAGATACAAACTTGGCTAACGGAGCATCCAGACATGGATACGTTAGTGAAGTTGAGCTTGCTTTTAATCGGTGCCTGGTTAGCAAATTTTATTGTCAAAAAAGTACTGTTACGCGGTGTGCTTACCGTGATGACTTATACTCCCGCCGGTAAAGATAGGGAGTTGTTAGAGCGAAATGTGATTGCGCGTATTTCGCATGTGGTGCCAGCGTTGGTGTTGTCCTACGGTATCTTTTCGGTGCCAGGATTACCTGAGGCTGCCGCCATAGTCGTCAGTAATGTCAGCAAAGCCTTTATTGTATTGACTATAGCGCGTGCCATTAGTGGCGTACTCAATGTGATTAATACGCTGTATGAGCGCCAACCGGATGCACACGAACGCCCCATCAAAGGGTATTTGCAGGTTGTTACGATAGCTATTTATGCCATTGCCACTATTTTAGTGATAGCTGCGTTGATTGATAAATCCCCAGTGATCTTGCTATCGGGCTTAGGCGCCATGGCAGCGGTATTGATGTTGGTGTTTCAGGATACCTTGCTATCTCTGGTGGCAAGCGTACAAATTTCTTCAAACGACATCATTCGCGTCGGTGACTGGGTAGAAATGCCTAACTTGAATGTCGATGGTGATGTGATTGACATCGCTTTGCATACGGTTAAGGTTCAGAACTGGGATAAAACCATTTCGACTATTCCTACTAAGCGCTTTATTTCGGATCCCTTTAAAAACTGGCGTGGCATGCAAGAGTCCGGTGGGCGGCGCGTTAAGCGTAGTTTGATGTTGGATCAAAACAGCGTGCACTTTTTAACAAAAGATGAGTTACAGGGGCTGCGCCGCTTCCGTCTCTTGAAAGACTACCTTGCCAATAAACAGCAAGAGATTGATGAGTGGAACCAAAAGCTCAAAGAAGAAGGCAAAGAGCCGGTCAACACCCGCCGCATTAGTAACATAGGTACCTTTCGAGCCTATTGCTTAAACTATTTGAAGAATCACCCGCGTATTCATCAACAGATGACGCTAATGGTGCGCCAACTCAATCCAACCGCAGATGGCTTACCGTTAGAAGTCTATTGTTTTACAGCAACCACCGAATGGGTTGCTTATGAAGGCATTCAGTCCGATATTTTTGACCATTTGATTTCGATCCTGCCTGAATTTGGCTTACGGGTATTTCAACATCCTAGTGGGGTGGATATGCGCGAAATGGTCACGCAACTTAAACAAAACCGTCACACTGAAACATAAGTGACATATTAGAGTCACTAAGCTGTCATATTTTTGCAGTATCTTGCGCCCATCAATCCTGACATGCGCAAGGTACTGT
The DNA here is from genome assembly GCF_050750165.1 of Pseudidiomarina sp. WS423. Classification (NCBI taxonomy): domain Bacteria; kingdom Pseudomonadati; phylum Pseudomonadota; class Gammaproteobacteria; order Alteromonadales; family Idiomarinaceae; genus Pseudidiomarina; species Pseudidiomarina sp. WS423. The sequence goes on along the minus strand of NZ_JBOJLN010000005.1, from coordinate 5,169 downwards.
TATGAAACTTTCCTTTGGTCTTTCGGTGATTGCAGCAGCTCTCCTCGCTGTACCTGCAATTGCCCAAGATAAATCTCTCGAGCCGGTTGTTGATGCTGCTAATGCCATTAACTCAGCCGCTAAAAATTCTCAACTTACCATCGAAAAGATTGCTGATACCACGCAAGAGCGTATGGCTCAGTATAAGCAGATTAGTCGCCAAATAGAGGGACTAGAGGTTTATACCATGCAGTTGGAAAAGCAATTGCGAGCGCAACAGAACGAACAAGCTGAGCTGAATGCTTCTATTGATGAAGTAAGCGTGGTTGAACGACAAATTACTCCGTTGATGTTACGCATGATTGATGCCTTAGCTGCTTTTGTTGAGCTTGATGTGCCATTTTTACCTACCGAGCGAGCTGAACGGGTGGCTGGCTTGCGTGATTTGATGGACCGCGCTGACGTGGATGTTTCTGAGAAATTTCGACGGGTGATGGAAGCCTACCAAATTGAAGCAGATTACGGCCGTAATATTGAAGCCTACAATGGTGAAATGGACGTAGCTGGACAGGTGCAAGACGTTGAATTTTTGCGTATCGGTCGCACCGCACTGATCTACAAAACTCGTGATGGCAGTTCGTTAGGTTTATGGAATCAACAGCAACGCCAGTGGCAACCGCTTGATTCAAGCCATCAAAGTGCCGTGCAAGAAGCCTTACGTATTGCGCGTAAACAGCTAGCCCCAGACTTACTGATGCTTCCTATTTTTACCTCTGAATTAGCGGCGGGAGAATAAGCCATGATGAAACATTTGCTTGGCGCCGTAGCGCTATTGTTATCAACATCGTTAGCGGCGGCTCCAATCGTTAGCCCACAAGAGCCGATTAACTTAGACCAGTTGTTGCAGCAGTTGCAGCAAGGACAGTTCTCGCAGTCAAAAGAAAACCAAGAACGCGAAGCGCGTTTTCAAGCACAGGCAGATCAGCAAGCACAAATCTTGCGAGAAGCCATAGCGAAACGAGATCAACTTGAACGTTTAAGTGAGCAATTAGAAACCAACTTTGAACAAAACGAAGTCGCGTTAGCCAATCTAACCGATACCCTTACTCAGCGGATGGGGTCATTGCGAGAGCTGTTCGGGGTGTTACAGCAGGTTGCCGGCGATGCCAGCAGTAAATTGCAATCCTCTTATGTGTCCGTTGAATATCCAGGGCGCAGTGATCAATTAGCCGATTTAGCGCAAAAAATGGGATCAGCATCTAAGTTAGCATCTATCGAAGAAATTGAATCGGTTTGGTTAGCTTTACTACAAGAAATGACTGAAACCGGTAAGGTGAGTCAGTTTGAAACCAGTGTCACCTTAGCCAATGGTGAGAAAGTGGTGAAGCCGGTAGTTCGGGTGGGCGCTTTCAACATGGTTGCTGATGGCAAATACCTAGAGCTTGTGCCGGGCACTGACACAGTCGCAGAACTAGTTCGTCAGCCGGCAGCGCGCTATTTATCAAGTGCGGAACAGTTGCAGCAAGCGCAACAAAACCCAGTTACCTTTGGTTTAGATCCTACCGGCGGAGCTATTCTTGGGCTGTTAGTCCAAGCCCCTGATTTACAAGAACGTATCGATCAGGGCGGCACTGTGGGCTATATCATTTTGGCGCTAGGTGCAATTGGCCTACTAATTGCGCTGGAGCGCTTCGTTACCTTAACCCTGGTTGGCGGCAAAGTTAAACGTCAGTTAAAGCAGTCGGCACCGCAACAAGATAATCCGTTGGGCCGCGTGATGGCGGTACAACAGAAATACCCTGAGGTTGATACTGAAACCTTAGAGCTCAAACTCAGCGAAGCGATTTTACGTGAAATTCCGAAAATCTCGCGCAACCTAACCTTTATTAAGATCATTTCAGTGGTCGCGCCTTTAATGGGCTTACTAGGTACGGTAACCGGTATGATTAATACCTTCCAAGCCATTACCTTGTTTGGTACCGGCGACCCGAAACTGATGGCGGGCGGTATTTCGCAAGCCTTGGTTACCACCGTATTGGGCTTAGTTGTGGCAATTCCGATGACGCTATTATTTGCCACCCTTAACACCCGTAGCCGCAACATTGTGCACGTATTACAAGAGCAGGCGTCAGGCATTATTGCGGAGCGTTCTGAGCGAGGCCAGTAATCATGTTTATGGTTGAGTTCTATAGTGCAATCCAAGACTTTATCGAGACCGGCGGCCAAGTGTTGCTGGTTATCGGGGTCCTGATTTTTGTGATGTGGTTGATGATTCTGGAACGGATCTTTTACTACAGCAAAGGCCATCGTCAGCAAGTTAAACAGGCGGTGCAAAACTGGCAACAACGAAGTGATAAGTCGTCTTGGAATGCGGAACAAATACGGCAAGCGATGATTTCTCGAGTATCGCTGGCGCTAGGAGGCAATCTTGCCGTGTTACAAGCCATGGTGGCCCTGTGTCCGCTATTGGGCTTGATGGGTACTGTGACCGGCATGATTGAAGTTTTTGATGTGATGGCAGTGGCTGGCACCGGCAATGCAAGGTCGATGGCCGCTGGGGTATCGAAAGCAACCATACCTACCATGGCAGGCATGGTTGGGGCACTGTCTGGGGTTTTTGCGACCACCTGGCTTCAACGCACGGCAAAACGCGAACGTTTAAAGCTTGAAGACCGACTCTTGCTGGAACACCACTAAAGGTAATTTCTGATGAAACAACATTTTGCTAATTTGATGGATGAAGAAGAAGCGCAGATTGATATGACCCCGATGTTGGACGTGGTCTTTATTATGCTGATTTTCTTTATTGTGACTGCCAGCTTTGTAAAAGAGTCAGGGATTGATGTGAACCGCCCGGAAGCAGCCACAGCGGTGCAAAAAGACCGCGCTAATATTCTGGTAGCTATCAGTGATAGCGGTGAAATTTGGATTAACAAGCGCCAGGTAGATGCACGTGCTGTGCAAGCTAACATTGAGCGTTTATATGCTGAAAATCCGCAAGGTTCGGTGGTGATTCAAGCTGACAAAAAAGCTACTACTGAAACCTTGATCAAGGTGATGGATGCAGCTCGTGCTGCTGGTGTTTTTGATGTTTCAATTGCAACCCAAGAAGAATAGTTATGCTTAGATTTTTCGCAGCATTGTTGGTGGCGTTGGCGGTAACTGCGGGCCTGTTCTATCTGATGCAATCACTCATAGCCGGAGGTGAGGGAGCTATGAGCGAACCACCTAAAGGTAGTGTGTTGGACTTTGTCCGAGTCAAACCTGACGAAGTGGTGGAACAGAAAGAACGTAAACCCAAACGACCACCAGAGCCAGAGCAACCACCACCGGATATGCCTCAGCCGCAGCTATCTAATAGCGATCTGGATAGTAGCGCAGGAGCGATGGATTTCTCGGCAGATATTCAAGCTGATACCGGCTTGTCGGGCGGTATTGGCTTAGATACCAGCGATGGTGAGTACTTACCGATAGTTAAAGTACAAGCTGTGTACCCACGCCGGGCTTTGCAACGAGGGATTGAAGGCTACGTGGTGGTGGAATTTACAGTCACCAAGCAAGGCACGGTGCGTGACCCTTATGTGGTTGAAGCCAGTCCTGAAAGTATTTTTGACCAAGCAGCCTTAGACGCGGTGCTGAAATTTAAATACAAACCTCGAGTGGTTAACGGCGAGGCAGTAGAAGTTGCTGGGGTGCAAAACCGCTTAACGTTTGCGATTGACCGATAATTAAGGTCATGGTGAGGATAGTTATTATGGGTAAATTATTAAAAGTAGCCATTATTGCCACGGTGCTGTTAGCCGCAGTAAGCAATCAAGCTGCCTGGGCTCAAGAGCGTAAGAAAACACCTGCGCTAAGAGAACAGGTTTATAGTCAACTTGCCCGTGCCCAAGAACTCGCAGATGCAGGTGATGTGCCAGCAGGTCTGCAAGTATTGCAAGCGGTGGAGCAAAAACTAAGCAGCATGAACAGCTATGAACGTGCCATGTTGTGGAATTTTTATGCCTACATGCATTATGGCCAGGATAATATCGATCAAGCTATCGTCTATTTTGCCAAAGTTGTTGATGAAGAAGCACTGCCGCTAGCGCTCGAGCAAAATACCCTTTATAGCTTGGCGCAGTTGGCACTGGGGCAAGGTAACTATCAGCAAAGTTTAGGCTATCTAGAGCGCTGGCAGCAGTTGGTGCCGGTTGATCAGCATAGCAAAGCTTTTGTGTTAAAAGCCCAAGCGCTTTACCAGGCGGGCGATTATGCGGCGGCTTTAACGCCTATCACTCAGGCGATTGATGAAGCTGTTGATAAATCTCTGATTCCTGAAGAAAACTGGTTGGTGTTACAACGTGCTATTTATTTTGAGTTGAAGCAAACAGACCAGGTGGCCAAGGTCTTAGAGCAGATGGTGCGCTGGTATAATAAGCCGGAATATTGGGTTCAGCTAGCTGGAGTTTATGGTCAGCTAGGCGAAGAAGCCAAGCAACTGGCGATGTTAGAAGCAGCCTATCAACAGGGCTTCTTAGTGAAAGGCACCGATTTATTGAACCTAGCACAAACTTATTTCTTCAGTGACTTACCCTACAAATCCGGTCGAGTGTTAGAGCAAGCGTTAGCAGACCAGAAGGTTGAGCGCAACCTACGCAATTTGAAAATGTTGGCGCAAGCTTGGGTAGCAGCGCGTGAAACTGACAAAGCGGTAGAGGCCTTAGCTGCGGCAGCTGAGCTTAGCGACGACGGTGAATTAGATGCTCAACGTGCCACGGTGCTGCTCAATGCCGAGCGTCATCAAGCAGCGATTGCTGCGGCGCAAGCTGCGCTAACCAAGGGAAATCTGCAACAACCTGGCACCATGCACCTTGTGATAGGGATGGCTGAACTTAATCAGGAAAATTACAATGCGGCGTTGCAAGCTTTTGCACGTGCTAAAGAATTTGAGCAATCACGGCGCACCGCAAGCCAATGGCAACGTTATGCAGAAGCTGAACTTGAACAAGCGCAGCGGTTGGCTGAAATAAATCGGTCATGATTATTTCATAAAACTGACATACGGTAATGAAACTGTCATAAAGCTGACATAACATAGCTCTCCAGGTAGAAGATATGCTATATATCTTGTGTGAATCATCACTAAACTGGCGAGCTAAGTTATGGCAATCCGTGCTAAAGCAAACGTTATCTTTCCTTCACTAGGGC
>NZ_JBOJLN010000004.1:0-173027 GCF_050750165.1 Pseudidiomarina sp. WS423 | reverse complement strand
TTTTGACGTGTCGCTATTTTTAGTGGTAAAGATGCTTAGTAGCAACGCATCGGATTAATTTTTTGGTTGAGCGGAACTCCTCCGCCATTCCACTTGAAGCAGAAAAGGAACATCATGCTCACTCACTTTCTATTCGCGGTGACCGTATCGCTCGCGCCTGTAGCAGAACACGACGCTGGACAGCACAACGAAACGCAAAAGGAATTGCTTCAGTTCGCGACAACGACACAAGAATCACATCGTCACTTTGCCTCGGTTTGGCCAGGTTTTTGGGCCGAGAACACGCCATTTATTGTCTATAACCATGAGGGTCAAGCCGTTTTATATACGACAAAGGAGCCTATACCTGGTGAGCAAAAATTAGCAGCTAATTACTATTACTACTCCGAACGTTTACCGAATTTAACCGACTTCCCTTTCGATATTAACTACCCTCTACCAAACAACCAGGTCGCTACCGCTGTTCGCGTAGGTAGCGGGGATGACGCCACTGACCGCCGTGACACCCTTTTACATGAAGCTTTTCATGGTTATCAGAGAGCCGAGTTTGCAGACGTTGGTCGCTCTGAATTCCTTGACCCTAAACACCTTGATGAAGCTGAAATTCGCGCCATGCTTCAGTTGCAGTTCGCTCTTGCAAAACAAGCACATGAAAGCCGCGAGGAGGAGGATATCCGCGATTGGCTAACCGTTCGAGTGGCGTTAAGCGAAGTCATCGCCTCGGAAGTCTCAGTCTATCTCGGTGACGTAGAACGCTATGAAGGAACTGCGCATTGGGTGGGTATTCAAGCAAGTTCAGCAGAACATTACCGCGATAATCTCAACAACTTTTCCAACAATTTCCCAGAACTCTTTGATACCACCTTTGCAATCCGCTCTTCTGCCTATGTCACCGGAGCGCTTTTGATAGATCTTGTTAGTGACTTCTCTGATTCAGACAACAACTGGCGCGACGCAATCGAACAGGGCAAAACGCCATACGAGTTAGCCGTGCAGATATTTGGTATTTCGACCGAAGAAGCAATTGCGCGATTTAATGACGTCATCGCGCAGCATGGCTTCTCTGACTATATGGCTCGCGCGCAAACGACTAAATCTGACCTCGTTACGGTAGCGGATATTGAAGCCTCGTACCCGTATCGGTTAGATATCACCCTGAGTGTGGTCATAAATGACGGTCGTGCAGAGCTCCCTATGTCTTTTTTTGGCGGTGACAAGGGCTTTCATCAACTTGAGGAGAATTTGCTGTTCCTGCCAAATGCAGAAACGTTCCAATTAACCATGCCGGACAGCATGATTGATGTTCGCAACGCACCAGTACTTGCCGACATGCGTAAACTGGGGGAGCGCGAAGTGACATACAGCTTCTGGAGTCAATCACCCATAATCACCATTGATGCTTTAGAAAGCATGAACGATTTAAAGCTGCAATTTGGTCAATCTATTATTCAGTCACCGGCGGGTTGGACCTTAGACTCAACCTCAACGAATGAACACCTTCGGATTACTTTCTAGCCTATGTCAGGTGATGATAGGTACAAGTACTCTTCACTTAATTATTTCATAAGAAACGTCATTAATTGGGATGCATAATTCATCTTAAACCACCTAACAAAACGACTTGGTCTTTATTAATGTGGCGGCTTATTCGATTTTCTCCCGTAATCTGGATGTATCGCTTGAATAACGAAAACCCTGGTCAAGTCCCAGCATCATTTCCAATTCTACGTTTGTTGCGCCACCGGCAATAATTTCTTCAACCTCTTGCCGGGTTCGTTCGGGGTCCACACTTTTATCATCTGCCGACTGCATGACGAGCACAGGCGCGTCGATTTCTCTAAGTGGTTGGAGCAAGTCTCGCGCTAGAGCATCCTTCCAGAACGCATAACCGTGACCGCTCACTTCAACCGGAAACGGCTCATCACTATTCTTTATTTGTTTTACGAATTGCCGGAAGCCGGTCAGAACCTCATCAAGGTGCTCCGTCGGAACGGTCTGTTGGATGCTAAACTCCACGTCATGTTGGAAGCTGGATGAGCATGAATTTAACGCGAGCACTGCATGGAAGTTTGAGATTTGTGAAGCGACGCCGATGGCAATGGAGCCGCCTTCGCTGCCGCCTGCTAAGGTAATTTCACGATAGGAAGACCTCAAAGCCTCAATGAGTTGAACTCCATCGTTAATTCGTTGTGCCATTGTATCGTACTGAAGATAGTCAGCGGGGCAGTCATCCCGTTCGCCGGAAGCGTAAGCTAAGCTGTCGTCGATACCGTATTTCTCTATGGTTAGTAGCGCCGAATCTGTATCGAATGCTTCCCATATCGTATTGACCGATTTCATATGGCGGACACTGTTACAGTCAGAACCTTGGAATATAACCAACAAGTTTTCGGCGTCAGCATTATCCAAATAATAACGGATTTCAGTTCCATCCTCGCGGTAATACCGCTCATTAGCGGCGGCTGCAGGAGCGCTTAAAAACGTTAAAACGACGAGCAGTAAATAGGCTTTCATCATGTCATAACTTGTATCTTTTGAATTCAGTTAGTGGCGAGCGGACAATAAAAGTTCCCACACGAGTGCCTAGAGGGGCCATGCGGTCTAAATGTAAGTTAGTTTTAATTGCCTTCGATAATTATTCTATCACATAGAACCAGGTACTTTCTGAACTGTCATTTTTAGGGTTAAAGGAGGCTTAAATCAGTATCTGGGCCGGTAAAGTTGGGTGTTTTTCTGGCTAAATGTCCATTTTGGCATAGTAAAATGTGGCAAGTTTTGCAGCGTTTTGATTTGTTACGTGGGGCAATAGGCTTGCTATCTGGCTAAATGGCCTCGTTGAAATCGCTCTGCAGGCCACGTCATACCTAATAGCACCGGTTTTTGGAGTTTACCCCGATTTAATCCAGTTTCGTGGGGGTACCCTCCGGAGGCAGAGGTCACAGGTTCGACTCCTGTCGGGTGCGCCATATAACAGGAATATCAAAGCGATAGTGTCCGCTAACTAAATGTTTTATGGGACCACATTGGGACCAGTTTATCGATCAGCTGCTTGATGGCTGTGATTCCCCAGAAGACATCTTAGGCGAAGCCGGCCTACTCAAACAGCTTACCAAGAAGGTGGCAGTGCGGGTGCTAGAGGCTGAAATGGAAGCTCATTTAGGCTACGCACCAAATGACTCAGCCGGCAACAACAGCGACAACTCTCGCAACGGCAAAACTAAGAAAACGGTTCGCAGCACCAACGGTGATGTCGAAGTTTCACCCGCGTTCATTTCTCAGGTGATCAATGCGGTGATGGATGAAGTCAAAGCCTGGCAGCACAGGAAAGCTATACCCTGTAGTTTATTTGGACTGTCTGGTGGTTCGCAGTCGTGATTCTGGCGTTGTGCAGAACGAGCTCAAAAACCGCGGCGTCGATGACATATTCATTGCCTGTTGCGATGGCCTCAAAGGCTTCCCGGAAGCGATTGAGACGGTTTACCCGAAAACTCAAGTGCAACTGTGTATCGTACATCAAATTCGTCACTCGCTGCGGTACGTAAACTAGAAACAGCGCAAGACTATTGCCGCTGATTTAAAACTCATTTATGGCGCGGCCACTCGCGCTGAAGCGGAGCAAGCGTTGGAAGACTTCGCTGTAAAATGGGACGCTGAGCATCCCACCATCAGCCGCTCATGGCGCGCGAACAGGGAGCGTTTAAGCGTGTTTTTCGACTACCCAGTCGAGATACGCAAAGCTATCTATACCACCAATGCGATTGAGTCGCTGAACGCGTCACTGCGAAAAATCACCAAAACTCGCCGTTCGTTCCCGAATGATGAAGCGGTCATGAAAGTGTTGTACTTGGCCTTGCATCAGGCTTCAAAAAAGTGGACGATGCCCATACGCAACTGGAAACCGGCCATGGCGCAGTTCGAGATTATGTACCAGGATCGGATTTAACAGTGCAACTAGCCATTTACACAAAATCTTTTACAGTCTCACCTTTGCAGAAACAATGCTGCAAATAACTACTGCAATAACACCACCAATGATCCCACTTAAAACACCAGAATCCATTTTTCCTCTCTCATTTATTTTACTTATTGTGGGGGATTATCCCCCCACATTACACATGCATTGATAAAGTGATTAGTTGTAATATTCAAGGTCATTTTAAATAGGAAATCCAGCTCCACTCCTGTGATACCCATCATCACCTACATATTCTGTACATACTTGAGAAACCCACCATGTCGATAAAGCAATAAATAATCGACAAATAAACTTGTCGTGTCGATAGAATCGACATACACTGCAACTAACATCACAGTGTGTCTAAATTTTCAAGGAATTTAAAGATGACGTGGCGAGCTGACCAACCCTATAACGATTTGCCGGTGTTACCGCCAAAATTAGAGCTCATCGAAACGCGCGATGTATTGAAAGCATGCATCTCTGCTCGCGCTGCGCTTGCCGAATTGAAACAAGCTGGCGCGCTACTCCCTAATCAAAGTATGCTGATCAATTTGCTTCCTCTGTTAGAAGCTAAAGACAGTTCGAAGATTGAAAATATTGTCACCACAACCGATCAGCTATTTCGATATGCACAACAAGACAGCGGTGCTGATCAAGCAACCAAAGAAGCGCTTCGTTATCGCACAGCACTTTATCAAGGCTTCATGCAGTTAGAGCACAAACCTCTATGTACCACAACAGCCATTGAAGTGTGTAGTACGTTGAAGACTACGGCGATGGAATTACGGAAGCTACCTGGCACCATTATTGGTAATCACACCACAAATGAAGTGGTTTATACACCACCGGTTGGCGAACAGGTTATTCGCGATTTACTCAGTAACTGGGAGCAGTTTCTGCACAGTACCGATACTATCGATCCGCTGATAAAAATGGCGGTGAGCCACTATCAGTTTGAAGCCATTCACCCTTTCTATGATGGCAATGGCCGTACTGGCAGAATTCTAAATGTCCTCTATTTGATTGAGCAGAAGCTTTTGACACTGCCGATATTGTACCTTAGCCGTTACATTGTTGCGCACAAGCAAGATTACTACCGATTACTGAATCAAGTAACTCAGAAACAAAACTGGGAAGACTGGCTGGTATTCATGTTGCGTGGTGTTGAGCAAACGTCGCTTTGGACTTGTGAGAAGATCGCTGCTATTCGAGCGTTAATGGAGCAGACTACAAACAGGATTCGCGAGCAGTTACCGAAAATATACAGCTATGAGCTTGTTCAAGTGATTTTTGAGCAGCCTTATTGTCGAATTAGTAATTTAGTGGAACGCGAAATAGCCAAGCGTCAAACCGCTTCGGTTTACCTTAAACAGCTCGTTGAAATTGGCATATTAGAAGAGACAACTTCAGGTAAGGAGAAGCTATTTGTGAATCCTCGCCTGATGAAACTCATGACATCAGCTTAAACCGCTGTTATGCGCAGCTGGAACGAACTCCACCTGATGGTTGAGTGCTTAAACTTATAAACTTTCAAACCGAAACGTTTGCACCGGCGAACTCGCTTATGCTGATATGTGTTAGGTAATCGGACGTGGGCAGTTCAGACCAAAATTCAGTGGCTTGCTTCACAATAAACGTTGGTAAATTCCCTTTCGATGTAGCTTTAAACTTACCACCGTTTTCCATAGCTACATTAATTATTAGCTCTAAGTAACGCACAACCGGACAATGGCTGAATACAGTCGGCGTCTCAACCGTACGCCCTTGCAACTGATTCATTGGCGCGTAAAGCCAATTCTGCATCAGGTTGGGTGAAAGACCACAGAAATCGTCGACAGGTTTATTATTCCGATCATTCATCATTCGCTCAGCCACTAAGTTAAGCTCATCGAGGGAAAGATTGGGGATCATGGCTAACGTTTGCTCTAGCTCGTCGTAAATTTCATTATGCTGCTTGCCTACAGCGTCTATACAGCATTTTTTGAAATTCTTACCGCTGCCACAAAAGCATGGATCATTTCTACCGATTCTGGCCATGTGATATTTGCGCATCAGGAAAACTTGAGTGCCAGTCTAACAAACATTCGGTACTTTGGAGAACATCTTTGAGTTACAGGTCTTTTGGAATAAGGTCTGTAGTGTATATACCCCGCGAAAGCATACAGCTAAATGAGCACTATTTATGTCGGCTGCACTATTTATGTCGGCTGCACGATGTTATTGAGCTCAATCAGTTTGAAAAGCAACAAATATACGTTGTTTATCGACGTGTTTAGCTTTATTGTCAAACCAAATTAGTTTGATTAATGTCGAGTTCACGTCAATAATTAACGTATATAACTAATATTGTGAACCTAAAAGAGCATCACATGCTAAATCACGAAGCAGGAAAAACGCTAAAACAAAAACTTCCGCTTGGTATGGTCGCAACGAAACGTTGGCTACAAGAGCAGGGGTTAAGTTTGCATTACATCGACAATGCCGTTCGAAGAGGAGCCTTAGTCGTAGCCGTTCCCGGTGTTTATTATCGAGATGAAGCCCGCCCGACTTGGCAGGGCGTGGTCGCTTCACTGCAACAAATGGCTAAGCTGCCTGTTCATGTCGGTGGGTTGAGTGCGTTAGCGGTAAACGGCGTAAGCCATTTCGTAAATAAACGTGGTAATCCTGTAATTAACTTATACTCTCCCGGTAAGCTCCCTGCATGGGTTAATAAGATAGATGTGGGAGCTACTTTTGCATGGCATGGCACGAAGCGCCTGTGGCCTGAGTCATTACTGCTTGATCAAAGTGTGTTTCGTCATTATGAATGGGCAAAAGGCTTGCCGGAAATAACGTATTCATGTGTTGAAAAAGCTTATCTGGAAATAATTAATGAGGTGCCTAAGCATGTAAGTTTTGAGCATGCTGATGCGCTGCTTGAGGGGTTACATAACTTATCCCCCCGGAAGTTAGATACGCTGCTAAAGAACTGTCTTAATGTAAAAGTGAAACGGTTATTCTTTTGGCTAGCGGAGCGCAATCAACAGCCCTGGTTTAAATACTTGAAGTCAGAGGATTACGATTTAGGAGCAGGTAAGAGAGTCGTAGCGGTAAATGGTCGCCTAGAAAACAAATGGCAAATTACGGTTCCCAAGGAGATGTAAATTATCATGGATAGAAATAGTATTTATTATCGCCAGGTTCAGTTGCTTATGCAGGTGCTACCATTTGTTGCTGCTCATGACTGTTTTGCGCTCAAAGGCGGTACAGCGATTAACCTATTTGTCAGAGATTTTCCAAGGTTGTCCGTTGATATTGACCTCGTCTTTTTACCTATGATGGATCGGGATGAGGCACTTCAAACAATCACAAGTCACCTAGAGCAAATAGCGGGAAACCTCACAGCAAAGCTGCAAGATGTTACTGTCATACGCTCATTTGAAGTTAAAAAGGACGCGCTCCGTTTATTGGTGGAGCGTGATGTTGGCGGTAGAAAGGTTCAGATAAAAATAGAGCTGTCACCTGTTCTTCGAGGAACGGTCTACGAATCAACCGCTTTGAGTGTTACTGAAGCGATTGAAAATGAATTCGGGTTCGCGGAAATTTCAGTGGTCAGTTTTGCCGACCTCTATGCTGGTAAAATTTGCGCCGCTCTCGATCGGCAACATCCTAGGGACTTGTTTGACGTCAAACTACTCTTGGATAATGAAGGCCTCACGGATGATATACGTAAAGCGTTAATTGTTTATACGCTCAGCCACCCGCGCCCTATTTCAGAATTATTACGACCTAAATTTAAAGATATTACCGGCCTCTATGAAGGGGAGTTTAAGTCGATGGCGGACAATGATATCCCATTAGCCGAGCTTGTGGCTGCGCGCGAGGAAATTGTAGAGCGCATGCATGCGGCATTTACTGACGAGGAGAGGTCCTTTCTTTTGACGTTTAAGTCACGCAAACCGGATTGGTCATTACTCGGACTTGCCAATGTTCAGCAGTTGCCTGCTGTTCGTTGGAAACTGAATAACCTTGAAAAAATGAGTGAGGAAAGGCATCGGCTAGCTTATAACAAACTTAAGGAAGCTCTTTCATCTTGAGCCCCTCGTACCGAAGGCTGGTTTTAAAGTTCTCGATATTTGGAACAAAGCGCTCTCGTTTGTTGCCATGAGTTTTTGTGGTTTTCATTACCATGTCCCTCATATTGAAATGATTAAATCATAGGCTACTCTACGTACCCAAAGTCCAGTTTAAAGGTGGAATTTTTTCCACCTAAAAACTCAGGTTTTTCGGAAGGTTCAAAATTTTTTGTCGCGAGGCAAAGGTCAAAAATTGAAATTTCAGAGTCGGTATCCTGTGACCAATTTTGTCATTAAACGGTCTCAAAAGTGTCGATTTCGACGCAAAATTAAAAGCCACAACACCGCTTAACCCCTTGCCACGCCTAGCTTTAACGATTTACCACCGAACCCGTGACTGCCCTCCGGAGGCAGAGGTCACAGGTTCGACTCCTGTCGGGTGCGCCACATAACAGGACTATCAAAGCGATAGTTTTTTTACTAAATAATTGACCGCGTAAGCTTAGAGAGATCTATCAACTCAATCGACTCAGATCTAGCTCGTCAATTGTGCTTAAAATTGATAGCTCACAGCTACATCAATGGAGCGGCCGCGCGCATTGTACTGAGTGATATCGTAAAAGTACGCGCCTGCTGCTGGGTCAAAGGGCGGCTGACGATCGGCTAGATTTTGTACGGTGACGCTGACCACTGTGTCCTGCCATCCCGCGTAACTGACTTTGGTATTCAATGCGGTATAGCTACTGACTTCTGGCCGCAGCCCTGGATTACTCGATGCAGTCGCAACGCGCTGTTGGTAGCTATGGGTGTAATCAGCACTGAGTGCGAGCGTCCAATGGTTCCGCTGCCACTTGGCCACGGTACGCCCTTGCCAACTTGGCAGTGCACCGAACTGGTTACTACCAGCACCATCAATCGGCGTTACACCGACCACTAATGCTTGCTCGTAATCTAGCAAATGCGACCAATTCGAGACAATTTCAGCTGCTCCACCAAAGGCTGCAAAGCGATAGCTTAAGTCCACGTCGATGCCAGATACTGTGCGCGTTCCTTGGTTGGCATATTGATTGGTAATGATCTGCAAGCGCCCTGCCTCATCGCGTTGCACACGATCCGCAAACGCTGCCTCATTGTTGATAATGTACTGGGCATTGTCTGGCGAAATAATGTCGTCTTGTTCAATTTTGAAGTAATCAATGGCGGCACTGAACGCGCGCGTCGGTGACCAGACGGCGCCAAAATTAACGTTGGTTGAACGCTCTGCCTCTAAATCAGCATTGCCGCTGCGCAATTGCGTAAAACCGCGGCGCACGCCCGGTTCAACCGGATCATTTGGGTCAATGACAGAACCATAACTAATGGTGTTACTTTGTGAGATTTCTGGCAATCCCGGAGCGCGGAAGCCGCGTGACCATGAACCACGGAACAACCATGCGTCATTGAGTAAGTAGTAGGCCGATACTTTTGGCGAAACCGCACTACCAAAATCATCGTAGGAATCTGCGCGCACGGCAGTATTCACATTCAGTCCGGCAGCTAAAGGAAGATCAAGTTCGACATAACCGGCAATCACTTCGCGTTCGCCATTTATCAAGTTAATCGCCGGGCGTAATTCGGTACCAGACAAGACCTCTTCAGATGTGCCAGCATCCATTTGCTCGTTCCGCCAATCAATTCCGGTAGCAAACCCTACGTCGCCATGTGGCCAATACGCCAAGACGCGAGAGGCCGTCAGGTTAGCCGATTGCAGTTGATAAAACCCTGGACGGCGAGTTGCGATGCGCAGCGCAGCAATCGACTCCGCACTATTTTCACCACCAAAGAAATCGTACTCACCACTGGCTAAATAGTCTTCGAACGTGTAACGATTGACAAAATTACTTGCGTATTCACGCTGACGACTCTGCGACTGCAAGACGTTCAAATTAACATCCCAAACATTTCCAGAGTAGCGAGCACCAACTAAGA
This sequence comes from Pseudidiomarina sp. WS423, assembly GCF_050750165.1. Taxonomy (NCBI): domain Bacteria; kingdom Pseudomonadati; phylum Pseudomonadota; class Gammaproteobacteria; order Alteromonadales; family Idiomarinaceae; genus Pseudidiomarina; species Pseudidiomarina sp. WS423. Next base: position 163,046 of record NZ_JBOJLN010000004.1, on the reverse strand, counting down.
AGCGGTTAAAGATCTGATGATTGGACTTCAATCGCGCACCGACATCAAAAAAGGTATGTTCAAACGGCAATGGCGCGTCGGTGGGGTTGTCAGGGTGACCCACTGGCAGCTCTACCGGAATATTCACTAAAGTGCCCGTTGCGCGGTCGTAGGCACGTAAACCTGCGCCGACGCTAAGTGGCGCACCAAAGGTGTGACTGGACTTGTTATCGCTGTAGAGAACTTCACCGACCAATTCAAGCTCACTGTTGACCAAATACGTACTTTGCACCGACAGTTGCCGACGGCTCACTTCGGGTTGCAAGGTATTGTAGGGCTGCGCATTAAACGCACAAACTTGACCGTCACGATTAGGCGTGAAATCACTCCAGTCGCGTAGCTCTGATTCACCGGGACACTCGGCAAACGGCCGTGGTTGCTGCGGATCATCCAAATAGTTGCCACCTTGGGTAGACCACCCCGCAAGACGCCCACCCGGTTGATCACGAAAATCGCCGCTACGCGTCAGCTCGCGTTCACTGGCATTCAGCTCGTCACGCTCCAACGCATCCAGACTCAGGGTGATGTTGTAACCATCAGCATTGAGCGAACCGAAACCCGTCACGATCCCCGCGCTGTATTGATTCAAGCCGCCTTCTGTGGCTGTCCCTGCCGAAGCAGAAACTTGTGTGCCCTGATGATCGCGCCGCAAAATAATGTTGACCACGCCAGCTATCGCGTCGGAACCATAAGCGGCTGAGGCGCCGTCTTTGAGTACTTCAATACGCGCCACGGCGCTGAGTGGCAAGGCGTTCAAATCGACAAAGGTATCTTGCGTACCCAACGCAAAGCCATAGTTTGACACCCGTTGACCATTCACCAATAACAAGGTGTTTTTGGGGCTCAACCCACGTAAGGCAATCGACGCTGAGCCAGCCGAAAAACTACTGGTAAATTGCTCGTCGTAGCTATTGCCTGTATTGACCGTTAAATCACGTAACACATCCGTTAACGTAACTTTTCCGCTTAATGCGATATCTTCCGCCGACACCACTTGCAACGGTGTAGCATCCTCATTGTGGGTACGGCGAATGTGCGAACCCGTGACCTGAATACGCTCAACTTTGGCTTCATTCTGATTTGCTAAAGACAGTGGAGATGCTGCTGCAGCAGCGACGCCTACAATCGACACAGCTAGGTAGGACGTAAAACTCTTAGACATTGAAAACCTCTTCTTTAGTGAATTGCGACAACATTATTAGACGTTTAGGCGTTTGGACGTCTAAATGTACATTAGCTTTTCAACTAAAGAAACCCCTTTTAATAATTTTTGTGATTAACAAATAGGGGAACAACGACGAGGCATTTTTGTGCCTCACGGTTGTAATGCCGCTTGGTTCAGCGCTTGAATCGCAAAGCTACCCAACCAATGCCCGCCTTCATAGCTATCGCCAATCAGGTTCGGGTACGAAATCATGGCACGCCTATATAGCAGTGCTATTGATGAGCAGTTGCCAGCTTCGGCACTGAAGCAGCACGCTCATTTGCGTATTTTGGTCGATGCCGAGGCAGCGGAACTTTTACCGACGCACATCAAACAAGTCGTGTAATTGAGGCGGAATTCCTACTAATTATCACAATAATGTGCTAATTCTTAACGATGCAGTTGTTGCATTGTAACCTCAACATGAAGGAGTCATGGAATGAGTGATAAAAAGTGTCCATTTGATCCTACGCCGTTAACTACCAATGCGGGTGCTCCGGTTCCGGATAACCAAAATAGCTTAACGGCTGGGCAGCGTGGTCCGTTATTAACGCAGGATCTATGGTTGAATGAAAAGTTGGCCAACTTCGTTCGCGAAGTTATTCCAGAGCGTCGGATGCACGCTAAAGGCTCGGGTGCATTTGGCACTTTTACGGTCACCAATGACATCACCAAGTACACTTGCGCAAAAATTTTTAGTGAAGTGGGCAATAAAACGGAGATGTTTGTTCGCTTTAGTACTGTCGCAGGAGAACGCGGGGCAGCAGATGCCGAGCGTGATATTCGTGGCTTCGCGATGAAGTTTTACACCGAAGAAGGGAACTGGGATTTGGTCGGGAACAACACCCCAGTGTTCTTTTTGCGCGACCCGTTAAAGTTTCCTGATTTAAACAAAGCAGTGAAGCGTGACCCACGTACTAACTTGCGTTCCGCAACCAATAACTGGGATTTCTGGACCTTGCTACCTGAGTCTTTCCACCAGGTAACTATTGTTATGAGTGACCGCGGTATTCCAGCTTCCTACCGTCACATGCATGGCTTTGGTTCGCACACCTACAGCTTCTGGAACGAGCAGGGCGAACGCTACTGGGTGAAATTCCACCTGCGTACGCAGCAAGGTATTAAAAACCTGACCGACGCAGATGCAGCAGCGGTAGTTGCGCAAGATCGTGAAAGTCATCAGCGTGATTTGTACGAAGCCATTGAGCGGGGTGACTTCCCGAAATGGAAGATGTACGTACAAGTTATGCCTGAGCAAGATGCGGAAAAAGTGCCTTATCATCCGTTTGACCTTACCAAAGTGTGGCCCAAAGGCGATTATCCACTGATTGAAGTCGGTGAGTTCGAGCTTAATCGTAACCCTGAGAACTACTTCGCTGATGTGGAGCAGGCAGCGTTCGCACCGAGTAACGTAGTACGTGGTATTGGTGTGTCACCGGATAAAATGCTGCAAGCGCGTCTGGTCAACTATGCTGACGCACAACGTTATCGGGTTGGGGTTAACCATTATCAAATCCCGGTTAACCAAGCGCAGTGCCCAGTTCATAGTAACGCGCGTGATGGCCAAGGGCGAGTGGATCAAAACTATGGTGGGCGTCCGCATTATGAGCCGAACAGCTTTGCGCAATGGCAGGAACAACCGAAGTACCATGAACCACCATTACGGATTAACGGCGATGGAGCACGGTATAACTTCCGTAAAGACGACGATGACTACTTCAGTCAACCACGCGCCTTGTTTAATTTAATGAGCGATGCACAAAAACAAGCGCTCTTTCAGAACACTGCGGCAGCAATGGGTGATGCGGAGAATTTCATCAAGTATCGTCATATTCGCTTGTGTCATCATTGTCACCCTGACTATGCCGAAGGGGTTGCCAATGCATTAGGATTAACGGTTGCCGATGCGCTACAAGCACGCGACACTGATCCGGCCAAGCATTTGGAAAGCTGCTTCTAAGAAAAAACCCCCAGTAGCTATGGGCTACTGGGGGTTGTGCGCTGTGATAAATGCTTAAGAAAAAATCAGGAAACGTTCATCATCGTTCATGAATTCTTTGGTGCCAAACTCGCCTTCATTTGAACCGAAAGGCATTTGTGCGCGTAAGACCCATGACGCTGGGATACTCCATTCTTTTGCGGCTGCTTCATCGACGACTGGGTTGTAGTGTTGCAAGCTCGCACCAACATTTGCTTCTGCTAATGCAGTCCACACCGCGAACTGTGCGATAGCAGTTGAATGTTCAGACCAAACTGGAAAGTTATCTGCGTAAAGTGGGAATTGCTCTTGTAAGCCTTTGACCACGTTTTGGTCTTCGTAGAACAGCACCGTACCCACACCCGCTGCAAATGATTTCAATTTATTTTCGGTCGCACTAAATGCCTCAGCTGGCACCAATGGGCGCAACGCTTCTTTGGTCAATTCCCAAAACTTGTCACTTTGCTCACCGAACAGAATCACCGCACGTGAGCTTTGTGAGTTGAATGAAGAAGGCGCTTGACGCACAGCTTCTTTAATCAATTGTGTTAATTGCTCTTGGCTAAGTTCAACGTTCTTGCCTAAAACATATTGGCTTCTACGCTTCGTAAATAACTTAATGGCTGAATTATCAATCATGTAAAACCCCTTTTCGTAATACATCGCCTGCGTGGCTGATGCTTCTTTAGTATTGCTTAGGATCTTAAAGCAATTACGAAAATGGTACTAGATAGTAAATTATCAACCCAACGTTCCATTTTTGGGATGCCTGAAAAGTACCGCTAATACCGTGACAAATTCTGTGTCTTTTTTGTTTACTGCGTGCTTATTCGTATTACATTATCATATGTTTACATTATTGTTATCTTCGAGAGGGATTACTTATTCCATAGTATGATTTTAGTTATAGCTGGATAGGCCGTTAATGCACAACTCTTCTGAGTTAACCAAATTGCTAATAGCATTAGATGAAAATATACCCATCGGGCTCGTTATTCTCGCGCAAGATTTAACCATTGCACACGTCAATGGCTATATAAAATCCCAACTGGGTGCGACGACCAAAACATTGCAAGGCACGCATTTCAACGACGTATTTACGCTGATCAGTAACGCCAATAGCAGCTGCTTTGCTTTAGCTTAAAAGAAATTCTACGAGTAATCTGTATTATTTTACGGGGTAGTTACAGTACCCAATAATTTAAATTTTTAAACAGTTAGGAGTAGATTGATGTTCAACCAAAGAAACAAGCATGCGACTTCGAGTTGCCGCCCTTCGTGCACATGACTTTTAGAACCATACTGATGGTTGAATACTAAACCAACACATGCAATAATCTATATATGTTAATTTGTGAATGTGTTACGTATGGATATTATTAAGTTTTATAAATGCCTCTCTGATATCAATCGGCTGACCTGCCTTTGCCTAATACATGAGGCGGGAGAGGCTTGCGTTTGCGAAATCACAGACGCGCTTCGCGTTGACCAACCAAAAGCATCCCAGTACTTAGGGCAGTTGCGAAAGTGTGGGCTCGTTACAAGTGAGCGTCGGGGGAAATGGATGTACTACCAATTGTCGCCTGAGCTTCCGAATTGGGCCCGTGCCGTCATTAAATCGACGCTCGACAACAACAGAACTGAGTTTCAGCGAGCTTTTATTGATTTTAAACAATGCCAAATATCTTCTGACACAGCGGTAAATGGACAGAGCCAATGAACGAGCAACTAGATACGCCAAATTTAAACGCTGAACGAATTCAGACACCGATTCGGCCCAACTTTTCAGCATCCGCATCTGTGCATCCACCGCGTATCCTCTTGTTATATGGCTCGCTTCGGAAACGTTCGTTCAGCTGTTTAGTGATTGAGGAGAGCGCTCGACTGTTGACCCTCATGGGAGCCGAGGTGCGAATTTTTAACCCTGAAGGGTTACCCCAGCCGGACACGGAAGACGAGAAGCACCCAAAGGTACAAGAGCTGCGTGACCTGATGACCTGGTCTGAAGGTCAGGTTTGGTGCTCACCCGAGCGGCATGGCGCCATGACTGGCATCTTTAAAACCCAGTTGGACTGGGTGCCATTGAGCATAGGAAGTGTCCGCCCAACGCAGGGGAAAACCCTTGCGGTTATGCAGGTTTGTGGTGGTTCCCAGTCGTTCAATGTTGTGAATCAGCTGCGCGTGCTAGGCCGCTGGATGCGCATGTTCACCATTCCGAATCAATCATCGGTCGCCAAAGCTTATCTTGAGTTTGACGACAATGATCGTATGAAACCTTCACCCTATTACAATCGCATCGTCGATGTTTTAGAGGAATTGATGAAGTTCACGCTCCTGTTGCGCGATAACCAGTCACTGCTTGTTGACCGGTATTCTGAGCGTGTTGAAAGTGCCGATGCGTTAAGCCAGCGCGTAAATCTGCGTTCAATTTAAGGAGTTGGTAATGACTAAAGCTTTGCAAACACCGTCTGCGTCCGAGGGCATGGGTTTATTTGAACGCTACTTATCGTTATGGGTGGCACTGGCCATTGTTGCTGGCGTGCTAATCGGGCAGTTTGCTCCAACTATTCCCGAAACACTTTCACGGTTTGAATATGCTCAGGTGTCGATTCCTGTTGCGATTTTAATTTGGGCCATGATTTTCCCGATGATGTTGCAAATTGACTTTACCTCAATCAAAAATGTGCGCCGGCAACCCAAAGGTCTTGTCATCACCACCACAGTAAACTGGCTAATTAAGCCGTTCACCATGTTCGCGATTGCCTGGTTCTTCTTCATGGTGGTGTTTGAACCTTTTCTAGCCACTGAAACTGCAAGCCAATATTTGGCGGGTGCCATTTTGTTAGGTGCAGCGCCCTGTACAGCTATGGTATTCGTTTGGAGTTATCTCACGCGGGGTGACGCTGCTTACACCTTGGTTCAGGTTGCGATTAATGACCTCATCATGCTGGTGGCTTTTGCGCCTATTGTGGTGCTGTTGCTTGGTGTTTCTAATATTCAAGTACCCTGGGACACGGTTATTTTGTCGGTCGTGCTTTATATCGTGATTCCATTGGCGGCAGCGGTTTTCGTGCGACAGGTGTTGATTATACGTCGAGGTAATCAGTGGTTTAAAAACGTTTTTATGAAGCGCATTTCTCGCGTTACACCTATAGGATTAATTGCGACCTTAGTGTTGCTGTTTGCATTTCAGGGTGATGTGATTATTGCCAACCCGTTGCATATCCTGTTGATTGCGATCCCGTTAATCATTCAAACCTTCCTGATTTTCTTTATCGCCTACGGCTGGGCGAAAAAATGGAAAGTTCCGCATAATGTTGCAGCGCCTGCCGGCATGATTGGTGCCAGCAATTTCTTCGAGCTAGCGGTCGCGGTAGCGATTGCGCTGTTTGGCTTACAATCCGGTGCGGCGTTAGCCACTGTGGTTGGTGTTTTGGTGGAAGTGCCGCTGATGCTGGCCCTTGTTCGAATCGCGAATAAAACACGCCACCACTTTCAGAGTTGAGGTTACCATGATCGTTATTCACCACAATCCCGATTGCGGCACATCCAGAAATGTGTTGCAGATTATCAAGGATGCAGGTTACTCACCCATTGTGGTCGACTACTTGCACGAAGGATGGAGCAAACCTCAGCTTTTGGCGCTATTTGCGGCCGCTGACTTAACGCCGCGACAAGCTTTGCGGGTGACTAAGTCGCCAGCAGAAGCGCTTGGCTTACTTGATGAAAACGTTGGTGACGACGAGCTAGTGTCCGCAATGCTTAAACATCCGATACTAGTGAATCGCCCCATCGTTTGCACCCCGAAAGGCGTTAAGCTTTGCCGACCCAGTGAAGCGGTGCTAACACTACTCGATGAGTGGCCTCCTGGGCCCTATTTTAAAGAAGATGGTGAGCAAATATTAGATAGCGAAGGCAACCTTATGAAACACAATGCAAATGGATAAATTATGAAATTACTTATTTTTCTTGGCAGTGTTCGACAAAGTACCCCACCAAAACCAGCGCGACTGGGCGAGCGAGTGGCTTTAGCTTGTCAGCGTGTGTTACAAGCAAACTTTCCAGACATGAACGTTGAGATTATTGACCCGCTGGATATTGAACTCGATCCGGTTTTTAAACCGCACTTTGCGTATTCAAGTCAATCTGCCCCAGAGCAATTAAGCCAGCTTGCAGATAAAATCGAAACAGCCGATGCTTATGTAACGGTCAGCCCTGAATATAATCATTCTATGAGCCCAGCATTAGCGAATCTTCTTAATCACTTTGGTGCTTCGTTATTTTCTTACAAACCCAGTGCGATCGTGACCTATTCAGCGGGTCAATGGGGCGGCGCAAGAGCATCAGTTAGTATGAGAGCCTTTTTAAGCGAGCTCGGCTGCTTACCGGTTTCGGCCATGCTTCATTTTCCGAAAGCTCAAGAGGTATTTGATGAAAGTGGCGATTATCTCGAATCTGTTAGCGATGCAGACCGTTGGGATAGTTACTTCAATCGTACTTTTTTGCAGTTGCGTTGGTGGTGTGAGGCAAGCCTCAAACAACGTGACGCACAGGATCCTCATCAGCTCATCAGTGATTTTAAGCAAGCACCCAGTCAGCGTAATGCACCAGATTAAGGTCAACCAAAAAAACAAGCGTGCTGGTCATCAGTCACAAGTTTTAAAAACTCACGAAGTTGCTTAACCTTAGGCACTGGCTCGTATGCATGCCACTTTAAGTCAGCACGCTGCCAATAGACTTTCCAGCAGTTTTGCGTTTTCACAAAGGTTGTTTTTGCTACCGGCAGTTCCATGGTTTCAGTAGGATTTTGCCATTGCGGTCTGATCTCGAAAATCTCAATACTCTGATTTTCAATTCGGTAACCAAGGTCAAGCTCTGGTCGTATGTGCACCGGCGGTCTTCGTATCGTCATGAACGCTTCAAGTTCTTTCTCACATTTCTTAATTTCGAATTCACTGAGTGCCATGGCAGATCACCTAAAGCGGGAAAAAGGAGCAGGATTTTAACCAAAAACACCCGATTTATACAGGAAGTTCAGCAGCCGATAGTCTGGCTAAATGGCCTCGTTAAAATATCGCTAAGCCCCCTATAGGACGTGGCCTGCACGGCTGGTACCTTCTCTCACCATTTAACGTCAGCCAGTCGCTATTTACTCCGGAGGCAGAGGTCTCGGGTGCGCCATCAAAGAATTTCAGAGCCGTCTGTCCGATAATACCGTTAATTAGCCGGCACCACTGAGGTACTTAAGATTAGAACTTGTTATTTTAAGGAGCTAGTTAGCGACAGAGAACAGCTATAGGTTCCCTTAGCGTTAACAAAACCCGATAAGTCCCAACTCAATAGCCCTTAAAACTGCTCGCGTCCGGTCTCTCACACCAAGCTTCGCCATGATGGCGCTTACTTGATTTTTAATGGTGCCTTCCGACTTAAAAAGAGCGTCGGCAATTTCTTTATTGGAACAACCGGCGGCAATAAGGCGTAATATTTCTAGCTCTTTAGCGGAAAGCGCCTCGGGCGCGGCAAAGGCCTCAAATTCGGAATGTAAGCCTTGTAATCCGTTTAAAAGCGAGGTGGTAATGGTAGGTTGAATCATTGACTCGCCAGCTACTATTCGCTCAATACCACTCACTAGCATTTCGAGTTCTACGTCTTTAAGTAGGTACCCTCGCGCCCCTGCTTTCAACGCTTCAAGAAGCATATTATGGTCGTCAAAGGTGGTCAGAATCAAAACCGGAATTTTTATGTTTTCTGTACGCATGGCTTGTAGAAGCTGAATACCATTCATTTTTGGCATTCTTAAGTCGAGCAGGATTATGTCAATGTCGCTGCCATGGGCTTTGATCCACGCAAGTGCCTCTTCGCCATCTGCTGCTTCATGTGCTACTTCAATATGGGCTGAAAGCGACAATAAGCTCGCTAAGCCTTGTCGAATTAATTTTTGGTCATCGACTAACATAACTCGGTGCTTTTCGGGTGAGTGCAAAGTGCTCATAAACCCACCGGTATTCTAAGACACACCAAAAAGCCGCGCGCTTGGCGCTCAGCAGTTACAGTGCCATTAAAGCTTTTTAGCCGCTCCTGCATGCCGTTCAAGCCATTGCCAAATTCGATCGGTTTGCTGCTTTGCCCGTTGTCTTTAACACGCACTACAAGTTCGCGTTCAGATTGCTGCACCTCAATTCCTACCTTGGTGGCTTTGCCATGTCGCACGCTATTGGTCACGCTTTCCTGCACACCGCGCAATATTGCTAGCGCTTGTTCTAAATTGAGTACCGCAACTTTGTTCGGGAAAGCCAATGAAACCTCAATGCCCGGTAATTTTTCGACCAAAGCCTCAAGTGCTTCGCGCAAATTCAGTTGTTCATGTTCACGCATTTCGCTTACGGCAACACGCACGTCTGCGAGCAGTAATTTCGAAATAGCACGAGAACGCTCTACGTCAACTTTCAGAGCTTCAGGTACCTTACGCGCCAGCACCTGGAGCTGCACCGTAAGCGCGGTAAGATGATGGCCTACAAGATCATGAATATCGCGGGCAATACGCAGCCGTTCTTCCTGCTGCGACGCCTCTTTCACAAGTGACTGCATAGCAATAAGCTCTCGATTCGCTTGCTCTGCGCGCTCTTTTTGAAATTCTGCATTACGCCTCGACTCCATCATAATGAGCGCGAACACTTTAAACGTCGTTAATAGCACTGCTGTAATGACAATGCCGTCGGGCTGCCAACGCAGAAAGTGCGTACTCCACGCAACAAAGCTCCACAGTGGCGTGAGCCAAAGCGCCCAGCGAAAAGGCATAAAATAAGGGAGCTGCGCCGACCACACCACTAATAAAATGGCACTAAACATATTGGGTGTGGTGTACATTATTGAACAAATGACTACAAATTGACCACCAATTATTAGGTGCCGGGGCCATCTTGAGAGCGGTACTTCATCGTTTGTATTGATGAAAAATGTAACCGTAAAAGTTGCATAAAGTAACGCCAACAAAGTAAGCCTTGGTGTGCTTGCGTTGGTGGTTGAGAGTAACAGCCACAAGTCGAAAGCGGCCACTACCAGCACGGTGCCAATACCGCTTAGTCGATCAGCATCTAGCTTTAAGTTTTTCAGTTCCATTGCCTGAGTATGCAAGCAATTGCGTAAATCACCAATAGGCCAAAAGTCATTTTTAAAGTTGTGACTTCTGTCACTAACATACATTTTCATAGCCACCTAAAATTTCCTCCAAGGTTTAAGAGGCCTGCTCTTTACCCCTATGTTCTCGGAGGAATGGCAATTATGTTAACCATCTATCAACTTACCGTAGCAATTCACGTTATGGCTGGAGCGCTCGCAGTCTGCCTATTTTGGGTGCCTGTACTTTCTCGTAAAGGCGGTTTAAATCACAAAAAATTCGGCAAGATTTATGGCTCAAGTATGCACGTGGTTGCGTTGACTGGCATTTTTGCTTCCGTAATGGTGTTGTTATTCAATACTGCCGTTAAACCTGAACTTGCTGCGGTTCCTCACCTTACCGAGGTGCGCCTAAAACAAACTTATATTTTTGCTTGGTTTCTTATTCATCTTGGCATGTTGATTCACTGCGCTATTTTTCACGGTAATCAAGTGCTGGAGCACAAACGCAACCGTAATGGCTTGAAAAAGCCTCTGCCTTTAGCCATCAACGGAGCGTTTGCAATCAATGGATTAGCACTTAGCGCTTTTGGACTCTTTAACAGTCTCGTTTTACTCATTGTATTCGGCGCACTTGGAGTGGTGATTGGTGTGTCTAACTTGGTTTATATCTACCGTAAAAGCGTGTCTCCAACGGCTTGGTTGCGTGAACACTTGGGAGCTTATCTCGGCTCTGGAATTGGTGCATACACCGCTTTCATTGTGTTTGGTGGAAATTCGTTACTACACGCTAGTGGCTGGGTACAAACTGCCCTTTGGTTCGCTCCTGGAGTTATTGGATCATTCTTTATCGCCAAACTCTCAAAGAAATATGACCCGCCACGCAAAGCTTTAAATTAAGGCCATAAATAAGGACCGATTATGAAACACATACTTATTCTCACAGTCGCTGCATGCACATTTGCCACTGTAAACACTTGGGCCCAACATAATTCCCAAGCTCTTGAGCCTCAGCTGCAGCAAATAGAAGCACATTTGCCAAATGAACTTGGCCCTGCGCAGCGCCTAATGGAAAGGCTTCTTGAGCAGTATCCTGAGGACCCTCAGGTGAATTATTACTGTGGTGTAATTTATGGCCTACGTACGGGAGAAGGCATATTGAGCGCTATGCGCAATGCACCAAGAAGCCGTAAGTGTATTGAAAAAGCCGTGGCCCTCGAGCCAACTAATATGAAGTACCAACTAGCCGCGCTGAACTACTACTTGAATGCACCTTCTATTGTAGGCGGCGGCGAGACCAAGGCTCGGGCCAAGGCCGCTGATATAGCAACGCTCGACAACCTTCAAGGTACACTTGCGCAATTACGTGTAGTGAACGTTTTCGACGCTAACAATTATACCGCTGCATTAACCCAGGCCATGACAAAACACCCGAATGAACCCCGACTCAAACTTCGTTTGGGGCTACAAAAGCAAGCAGAGGGAGATTATGCAGGCGCTCACACCTTATTCAAACAAGCCGCTATGTTACAGGCAGACAGCGCGCTCTCGGAGCATCCAGAAATTCGTGCAGCACAACTAAACGCTCGCTATCAAGTGGCTAGAAATGCAGTGTTTAGCGGCATTGATGTGCAAGATGGAATTCAAAGTATGGAAGCATACATTCTTGCATTCGACAACGACTTAGAACTTCCAGAGCTTGCTTGGGCGCATGCTCGCATGGCTCAGCTCATGAAATTGGACAACAACGAAGCGGGTGTTGAAGCACATCGCCAACTTGCACAGCAGCTTGGTCAGGAGAACGACAAAGCACTGTATGAATTGCTCGACCGCCTTTAAATGCGCATTCAGAATTGCCGCAGGGCCAAGGAAAAGAGAGTATTTCAATTTGCGCTGTGATTCAGGGTCATTATAAAATAGGTACTAGATGCTTGATTTGTATTGCATTGGTATTCGGTGGTGTAGGTATCTCCGTCTCGCTCATGAACCACCGAAATAGCATCATTGACTGACGTTCAAGCAATTGCCACTGATAAAGGTTGCAAGAATATGAGCCAACTAATTGATTTAATGCATTTAATCTTCGAGTTGTCATTTGATGCAATTTGTAATTTGCATGAGTTACGACTAGATTTTTATTGTGGAGTTATACTTTCACCATAAAAATTAAAAGGAATTTCAGTAAAGTGATTCAATATATTCATGAATTTGCATTATCAACTAAAAACCATCGAGTGCGTTTGAACCCGTCAGATGTGTTCAAATTAGGTACTTATATATCATTCTTTGTGGTTTCATCTATAGTCTTTTCCGGTTCTACTTATGCCAAAGCAGTTTGCAGTACTCAAGTGATAGAGGAAGAAGGCTCCCCGACTCTCAGTCCTGGGCTGATTGATGCAATGTATGAAGCAATTAGCACTAACACGTTTGACCTTGACGAACCTTATACTGTAATAAGTAAGAAACATTTCTGTACGGGTGTAGGTAAGTCTAATATAGGATCCGAAAGTGCTTTTGACACGTTTAGCAATGTTCCAAATCCTGACCCAACACCGAAAGAAGGTGATAAGCAAACAGTCACACAGACTAGAGCCGATGGAACTAGGACGTGGAGTTATACTTATATAAATGGAGTTTGGGTATTGACTGGATACAAATACACTCCTACGCCTGATGCTGATAGTCTGCCAGACGAGCCATAGTGCATAGCTTTGACCGATATGCTTACTGCAACAATAATCCTTATAAGTACAAATATCCGGAAAAGCCTGAGTTTTGAGGTGGAAGATTTTCCACATGAAAATTGCCCGAGGTTGTCTCCTCTAAAATGCCAATTTCAACGAGCTGTTTAAGGTATACAGAAGCGGTTTGACGCTTGGCTATATCGCGTTCGACCAAATTACTAGTTGACAATAAGGCTGCTCAAAGATCACTTGAACAAGTTCGTGACTATATCTTTTGGTCAACAGCTTACGCAGGCCTTTAGTTACGACGATCGTGGTAACGTGATAAGCGCGCGGCTGTCGAGTTGAGCGTTTAGGGCAACGTCCTCTTCTTTAGAATCTCTCCAGTACTGCTTGCATACACGTTTCTTAGCGTATGCAAGACTTCAAGTGGCTACTCAACGTTACACTCAATGTAAGAAATGGCTTACACTGCGGGTATTTAATGCCGCACCTGAGAATACGACATGCACTACAGCGCTTTGCAATCGACTTACACTGGACCTGTACTCAAATCGGCCATCATCTCTTTCATTTCATGTTGCTTAATAATCTTCTCAGGTGAATTGCTTGCCGAACCAGTCAAAATGAGCACCAGCAAAATTTGTCATGACAGCTCGAGTGAATATTATTCACGAACGAAAAACTTCACCGCTTTCGAAACAATCGAAGCTTGCTTAGCCGCTGGTGGAAAGCTCCCCAAAGGAAGTCACAACCACAACAAGAATGGAGTTACTAAACCTGCAAATTCTACAACATCACAAAGTTACTCCAGGAGCGCTTTCGCGCACTGGACAGATGACGATGGTGATTGCTTAAACACTCGTCACGAGCTTTTACAAGACTTATCAACTGGACCAGTAACAATGTCAGAAAATGGATGTCGGGTGCTTCGTGGACGTTGGAACGACCCATACTCGGGGAACGTACTTTTTGATTCATCGAAGATGGATATTGACCACCTTGTGCCACTGGCGTGGGCTTGGGAACATGGTGCGGATAAGTGGACAGATGCAGAAAGAAAAAACTTCGCGAACGACCCCGTCAATCTCTTTGCAGTTACAGCTAATCTTAATCGGAGTAAAGGCGCAAAAGGCCCTCGCGATTGGTTGCCTCCAAATAAAGAGTTTCATTGTCAGTACGTTACTCGATATCTGCGTGTAATGCTCAAGTATGATTTTAATGAATCAGCTCGCGACAACATTCGTGAGCTTCGGAAGCGCGTCTGCTAGATGCGTATCTAGCGCTCGAGTCAACCTGCAGCCGTGTATGCGGCACGAAGCCAAGCCTTAACCTCGTCGTCTACTTGGGCAGCATCGGTGAGCTTCACGATGTAATGACACATTTTCCCACTACCCTGTGGCTCCAAACGCGGCGTATTATAGCCATGAAACAGGCTAGCAAATGCTCGTACCAGAAATTTGCCGCACTAACTAAGCGTTGGTCGTTTTGGTTCATGGTTGTTATCGTCATAACCAGCCCTGTTGATGAGCGAAGCGTGCGGCCTCGACGCGATTATTTGCGTGTAATTTACTTATCGCCTCGGAGAGATAGTTGCGGGCAGTTCCCTCTGCAATAAACAATGCTTCTGCAATAGCTTGTGTGCTCATTCCCTGTCCTGCAAGGCGCAGTGCCTTGCGTTCTTTCTCCGTTAGTGGGTCCTGTTGGCCGAGTGCTTGCAGCAGTAATTCATTGCTTATTACTCGCGCTCCCGCACAGACCTTGTGAAGTGAATCAATGAGTGTAGCAATCGGAGCATCTTTGAGTAAGAAGCCGCTCACTCCAGCATCAACGGCACGTTTGATATAACCCGCGCGATTAAACGTCGTAATAATGACGGTTTTGAGTGCTGGCTGATGCTGCTGTACCCACTGCAGAAGCTCAAGCCCAGAAAGATGAGGCATTTCGATGTCGGTCAAGAGTATGTCGTAGTGCTCCTGTTGCAGTTGTTGCTGCGCTGCTGCACCGTCGACCGCCTCATCAACCTCGTAGTCTGCCTCTAAACGAAGCAAGCTAGCTAACGCGGTGCGCACCATCGTTTGGTCTTCGGCAAGCAAAATTTTCATGTCGTTGCTCCGGTTACTTTGAGTATTTCATGCTTCGGCAACTGCAGGGCGACGGCACAGCCCCGTGCGGTGAAAACTTCGACGGAGCCGCCCAGCTCTTGTATTCGTTGTTGTACTCCCAACAGACCGTTACCTCTTTGAACTTCTGCATGATTACCGTCGTCGCTTACTTGCACCCGATAGACGTCGGCGCTTTCATCAAAATGAATAGTGCAGAGCTGGCCTGAACTATGGCGAATCACATTTGTAACTAATTCGGTTATGGCGAGCACTAGGGCTGTTTCACGCGCTGCATCAAACAGCGGTGGCTTACCTAAGATATCGGTGCGAAAACCGGCATCCTGTAAGCGCTGTTCTAGCCGCTTCAGTTCAAGCGCTAGTCCACGATGTTTATAACCTGACACGCTTTGCCGCACTTGCGACAAGCTAATACGAGCTATTTCGCTGAGCTCCTGTAGCTGTTGCGCAGCGGCATCGTATTGCTGTTTACCAAGTTGCGCTTTGGCTAAATCAGATTTCAATACAATACTCGAAAGTGTATGCCCCAAGATATCGTGTAAGTCGCGGGCGATGCGCTCGCGCTCAACACTCGTTGCGAGGCGTTCGATTTCTTCGGCACTGCGGCGTTCTGCGGCGGCGTGGCGTTGCCGCAAGCGTTCAACTCGGCCAAAGATCGCAACGGTTACCACAATAACGGTACCGTAATGGAAAAACAGGTCCCAATGCGTACCCACACCCCACTGAAATACTGCGAGGGTAGCGATGACACCAAGCACGGCGGTTAAGGCATAGGGCCAACGATAGGCAAAGCCCACAAAAAAGCCGACGTAGCTGAATAAGGCAACGGAGCCGGGGTTCCAAGGCGTTACCACACAGGCAATAGCGAACATACCCAGAATCGGCCAAAGCATGCGTTGGTAAGGCAAATAGAAGCAATAAAAGTACAGAGCGACAAATACCAACATGGCGAGCGAAAGCAACACGATTTCGCTGACCGTATAGGGGAATAGCACCATCGGTAGGATGTAAAAACCTAAGTTAAATAGATAGACCCAAGCATGTTTCGCTTCTTCGTTAGAGGCCTTTTGTTTGGTTTTTTCGTTGATCATCATCTGCTTCTTTGGCTCGAAGTTACCTCATTATGGCCATTGCTAGCCCATTCGGCTAGTGACATTTGTCACCTTCAATTGCTGACAAAAACGACTGTCGCGCGAACTCCTGTCTCCCTAAACTTGGCTCTAACATTATTTACTGGAGATCGCCCATGGCAGTCGCACACTTATCTATTCACGGCTTAAGCAAAAGCTATGGCCAGCATCGCGCGCTTTGCGATGTGGATCTCACCGCCTATAGCGGCGAGGTTCTTGCAATACTTGGCAAAAATGGTGCGGGTAAAACGTCACTCATCAATAGCGTGCTTGGCATCCACGCCTATCAAGCAGATCAACTTGAACTTTTTGGTCACCCCATGTTGAACCAACATCGACCGTTAGCGGTACGACAGCGTTTAGGCGTCATGATGCAACTCGGTACACTGGCAGCCAATCTAACTGTCTACGAGCAGTTGGACCTGTTTTGTAGCTATTACCAAAACGGTTTTCAGGTTGGTGAGCTCATAAACAAATTTAATCTTAGCAGTATCGCCAAGCAACGCTTTGGCAAACTTTCTGGCGGCCAGCGCCAGCAAGTCCTTTTCGCCCTCGCCGTGGCTGGTAAGCCCGACTTACTGTTTCTTGATGAGCCGACTGTCGGCATGGATGTCGAGGCGCGTCATGCGCTCTGGCAGCATATTCAAAAATACCGCTCTGCTGGCACGGCTATTGTACTGACCACCCACTACATTGAAGAAGCCGAGCGTTTGGCCGACCGTGTCGCGATGTTGCGAGAGGGAAGAGTTATCGCTGCAGGCACTTTGTCCGAGGTGATCGCTGATCATGGTTCACTCGAGCAAGCCTACCTAGCCAACATGCAGGAGCAGCGCTATGTTTAATGCGAATTTATACGTTAAAGAAGCAGGCTATGATTTACTAAGTCTATGGCGTACACCCGCGTTCTTTTTGCCGGCTATTTTATTTCCAGTCACTTTTTATATCTTTTTTGGTATCGTTTTTAATTTCAGCTCGGGTAGCGGTCAGTACATGCTCGTTTCTTATGCCTGTTTCGGTATGATGGGGCCGGCTATGTTCAACTATGCGACCGCAGTCGCCAGTGACCGAGCCCATGGCTGGCTTACGTTGAAGCGCGTTGCGCCTATGCCCTTTAACGCTTACGTAGCAGCTAAGTATGTCAGTAGCTTGGTCTTCGCCTTGTGCATTGCCTTAATCCTGTTTGTCACCGGTGGGATTTTTGCTGGCGTCGAACTCTACGCTTGGCAATGGTTAGCGCTGTTGCTGGTATTGCTAATCGGTACCCTTCCCTTTGCCCTTATCGGCTTATTGCTGGGCCTATGCTTGTCCGACAAAAGCGCTCCCGCTGTGGTCAACTTGGTTTATTTACCTATGGCCTTCTTATCCGGCTTGTGGGTGCCCATTCAATTCTTACCGGAAGCCGTGCAATACATCGCCTATGGCCTGCCCGCTTACCACTATGCGCAGTTGGCACATGCTGTGATTGGCACGAGTCAGGGACATAGCATTTGGCTGCACTTGGCTGCACTTGTCGGCTTTTCCCTGTTACTTGTTCTGCTTGTACGCTGGCGTTACCAGCGCCTTTCGCACTAATTTAAATGAGAGCCTGTTACCTATGAAAAAGATACTTCTATTACTTGTCGCTGTTGTTGCTATACTGGCTATCGTATTGAATTTACCAACTCCGAAAACTGCTGACGTGGCGAACGACAACAGCTTCGTGATCGGTCCGGTGAACATCTTTGACGGCGAAAAATGGCGCGATGAAAAATTCGTGGTTGTGCATGAAGGCTGGATCACTGAGCTCTCGATGCAACGACCTGACCTTGACTTACCCTACCGTGAAACCCAAGGCCAAGTGCTGATGCCCGGCTTAATCGACGCACATGTGCACGTCTGGGGCGATGCCCTTGAACAAAGTTTGAACTTTGGCGTGACCACCGTGATCGATATGTTCGGTGACCCTAGCTTTTTACAGCAGCATAAAGCCGCACGTGCGAAGACCCAGCAAGCTGAACATGCTGATATCTTTGGCGCTGGCTACTTAGTCACTGCACCTAACGGCCATGGCACGCAATACGGTATTCGCGTACCCACGTTAAGTGATCCTAGCGCAGCCCCCGAAGCTGTCGCAAAACGCCTCGACAGTGGCTCTGATTTTATCAAAATCGTCTACACCCGTGCTGATGCCGTTTATCAACATGCACCGTCGATTTCGTATGCGGAACTGGAAGCCACCATTAAGGCCGCCCATCAAGCGCAGCAACTTGCCGTGGTGCATGTTGCCGATCACGCTTCAGCAGTGGACGCCGTCAAAGCGGGTGCCGACGGCCTGGTGCATAGTTTCTTTGACCGCCCAGCGAGCGATGAGCTAGTGCAATTGATGCGCAGCAACGGGACTTTTATCATCCCAACCATGGCGCTGTATGAGGGTATGCTGCGAGGTGAGTTAAACGAAACGCTGTTAACCGCAGAAAACATAAAGCTCCCAGCGAGCGCACAGACCAGCCTCAATCAGTCGTTTGGCAATACTCAATTCCCACCGCACTTTTATGACAACCTGCTACTCACTACTGAGCGGCTCTACCAAGCAGGAGTGCCGATTTTAGCTGGCAGCGACGCACCGAACCCAAGCACCGCTCACGGCTGGTCATTACTGGTAGAACTCGAGCTATTAAAGCGTGCTGGATTGCCGCTCGAATCAGTCCTGCACGCAGCAACCGCCGCGCCAGCAAAGGCCTTTGCTCTGCCTCATCAAGGGCGCATTGCCGAGGGGATGAAAGCTGACCTACTCCTAGTTGATACCAGTACTACAACGAACTTGCCGGCACTATTCCATCCACTAGCGATTTGGAAGAATGGCTTTGCACTCTGAAACAACAGTGGCCAAGATTAGTTGGCTACTCCCCCCCACGAGCGTGGGGAAGACTTCGACAAGGTGCCAGACAACGAGCTTGGTTGGGAAACACCCCCACGAGCGTGGGGAAGACTTGCGTATAACTCAGCGCTTTTCTCTGCGCTTTAATAAGTACCGCCAAGTCGGCTGCGCGCTGAGTGAGCATGAGTAAACCTCATAAATATATTCTCACGAACGGAGCTTCAGGTAATGCTTTCCACAATGCCACCTTCAACACGCAAGGCGGAACCTGTGGTGGCACTGGCCTGGGGAGAGGCGGCATAGACACAGATGCTAGCAACTTCTTCCGGTTCGGCAAAACGCCTTAGCAGCGTGGACGGCCGGTTTTCATCCAAAAACAAGGCCTCCATTGCTTCCGGGGATACTCCCCGCTCAGCCGCTAGGTCAGCCATCATGGCCTTGGCTCCTTCAGTACGAGTCGGACCAGGCAGGATGCTATTCACGGTCACACCGGTACCAGCAAGAACCTTCGCTAATCCTCGGGAGAGGCCCTGGAGCGCCGCCTTGCTCACCCCATAGTGCACCATCTCGGATGGAATATTTAACGCCGATTCACTCGAAATGAACTGGATGCGGCCCCAGCCGCGAGTCTTCATGCCGCTGGCATAATGCCGAGCGAGTCGTACACCGCTCATCACGTTTACCTGGAAAATTTCTTCCCAAGCGGCATCGTCGATATCGAAGAATGGAACGCCGCCATAAATACCTAGATTATTGACTAAAATATCTACTTCTGGCACCTGTGCAATGATGGTCTGACAACCTTCTGCGGTGCCTGGGTCGGCGATAATACCCTTGGTATCATCACGGCCGCTGGTGCTAGCTATCTGAGTCAAGGCTTTATCCACTTTGGCTCGGTCGCGGCCCACGATGGTCACTAAGGCTCCTGCCTGAGCCATCCCTTGAGCAATAGCCAAGCCAATACCAGCGGTAGATCCGGTGATCAACGCATGTTTGCCTGTTAATTCAATCTTCATCATTCTGTTCCTCTAGCCATTGATTGTTGAGAAGCCCACGCCACTCAACCAAATTGAAACGCCGATAATTGAGTTTCCATCACTCGTTCTGAATAAATTTTCTTGCCGGGCTCGTCGTCCGCTGCACCCGCTGCAAGCAGCAATGGGATTAGGTGTTCCTCGTTTCCGCGCGGATGACAATCGAGAGCGTAAGGTGCCTGAAACCATTGCTTCAATCGTTGATAACGAACTTTGGAGTCACCTTCTACAGTGTCCGTCAGCCAATCATCGAACACCTCGGAAAGCGGCGTAAACCGCCTGTCGCCGTAACCACGCATATTGTGAAAGCTCATGCCACTACCGAGAATCAGCACACCTTCATCACGTAATGGCGCCAAAGCTTTGCCTGCCAGCAGGTGTGCCTCGGGATCTAAGTCTTGCCGTAAAGAAAGCTGAACCACAGGAATGTCTGCCTCGGGGAACATCACTTTGAGTGGAATAAACATACCGTGGTCAAACCCACGCACGGAATCCTCGAGGGTGTACTGTTGTGCCCCACTCAGTAGACGACTCACGCGATGCGCCAACTCAGGTGCTCCCGGAGCTGGATAGGTCAATTCATAGGTGTGGTCCGGAAAACCGAAATAGTCATAAATCAGATGAGGCTGGCTGCCGGCGGTCACACGAAACTCTGGAGTACGCCAGTGAGCGGATATCATCAGGATGGCCGTCGGCTTTTCTGGCAAACATCCACTGATATTTCGGAGGAATTCGGCCATACCGTCCCACGTATTGCGGGGATTCCAGTCCATAAAAAAGCAGGGACCGGCGCCATGGGGAATAAAAAAAACTGGTTGTTTTCTAGGCACTTTTGACTGCATAGACATCGACATACCTCCAAAGGCTTGAATAGTTCAGATATCACAATGAACAGGTTATACTGATACCGAGAAAAGGAGAATAGACTTAAACAAGGAGCTATTTTAACTAAAAGTAGGAAATAAAATGCTGGACCGATACACAAGCATGCAGGTGTTCATTCAGGCAGTTTCCAAAGGTAGTCTGTCTGCTGCAGGCCGAGAACTCAACATGTCGCCAGCAATGGCCACAAAACATGTGGATTCTTTGGAAACTAGACTCGGCACCAAATTGCTTCATCGCACGACTCGACAGTTGTCACTAACAGATGCCGGACGGCAATACCTACAGGCCTGTCAGCGCATTCTTCAAGATATTGAAGAAGCCGAGTCCGAGGTATCTTCGCAGCAGCACCAAGCCATGGGTCGATTACGTTTAAATGCACCGCTATCCTTTGGCACACGCTTCATAGCACCATTAATACCCGAATTTACCCAGCGTTATCCTCTGGTAGAGGTGGATCTTGGCCTGAGCGACACCCAACAGGATCTGCTGAAAGAGAACTGGGATCTGATTATTCGCATCGGACATCTCGCTGACAGCAATCTCAAAGCTCGCCGTCTCGGTAATTGCCCGATGCGACTTTGTGCCTCTCCTGAGTATTTGAAAAAACACGGAAAGCCTAACCGTGTAGCTGAGCTCTCAAGCCATAATTGCCTGAGCTACAACCTCTCCTCAGCACAAAGCAGCGGCACCTGGGCATTCGGCCAAGATGGCCAAATTCAAGTGCCCGTAACAGGCAACCTCATGTGTAACAATGGCGACGCACTTCTTGCTGCCGCCGTTAAGGGCCAAGGAATCATATATCAACCCAATTTTATCGTGTCGGAGGCATTGGCCAGTGGTGCTCTGGTTGCTTTAGAATTGAATCACCCCCCATTGGATCTCGGCGGCTTGCATGTATTGTTCGCGCCAGATCGTCGATTACCACTCAAAGTAAGAGCGATGATCGACTATTTGGTTGAGGTTTTTGCAACCTCGCCATGTAGATCGGCGTAAGTTTTAACCTTACTTACCAAGGCTCGTAAATGCTCGTACCAGAAATTTACAGACTGCTGTAAAGCGTTGCGTCCCAAAGTTATTTCGCAAATGCATCGGCGTTCGGCATCACACTTAATTTTTCTTCAAGATGTACTGCGCGTTGGTAGTTTTGTTTCATGGTTGTTATAGTCATAACCAGCCCTTTTGATGTGCGAGGCGTGCGGCCTCGACGCGATTAATCATACCCTGCGCTAGACAACTGAGAGTACATCATGAACACAATGGTTCGCTTCATCACACTTGTTACCCTACTAATCTTTATCGCAGCGTGCGAGCCTGCTCAACCGTCCGCACCAGGAAAGGCCACTCAACGCGTTATTGAACAACGTGATCAAGGCTGGGATTTACTTAAAGTCCATCCAGGGCTGACGCTTAGCGAATATCAAGCAATGGCAAAAACTGCGCGTGACGCAAACATCGACTTTACTGGTCATGTACCGAAAGACGTGGGTCTTGAAGTGGCATTAACAGAAGGCCAACGTACCATTGACCACTTAGACGGCTACTTGGAAGCCATCGACGCTTTAAATCGGCCTGCTAGTAAATACGAACTGGATTACCTCGTTGACTTAACCCTGCGTCACGGTGCCGCGGTGGTGCCAACCCAGGCATTGTGGGCTACGATTATTGGTGCCAGTGACATAGAGCAGCTGCGCCAGTACGAAGAAATTGACTATGTACCTGAAGCAGTGCGAGCCGGCTGGTTTAATTACTTAGAAGAGCCAAGTTTAGGGTACTTCAACGCCGAAGCGGCCGCCATTCAACAAGACAATCGCCAGCGGCTAATTAGAGCCCTATTTGACGGTGGCGTACCCATGATTTTTGGCACCGATGCGCCCCAATTATTCAGTGTTCCGGGCTTCTCAGCCTTACGTGAAATTGCAGTATTACACGACGCCGGAATTCCGCTGGCTGGAATTTTACACAGCGCAACCGTCGCAGCTGGGGAGTATTTTGCCGATAAAGATTTGTTCGGTCGCGTTGCAGAAGGTCACCGTGCTGATTTGGTGTTGTTACAGCAAAATCCGCTGGAAGACCCTGCAGCGCTCGCCGGACGCTCTGGTGTCATGGTGGCAGGCCAGTGGCTTGATAGAGCAACCATCGATAATCAATTAGAAGCCATTAGAGCTGCAGGCATGCGCAAATCAGCAAACTTCAAGCCCGAGTAGACCCAGTAAAACGTACCCGGGAGTACGTTTTACTGGGTTTAAGTTGGCTAAGGTTGCCAGCATCAGTAGCGTTCTAGCCAATGTGCATAAGGGGCTGGCAACACCCATGATGGTTTCTCCACACGCAGTGCTTTAGCTGCTTCGTAAGGCCAATGCGGATTAGCTAAATGGGCACGTCCTATCATCACTAAGTCTAACTGACCTTGGGCAACTGTATGCTCGGCCAGTTGCGGAGCATCAATTCCCCAGGCCGAGGCAACTGGGATGGCTGCCGCATGCCGAATACGTTCTGCGATAGGAGCCATGAAACCGGGTCCCCAAGGAATAGATGCGGTTGGGGTAGAAAAGCTGATACTAACGTTCAAGAAATCCAAGCCTTCGGCTTTCAATAGGTTGGTCAGTGCGATAGCTTCTTCAAGTTGCTGTTCATCGTTGCCGTCAAATTCAATCACGCCTAAACGTGCGGTGAGCGGTAAATTATCTGGCCAAACTTGCTTCACAGCTCGCACAGTTTCTACCAAAAAGCGTGCACGGTTTTCGAACGAACCGCCATAGTTGTCGTCACGCTGATTGGCGTGAGGCGACAAAAAGCTTTGTCCTAGATAGCCATGGGCAAAGTGTAGTTCTAACCACTGAAAACCAATATCACGGGCTCTTTCGGCTGCAGCGACAAAGTCGTGTTGTACCCGTTGGATGTCTTCGAGGGTCATTGCCATAGGCGTCCGAGGTAGGTTAGCGCCAAATGGAATAGCAGAAGGCGACAGGGTTTGCCAGCCTTTGGCATCTGCTTCGGCGATATGATCGTCGCCATCCCAAGGACGATTTGCACTGGCCTTACGCCCAGCATGCCCAAGTTGAATACCTGGTACTGCGCCAGCGGCTTGAATAGCTTCGACAATAGGTACAAACGCTTGTGCCTGCTCATCATTCCAAAGCCCGGTACAATTTGGCGTGATCCGACCTTCTGGTGAGACAGCGGTTGCTTCTACGATGATTAGACCTGCACCACCACGGGCCAAACCGGCGTAATGGTTAAGATGCCAATCATTGGGCACACCTTGTTCTGCCATATATTGGCACATTGGTGGAACTGCAATACGATTACGTAGTGTTACGTCTTTTAATTGAAAAGGCTGAAAAAGTGCAGACATGTAAAGTGTTCCTTATTGGTTCATTAATGCCATGGGTTGCATTATTCTACCCTTCTTTGCCAGCGCCGTTGTTGAATAAAAGCTATCGCGGCAATCGGTTTTTACAGCTTAGTTAGTATCCAACTAAGATAGAAACAAGCCGAACCAAAATGACTAGAAGAAGGTCTACTAGAAGGTGGTACGATGTGCCAAGACAGAACCTTCGGAGATCCCGTTTGCTTAAACCTAAAGTTTTGGTTCCTGAGCAGTTCCTTCACGAACAACCTATTCGTCATGGCGAAGAGTTTGGCGTGTTGTGTTGGAATACGCAGAAACTCACAGATACACCCGAGTTTCAGCGCACTCTTATGCGCCTTTTAGCGCAGTTTCCTTGCCTATTTTTACTACTACAAGAAGCCAAGCTTAGCTCTAAAACCAATTGGCTCTTACCGCATTGGTCTTACGCTGTCGCACCAAATATGCAAATGCGGCGTTCTACTTATGGTGTGCTCACAGCCAGTCAGTATGCGTTTACCGAAGCACAAGCTCGATTAAGTAGAAAGCGCGAGGGCATGTTCGCTACCCACAAAAGCTACATGCTTTCTTATCACACACTAGCAGAAGGCGGTGCGCTGTTAGTGGTAAATATCCATGCGATTAACTTTGTGCGCACACAGCAATTTTCACAAGAAATTGAGCTGATTAAGAACGAGATTTTAGATCACAAAGGGCCGCTTATTGTTGCTGGCGATTTTAATGTTTGGAGCCGCCAACGCCGCCTTCGTTTATTGCGCTTCTGTCGAAGCATCGGCCTCAAGCACGCCATTATGGCCGATCCTCATCATATTAAAACCTATCGACAACACCCGTTGGATTTTATTTTCTACCGTAATTTGTCATTGCAGCAGGCAGCGGCACTTGATACCAGTGCAGTGTCTGATCATAATCCGCTCTATGCCCGCTTTAAACTATAGCGGCAACTGACAGCAAAAGGCATCTATGAACTATTTATCAGCAACGACCATAGCGAATGCGATTCAAGCGGGCGACTTAACGTCTACCGCGATTACTGAGCACTATTTAACTCGTATTGAGCAACATAATCCAAAGCTGAATGCCTTCATAGATACCTATCGCAGCCAAGCGTTGGTGCAAGCGAAACAGCGCGATGACAACGCCAACCGTCTAGGTCCGCTGCATGGCGTTCCCATTTCTATTAAAGAGTGCTTTTTGTATCAGGGCACTGCAACGACGCTCAATTATCCGCCGTTGAAGAATTACCAAGGTTCGCAGACGTCCCCCTTGGTTCAACGCTTACTTGATGCCGGAGCAGTGATCCTCGGCAAGACCAATGTGCCGCAATTACTTGCTGATAGTCAAACCTTTGGCCCTCTCTACCCGACCGCCAATAATCCTTTTGATGTAACCCGAACTCCGGGTGGAAGCACTGGTGGTGGTGCTGCCGCGTTAGCAGCTGATTTGTGTGCACTAGAACTAGGCAGTGACATCGGTGGCTCTATTCGCAACCCAGCGGCTTACTGCGGCCTGTTCGGATTAAAACCCACCGAAAATGGGCACAGCCATGATGGCCATGTCCCCCCTTTACCTGAGCATAAGCTCGGCTTTAGTGTGATGAATTGTACTGGCCCGTTAGCACGCGCCCCGGAAGACTTAGAGCTCGCTTATCGAGTGCTTTATCCAGACCAGCAGTTAAAGCTTGAAGGGAGACCGTTAAGCGGATACACCTTTGGTTACTTTGATAACTTTCATGGTCTTACTGCTGGCCAATCAGTGCAGCTAGGTTTGGGCAAATTAAAGCAGCTATTAGTGGCTCAGGGAGCCACACTGAAACCCGTTACTATCGACAAGCAGCTAGCTGCACAGGTGATGGAGCTATGGGCTGAATTATTCGGTTTTTCAATCGCCCAAAATTTACCCTGGCTGATTCGTAAAATTTTCTACATGAAGTTTCGTCCTGCCCTCAGAGATAGCTCATTGACGCTCATTCCTGCGCTAAAACGTGGTTTAAGCCTAGACTTCAAACATTTGAGCAGAGCGCTGTATCGACGCCGTGAGGTGATTGCAGAACTCAACCGAAGTTTTGCGGCTTGTGATGCGGTTCTCAGCCCCACCGCCTTAGGCCCAGCATTTCAGCATAATCATCAGCATCAACGCATAGCTTTAGATGGAGAGCAAATACCTTACATGGATTATTGTTTCCCTTTTGTAGCCTTATATAACTTAAGCGGTCAGCCGGTACTTACCGTCCCCAGCGGATGTGACGAGCTAGGGTTACCAATTGGTATTTCTATCAGCGCCCCTCATCATCATGAAGGGCGCTTACTACATATCGGTCACCTACTGGCTCAAAACGGAGTGAGATTTAGTCCTCCTGAACTTGTTTAGAGCCAGAAAGGTAGGAGCTAAAGGGATTACATTCCTGGTAATTGCATCGGCTTTGCTGGCAGCTCAAAGTAACTTGCGGGCGGCGTGGTGGCAGAGCTCTTGGTAATTACAAACTCACTGCCTTGCCGCAACACACCATAACCTTGGTCTAGAATCTGCTTTTCCATTTTAGTCACGCTGGGCGGTAATTGACGACCGCTAGCCGTAATCATCAATTTAGTCATGGCATTCATCGCTCGAGCTAGCGCAACGATATGATCTTCTTGGCTAAGAACCATGGTGCTGGTTTGCTTTTGTCCCTGTCCATCAACATAAGTCATGGTGAAAACCTCACCACTAATGCCTGCCACCATCTCAGATTTGCCCGTATTACTTAATTCGAGCACATCCTGAATTTCTTCATCCCAAACGCTTTCCTGATCAAGCATCTTATTCATTGAGGCTATTGCTGCGGTTAAGTCAAAAACCATCGTCTGACCACCTTGCTGCATTACGGTGTACATTTTGTTATCACGCATGATCATGTAGCCGTCATCGGAGTCAGAAGTGATTCGTAACTTATCTGTGCCTGAATATTCTATCTTTATCCGCTCACCATCGTCTATCATGACTGCACTACCACCTTGTGCAGCCACGGCATAGACCGGGGCCAAGAAAACGGTAAATAGCCCAAGCGTTAATAGAGCGGTGAAAAATCTGTATGGTTGCATCATGCTTCTCCCTAATGTGTTGCTATCCTCTTTCATCTTAAATTTTAGACCTTATTGAGGGTTCTGCCAGTAATAACCACATGCGATTCAATAAGGCGGGTTAGAGCAAAGATTCGAGCCGCTAAAAATGCTAAGCTCAGGGCAACTTACACATCGTTGGATACGAATAGCAGAGGTGGCATCATGCACGGAGAATTTAAAGTTCCTGGCGGTAAGCTAGTAGTGGCAGATATTGAAACTAATCAAGAGGTTATTACCTCAGCTAGTATTTCTGGCGATTTCTTTTTGGAGCCTGATACGGCACTAGAGCATATTAACCAAGCGTTGGTGGGCCTATCCATTGATGCTAGCCATGCCATTATTAGTAAGGCCATTACCGCTGCCCTAGCGGACGATGTGGTGATGTTTGGCTTCTCTGCTGAGGCAGTAGCTACGGCGGTACGTCGCGCTTTAGGCAAAGCCAGCAGCTGGTTTGACCATGACTTTGCTGTGATTCCACCTGTCACCTTACCAGCGATACAACATGCGGCGCTAGATGAAGTGCTTGCGACCTCTGTTGCACAAGGTACGCGCGGACCAACCCTCAGGTTTTGGGATTGGGATGATTCAGTTGTGGTTATTGGCTGTTTTCAATCGGTTAGAAATGAAGTAGACATGGACGCAGCCAAGGCTGCTAATATCAATGTTGTTAGGCGCATTACTGGTGGCGGCGCCATGTTTATGGAGCCAGGTAACTGTATTACTTATTCGTTAACCGTGCCTAGTTCTTTGGTAGATGGCATGAGTATTGAAAGATCCTATCAATTTCTTGATACTTGGGTGTTAGCTGCACTAGCTGAAGTGGGAATTAAGGCGCACTACGTGCCATTAAACGATATAGCCTCAACCCAAGGTAAAATTGGGGGTGCTGCACAAAAACGTTTTTCTAATGGGGTGATTGTGCATCACGCCACTCTCGCCTATGACATTGACGCCGATAAGATGCTCAAAGTACTCCGTACTGGGCGCGAAAAGCTCTCTGACAAGGGCACCAAAAGTGCTAACAAGCGGGTCGACCCCATGCGCAGTCAAACCGGTTTACCGCGAGCCCAGATTATCGACGCCTTTATGGAGCAGTTTACCCAGCTTTATCAAACCCATACTGACAATTACAGCGCGGCAGAGTTAGCGACATCAGCACAGCTTGTTGCTAATAAATTTCGCTCTGACCAATGGCTCTATAAGGTGATTTAGGTTTTAGGTACCGCTACCCACCCGGTAGCGGTGCGTTGTTGCAACGTTGCTGTTGATGGTTGCCACTGCCATAGCCACAGCCATTCGTTGTCAACCAGTTGTTTGACGACCGGTTGCGCAGCTATCACCTGATCAATTGCGACCGTATCTGCTGCAATCACAACGGTAAGTCGCAACGGCTCATGGTACCAATCTTGTCCGTCATGTACAGATTGGCGTGCTAAGCCAATACGCAGATCTCCCCCATTCCCCTCAAAGACACCCAACCCATCAGCTACAACATTGTGCAGTAGCTTATTACCACTGCCAAACTGCTGCGGTGCCACCGTTGACGCGTAATATTGCATATTGATCCAATGAGCCACCACCATAGGTGCCGTTAACAACTGGGTTAATAGGCTTTGGTCTTGATCGTGCTCGGCGACATACTCGTGTAAAAAAACACGACCATCAAAGTTCAAGCTGCGAGTAACACTGCGCGGTGCAAAAATAATGGCCGCATTACGCGCGAGGCCCCATTCTGGACGAACTTCTGCCCAGCTTCCTGCCCGTTGTCGCAACAATTGCTGAGGGGGGACTGTGGCAGCCTGCTGCCCCAATAATCGCTGGGCTTGTTCTTGTTGCGCTTGGGTATTTGCAGCTGCTATCCAGGTAGCCACATCTTGAGGGACATCTGCACTTAAAAGCTGTAGCTGCTGTAATGTGGTGTTATGAAGCGCTGCAATAAAGCGTGTCTGAGAGGGAATGCTGATCTGATGGTGTTCAGTTAATAGCTGCCGTACTGAAGGCTCATTAAGGATTTGCGCCAGCACTTGCGCATTAACTGCGCCAGACTGACCGCCACAAGCGCCGCACTCCAAACTAGCAGCATGTGGATTATTATGAGTTGATGCTGTGTGGCCTATCAGCAACACTGACTCGGCAAAAGCTTCGGTGAGGCTCATACCCGTTAGCACTTGCGCAGCAACTTGAGCTAACTCACGGTTACTGACCGGTTGTTGATGACGAGTGATCAGCCACGGCCCAGTATTCACCAAACTTGCCGCGATACGCTGTTGGGGCTGGTAGGTTAAGGTTTTCTTAAGTAATTTAGCAATCTTTGCTAAGCCACTCATTTCAACCCAACCATAAGCCCCTGCAGGGCTCTCGTGAGCACGGTGCCAACTGGCGGAACGCCAGATTTTACTCACCTGCTCACTCGTTTCATGATGACCGGATAACTGCACCTGCCACTGAGGTGCCAGTAAAGCCGGCAGTTGGGGCTTGCTCAATTCTGCGCTTACTTGATATTCAACCGGTAACCCAAAAAAGCCGGCAAAACCTATGGTCTGAATCCCCTCATGCTGCGCCTCTAGCGCTCTGCGCATAGGTTCAGAGCGAACGTCTATACAGCATACAGCTTGCAGCTTTGGCGGTTTACCCAGCGTGTTCTCGGATTGCTTTGTCGATGGCGTCATCAATTGGGTAGTTAACTGCTGCTGATAGTCCTGCTCGCGTTTTGATTGCTGTTGCCACAGCGGTTGTAACTGTATAGCGACCTGTTGCTTACGCTCTAAATAATGACTCCAGGTTAGCTTGAATTGTTGCTGTAGTGCCTCATCGGAGCTTTGCCAGCAAACGAGGTCCCAGGCCAAGCGAATCGCTAGTAGCTGATTAAGCTCGTCATTAAAATCCTGCTGCTGGGTTAACTCTCGTTGCCAACGCCTTTGGGAAAAAATACTCGCCCAACCATACAGATCATGCAGCAGTACCTGCAGATAGATTGGCCACTGTGCTGCTGTTAGTGGAAGCTGATGTAAGGCTATTGGGTAAAGCTCGAAAATATCCTCTGGCAAGTTCTCTAAATGCTGTTGTATGTTTTTATGATTCAACAACAATGCGATGCCACGGTCTTGCCGCACCACCTTCAGCCATTGTTTAAACATACGTTGATTGATGTCATGGTGCTGT
Organism: Pseudidiomarina sp. WS423; assembly: GCF_050750165.1. Classification (NCBI taxonomy): domain Bacteria; kingdom Pseudomonadati; phylum Pseudomonadota; class Gammaproteobacteria; order Alteromonadales; family Idiomarinaceae; genus Pseudidiomarina; species Pseudidiomarina sp. WS423. The sequence goes on along the minus strand of NZ_JBOJLN010000004.1, from coordinate 132,363 downwards.
CCCACTTGCGCAGGATAATTAACCCATAATGCACAGAATTGGCTCATTTGTTGCTGAATTTCAGTTAACCACGGTAAGGTACGCAGCTTACGCTGAGCCTGTGTCGCATCGTAAGATGCCGCCACGCTGCCATGAAACCTCCCTTCAGACAACAACCCTTCAGCTCCTTTTACAAGCGGTATGTTAAACCATGCTAGTTGCTCTGCCGCAACCTCGTGAATTGATTCGGTACGCTGTTGCCACCAAGGATTAACAGCAATACTACGGTCTAGTGGCCATACCGGAGCGACCGTAGCTGTCGCTTGTTGTATCCAATTGGCCAAGCGGGTCACGTCTTGTTCTTGTTTAGAATGGAAGTTTGTAAACATACTAACGGGGTACTCCGGTAGTTGCAGAAGATACTCGTAAAGGCCAAAGCGTTAAGGTGAGGCGAGTAGCCCATTCATCCAGGTACAAGCCTGCATTCAACATGATAAAAAGTTTACTGCTATGGGCTGCTTGGGGTCGGTACAACAACCATAGGTAAACTCCTGTAATAGCGATTAAGACACTAGATACCCACAGATCCAGCCCAACGACAAGCGGAGCCTCAACAAACTCTAGATGCAGCTTTAATAACCACAGTGCCGCGCCATAGCAACTCAGCCAAATCATGGCGATAGCCATTGCTGGTATGAACTCAGCCCACGCAAAGCGTTCAAAATAGCTCGCTAGCCATAAGCTCAGCGCTAAACTCACCGCCAACCAAGGCGCCACATACGTAAGCAAATCCAACTCCATAACTGTGATCAGTACTAAGCTGCAAACACTGACTAACGTAACAATAACGGCGCTAAACGGTGGTAACGCTAGTCCGACAAAACGCTGCCGCTCACGCAACTCGACTGCGCTACCTGAACTTAAAAAGGCATAGGCTTTATAGCAAGAATGTGCCAGTAAATGCAGGACAGCCAAGGTGTAGTAGCCTAAGCTGATTTCAACCAACATCAGCGCCATTTGCGCCACAGTAGACCAAGCCAAGCGTACTTTGATGCTAATCCGGGTCATGGTGACTACCGCTGCAACTAACATGCTCAATCCAGCAACTAGGGCCAATAACCACCGCGCTAGAGGAGCATCGCTAAGTACTGGTGCAAATTGTAGCAACAAGAATCCGCCTAGATTAATAATGCCGGCATGCAGTAAGGCTGAGACTGCGGTTGGAGCTTCAACCACCTGCAATAACCAACCATGTACAGGAAGTTGCGCGCATTTAAGTAAGGCAACCAGTACCAGCAGCACCGCAGGTACCTGTTGATTCATTAAGGAGCCTTGCTCGGTTAGTTGACTGATATGGGTGGTACCCGTGTGATACCACAGCCAAATAAGCGCCGCCCCCAGCAATAACTCTGCGATACGCGCAAAGATAAATTTTTTATGGGCTGCTAGTTGTGCTCGAGGTCGCTGAGGATAAAATAATAGGAGCTGGTGCAAACTTAAGCTCACGGTCACCCAAGCCAACCAAAATAGCAGATAATGATCCGCTAACGCCGTGGTCAGAATGGATACCAACACCAACACCAACCAGCGATGAAACCGGTGTTCTTCTTGCTCACCACGCACTTGAACCGCGGCGAAACGCAACACAACCCAACCGATAAAGCAGATCATTGCGGCAAATCCAGTGCTCAGGGTTGTTAACGCAAAACCAAAGGCTTTAACCTCTGTCCAACCCGTGTTACCTATGAGCAAACTGGTGATCAGAAAGCAACCACATAGCAGAGCAATCGTAGCGGTACTAATGCGCCAGCGCATATGGCCTCCAAAAGTTATCCATTGATGTTGAGATTAGTGCAAGTGGCGGCATTGTGCGTGATTCAAATACATTATAAAAATACATATATTTTATTTATTCGTTCGCTAAAATAGAACGATAGGTTTATCGTGACTCTTTCTTTAAGACAAACTCAGGAATAACTCCCATGGCACGACTTAACTACCATCACCTTTACTATTTTTGGCGGGTAGCTAAGCAGGGCAACCTCACCGCAACCGCTTCACAACTGGCACTATCTCAATCGGCTTTATCTGCTCAAATTAGCCAGTTAGAACATACCATTGGCCAACCTCTGTTCAATCGTGTCGGTCGTTCTCTGGTGCTTACCGAATTAGGCCGTACGGTGCTGAATTATGCTGAGGATATTTATCAGCGCGGCGAAGAGTTGCAACAATTACTCAGCCAAGGAACACCTACCGTGCCTAGTTTAAAGATTGGGGTGCTATCCAGTATGTCACGCAACTTTGTCGATGCTTTTATCAAGCCTTTAACCCAAGGCTTAGATGTTCACTTTCAGCTCATTGCGCGACCGCAGTCCGAGCTAGAACAGTTATTGGCACACCATCAACTTGACGTGATTCTTACTAACCGAGAGCTTGCTAGTGGTGATGATGTGGGGTGGCAATCTCAGCTGTTAGCGCGCCAAGCCTTGAGTGTTATTGCCCCTAGTCGCCTTGCCCATTTGCCAGCGGAAGTAGACGCTAGTTATCAACAACAGCGATGGGTGGTACCAGGTGCAGCATCGCCCCTGCGTGCTGCATTTGAGTTTTTCTGCACCCAGCATCAATTGCGCCCCGAAATTATCGCGGAAGCTGACGACATGGCCATGTTGCGGTTACTCGCTCGCGACAGTGGCGCCCTCGCTGTCATGCCTGCAGTAGTTGTGCGCGATGAGTTGCAAAGCGGACTCTTAGTCAAACGCTTTGACCTGCCCAATGCTTTTGAAAACTTTTATGCGGTGACGCTAACTCGTAAATACCAACACCCGAGGCTAGCCGAACTGCTACAAGCATCGTACTTTGGCACATTGCGCTGATAGCTAGTGCCCAAAGCACTAAGGTAAGTGGAATGTAGAATAGACCCGCACCCGCTGGTCCTTTTCAAGATCAGCAAGCTGTTGAATTAACTCTCCGTTTCGCACATGCACCTCTAAGGCGTTGTTATCAATACTCTAGTTCTTAATTCTCAGCAGAAACTTCAACGCGGTTACGGCCCTTATGCTTCGCCTCATAAAGAGCTCGATCAGCACGTTGCAAGACCGCTACTAAATCATCCTCTACAAGCATACTGGTCACCCCAATACTCATGGTGACCTGACCATGAGCCCAACCAGTCTGTTCAACCAGTTCGCGAATGCGCTGTGCGGCTTGTTCAGCTTCAGCCAAACTTGCCCCGCTTACAATCAATGCAAACTCTTCACCACCAATGCGGGCAACCGTATCGATAGCACGCGTCTGCTCGGCTAAGACTTGTCCCATCCGCCGTAACACAACATCGCCCTCAGCATGCCCAAAATTATCGTTTATCGATTTAAAATGATCGATATCCATCACCAGCAACGCAGCACTGGCATAGCCACGTTTTACCTTTTCCAACTCAAGCTCTAATTGCTGCTCAAAGGTGCGTCGATTTGCCAGTTGGGTTAATGAGTCTGTGGTTGCTAAACGTTCTAACTGTTTATTTAGTTCAGTTAATTGCTGATGTTTGTGTTCTAGTTCAGCCCGCGCACGCTCTAATTCTGCCACCACCAGTTGCTTCTCTCGTAGCGCACGCTCAGCTTCCTTTTTTGCTGCTACTAGCTGGTCTTCAAAGATAAAGCGCCGGTGAATCGGCAGTAACACCATAACAAAGCCATTGTTCGCTGCGGGTAATTTGACGGCGTTCACTAATACTGGCAATTCATTATTTTGTTTATCTTTTAAACGAAGGTACATCTCTTCAACGGTACCTTGATGCTGCATCAGCGGAAAAACATGCGTCAAAAAAAACAGTTTCCCAGCACCCGAGAACAGCTTATCAATCGACTGCCCCATTAGCTCATTTACTTGGTAGGCAAGTAACTCTAATAAAGGCTGGTTGATATCTACTATTTGGCGCTCGGCGTTGATTGCCAATAATCCTACTGGCACCTGTTGTGGATTAAAAAAATCAGACACAGTACTTGTCATCTCAAGAGGCACTCAATGATCTTATCGCGCACTAATTGCGGTGAACTAACATGGGGATAGTGGCCACTGCAGCCGATTTTTGCAGTATCGCAATGGGGAATTCTAGCTGCCATATAATCAATCACAGCAGTAGGTACAATCACATCAACGTCGCAATATAAGATACTCACGGGCACGGTAATTTGTGGTAGTAGTGAACGGTTGTCACTCAAAAAAACCAATTCAGCAAAGCGTCTTGAGATTGCTGGATCGGCGTTAGCAAAACTCTGTCGCAATTGCTCACTCAATTATGGTCGGTGACTATTTTTCATCACAATCGGCGCCAAATAGCCAGCCCATTCAAAATGATTACGCTCCATTAAACTCAATAGCTCGTTAATCTCATCTAACTTGAAGCCGCCCTGATAATTATCAGTATCCAAATAGCGCGGAGAAGGCCCAATCGCAATAATCTGGCGAAATAAGTCAGGTCGCTTGATGGATGCGAGCATGCCTATCATGCCACCAACGGAATGCCCGACATAATGAATAGGGCCGCACTCAAGCGCTTCAATGACTGCAATAAGATCGTTGACATAGCCGGTGAAACTTGAATAGGTTTCAGCATCATAATAACTAAAGTCAGAACGACCGCAGCCGCAAAAATCAAAGGTAACGGGGGCTATTGATGAAGGTAATTCGGCCAGCAGCGGGGTCCAAATAAGCTGATCGCAACCAAAGCCATGCCCGAAGAGCACCCTGGTGGGTACCGAGTCATTAGGGTTTACCTGCTGGACATGTTGGGTAACGCAGTAACGTGACAGTATCTGATTCGCGGGCATTGGCAATCTCTTGTCGATAACTTTATGTTTAAACATAGAGTTTTATGAGCGAGATTGCCAGTTTAACCTGTACTAGCTGAGTAGCAAGCACTCAACCCTGATTAATGTAGCTTCAAGCGCGGCCGCAACCGTCGACTTAAGCCCTTGATCAGCATAAATAAGAAGGTTTTAAAATAGCCATGTACCGCCACTTGATGCATACGATACAAACTCTTGTACATGATACGCGCCAACCAGCCCTCAACCTTCATGGCACCTTTGGTTAAGTTCCCCATCAGACTACCAACTGCGGTGTAGCTTGATAACGACACCAATGAACCATGATCTTTGTAGACAAAAGTACGTAAGGGTTTATGCTTTTGCTTAGCAACAATATTGGTATAGGCGGTGGCCGCCATCTGATGCGCAGACTGTGCTCGTGGTGGAACCCTAGACCCATCAGCTTGGGTAAATGCTGCACAATCACCTATCACAAAAACATCGTCATTGGTGCTGGCTTGCAAGGTCGGCTTAACCACTATCTGATTGGCTCGATTGGTTTCAAAACCTGGTAATTTGGCAAGAAAATCGGGGGCCTTTACACCAGCTGCCCATACTTTAATACTAGCCTCGATGAGTTCGCCTGATTTAGTGACCAAGCCTTGGTCTGTTACTTCAACCACTTGCGTATTATCACAAATACGTACGCCTAATTTTTCTAGCTCCTGTTGCGCAGCTGCGGCAATACGCTCCGGTAGCGCCGGTAAAATACGTGGTCCGGCTTCAACCAAGGTGATTTGCAGTTTATTTAACTCAAAGTCAGCAAACCCATACGACCTAATCAGTTCTGCTGATTTAAATAACTCAGCAGAAAGCTCAACTCCGGTCGCTCCACCGCCCACGATGGCTACTTTTAAAGGACGTGGATAGCGCTCAGCTTGCAGCGATAAGAATTTATTCATGAGGCGATGGTGAAAACGCACCGCTTGTTTGACACTATCTAGGAAGTAACAATGCTGACCGGCACCTTTGGTACCGAAATCATTGGTGACGGAGCCAATGGCTAATACCAGTGTGCTATATGGCAGCTCACGGGCAGCAACGATTTGCTGTCCTTGATCATCAGTAATAGCAGCGAGTTTAATTAAACGTGCGGTTGTATCGATATCATTCAATTCACCTGGTAAGAAGTTAAAACCAGCGTGAGCAGCCTGAACCCGATAATCGACACCATCAATGTCTGCATCAAGCGCGCCCGCTGCTACTTCATGAAGTAGCGGTTTCCAGACATGGGTTAGATTGCGGTCGATTAAAGTGACCGAAATCTTTTTATTATTACGGTACTTCTTGCCAAGTTTGGTGGCTAACTCGAGGCCGCCGGCACCACCACCGACGATAATAATATGCTGGGTATCCATGAGAGCTAATAAGGCTAGGAACAAGTGCATAAATTATACGCCTGTTACTAGCCCAATATAAGCGCTTTTATTGCCCTATGTTAAGCAGGTTTAAAAGCAATAAACTGACACACCGCACCAGCACCTGTGTGGCCAGTTCCTTCATGTAGCGAACGTACTAGCTCCTGGCTATGGGTAACCTCAAAGCTTTGAAAAGCTTCATAAAACTCTGCTGCTGTTAGCATAAGGTCTGCACTTGGTGGGCCGCCTGTACCCCGCCCTAGCTGAGCAGGAGTGTAACATTCGGCCAGAAACCAACCGCCGGGCTTGAGAGTTTTTGCTATCTGCTCGTACAAGAAAGGACGATGGGCACGGGGTAAATGACAAAAAATCATGACGACACCATCATATGCCTGTTCTGGAAGCTCTGTTTTACTCAAGTCAGCCCACTCAGTGGTAATGGTAACCTGCTCAGCTTGCGCCAAGCGCTGCGCTTTCTGCAAACCAACTTGTGAAATATCTAAAGCCGTTGCATGAGCACCTAACTTAGCTAAATAGACACTGTTACGCCCCTCACCATCGGCTAAGCAAAGGATGTTAGCTGGCTGTTTTCCATGCTCCAATAGGCTTGCGGCATGGTCTCGTAAAAAGTCATTCGGTTCGGTACCGTAGTGATAATCTTCTTTACTGTAACGTTCATCCCACTGATTCATTCTAACAACCTCATTGCTGTAACTTTTGCTGACTCATCAGCTAAGGGTAAATGGCCCGTTTTAACTAAGATGATGGTTTCTTGCTCAACAAAAGGCGTGTGTTGGCTCATGTGCGGGCTACGCAGCCAGCAGCCCGCTGGATAGCGACCATGTTCATCCATAAACTCTCCGGTTAATACGAAAATTTCTTCACCACCAAAGTGACGATGAGGTTTAAACACCTCTCCCGCTGGCCATTTGACTAAAGCTGTGTGCTGCGTGGCAAAACTATGTAGTGGCATCACCTTTAAGCCGCCTTGCCCTGGCAACCATTGCCCAGTTTGGGTTTGAATTCGCACGGAGGCGAGATCGGCAGGATCAAATTGATGGAGTTTTACCAATAAAGTACAGCCCTGCTCGCTGTAGGGTGCATGAGCGGACCCTGGCGGATTACGAATGTAGGTACCAGCTGGGTAATCTCCGTTTTCATCTGAGAAGACACCCTCAAGCACCAGAATTTCTTCACCTAATGGGTGTTGATGAGTATTGAAACGCGCCCCAGCAGCATATCTTACAATGCTGCTGGCTCGCCCTCGTTCAGCTTCTTCGCGTTCTAGTAATTTCCGTTCCACCCCTGCGGCTGGACTTGGTTGCCAAGCCTGTGCATGGGTATCAATCACCACGCGTTGCGAAAAATCCATGTGTAACATAACCAATAACTACCTTATACCGGTTGCGATGTTTGCGGTAGCTTCAATATACCCTGCAACGGCGGTTTAAGATCAGCGGCCGATAAGCGCTCGACCCATGGATCGCCACGATGGTTCTTTGCCGTACATGGTAATGCCTAACGTAAATAATCTTACTGCTGCTGAACGAATAATATAGGTGGTTAAGAACAACACCACTAAACTACCGCTCCATTCCCACCAAGCAACACCGCCATCAGCGACACGAATAGGCATCACCGCAAAGCTCGTTAACGGAAACCAACTTAAGATTTGTGCCAATAACCCTTGCGGGGTATCCATCACACCAAAGCCCGCACCAACGAACAACGCAGGAATCAGCATCATGGCGCTACGCCCTGAATGATTAGGATCGTCAATAGTAGCGGCAAAACCTGCCATCATCGCATTAATCATAGCTAAGCCTAGCAGAGCAAATAACGTCGTAGCGACAAACAACTGCCAGCTCACTTCTGGATACGTCATCGCATCACCAGCCACCACACTCATGACTAACACCACCAACACAATCAAGATCAAAATTGTCGCCATGCTTTTCAAACAGTGCAGCGTAATGCCAAGAATCTTGCCATCCATCCATTGGCTCGGGGTAATTAAGGTGAGCAACTGTTCAGTAACACGCTGTTGTTTTTCTTGCGTAATGGCCGTCATCATCAGACCAAAACTACCAAATACAGCAACCATGATGCTTACCAAAATTAGCGTGGGTAAGGCTTTATTGGCAGAGCTTCGCGCCCGATCTTGGTTTTGCACTGCCACCACAAAACTTGGCGGTTGATTTAAAAAGGCGATCTGCTCCTCATTCAAAGCTAGGTCGTTGAGCTTCTGCTGTTGCAAATAACTACTTATGGCCTGACTCATACGGTCTTGCCAACCAGCGTTACTTAATACTGCCAACTCAGCGAGGTAACCTTGCTCGGCGTCTACGGTTATTGTCAGTACCCCAGCATAAGTTGTTCCCAGCTCTGTCATAGCTTGACTGGTATTCGTGGCCGGCACCCATGTAATGTTGTCTAATTCTGGCATGGTCAGAGGCGCCACGACTGCAACTTGATGGGTCTCTTCTAAGGCAACTTTAAGTTGTCCCCAACCTATTGAAATAGCAAACAGCACTCCCATCAATACCAATGAAAAAACCTCTTGCTTCCATTTAAAGAAGCGCCGAAATTCAAACCCGCCAATGCGTAAGATATGTTGCCATCGATTCATGCTTGCACCGCCTGAAGATAAAGTTCGTGAAGGTTTTGTTGCTGCGGACTAAATTGTTTTACTGGCGCCAGCTGTTGTAGTTGCTGCAATAAGTCTGCGGCAACCAACTGCTCAGTACAAACCAAACGATAGCTGTATTCATCCACTTGAGTTACTTGGGCCACACCTACCATAGCTTGTAATTGAGGGATAGCGACCGGCTGGGTAAATGCGACCTCTAGACTATGCTGCTGCTGTAATTGCTTACGCACTTCTGCCAAGCTGCCTTGAGCGATCACTCGGCCTTTGTTCATCAGGACTAATTTATCGGCCATGCGCTCTACCAAAGCCATTTGGTGCGCGCTAAGAATCACAGTACAGCCCTGCCGTTTGAGTTCGTCTAATACGGTTAACACAAATTCTTGGTTAACCGGATCCAAACCCGAAAAGGGCTCATCCAGTACAACCAATTTGGGGTGATGCAACAAGGTAGCGATTAATTGTACCTTCTGCTGATTGCCCTTCGATAATTGACGCATGGGCTCTTTGGCCCGCTCAGTTAAACTAAATCTTGCTAACCAGTGATCAATGTTTGCTGCTGCGGTAGCTTTAGGAAGCCCGCGTAAGCTTGCTATATACCGCAAGTTATCAAGCAAGGTGCGATCTTGATACAGCCCTCGATCTTCTGGTAAATAGCCAAAATCGCTGGTTTGTAATTGAGCTGCTTGCCCGCGATTAGCATCGCTGAAGTAGTGAATGCTACCACTATCTGGCCGGGTTAATCCCACCATCATTCGTACTAAAGATGATTTGCCGGCCCCGTTGGGCCCAAGTAACGCGAGAATTTCGCCTCCAACTGCGGTTAAGCTGACTGCATCAACCGCTCGCACGGTTGCATAGTCTTTAACCACTTGTTCCACTTTAATTTGCATGTAACAGGTCCTTGCTTTGGTGAGCAACTTATTTTTATAAGAATGATGGGTTGTCATCAGTAAAGTACAATTATTCCATATTGCTGCAATGCTGCTATCAATAAAGCTGATTAAACTGTGTGCAAATGTTTCTAAAGTCATTAAAAGTGATCTTTTATAGGTGACAACGCTTAATTTCATCTAGACTCATAGAAAAGTCAGCTAAACTTTCCTTTTCATTATTGTCCGAGGTTTGGAGTTACAGGTTATGGCAATTCGTCTTAAAACAGCAGTAAAAGGGGTATCTCTTGCCATTGCAGGAGCTGTCGTGGGTGCCGTGGTGTTATTTGCGCTACCGGGCGAGCCAGCCAAACACATCATTCCTAGTGCTCAAGCAAGCGACCAGTTTAGTACGGGAAGTGACGGCTGCTTAGTTGTGTTTAACCATCAGCTGCGCGGCTTGCATACTAAGAACTCTCACGACTTGTGTGAGTTAACGAAAGATAAAGTGGTGATGGTGGTTAACACCGCCAGCAAGTGCGGTTACACCGGCCAGTTTGAAGATTTAGAAGCCTTATATCAGCGCTATAAAGACGAGAATTTTGTGATCCTTGGCTTTCCGTCAGATAGCTTTATGCAAGAGCATAATGACGAGGCTGAAACTGCCGATGTCTGTTTTGTGAATTTTGGCGTTACTTTCCCAATGATGGCCACAACACCGGTACGCGGTAGTGATGCTAACCCGGTGTTTCAAGCCTTAAGCGCTGCCGCACAGCAAAGCCCACAATGGAATTTTCATAAGTACATCGTGGCCGCTGATGGAAGCCAAGTATCAAGCTTTGTGAGCAAGGTAACACCTACCGATACGACTATCACAGACGTGATTGATAGCTACCTAGCTGCGCAAAAATAGCTTACGCAACATACCTAAGAGCGTCTTGGTTTAACAGGACGATAAAAAAAGCCACTACTTTTCAGTAGTGGCTTTCAGATTATTCAGCTATATCGGCGTAGATTTTTACCCACTCAGTCAGTAGGCGCACGCCGTAACCATTCCCGCCAGCAGGGTGGATGCCATTCGCACTCGTGCTATACGCATTTCCCGCCATGTCGATATGAATGAATGGGGTATCTTTAGCAAAGTGTTGTAAAAATACCGCACCCGCCTGTGCACCCGGTGAACCCACGTTGGCAATATCAGCTAGGTTACTTTTGATAATCCCTGGGTATGGCCCCAAAGGTAATTGCCAGACCAGTTCTGCGGTTGCTTCACCGGCTTGTTGCATACTACGCAAAACATCGTCTTGCTCCGTAAATACAGCTGAATAAGCTGTGCCTAAAGCGCCCACTTTCGAGCCGGTTAAAGTAGCAATATCCGCAATGACGCGAGGTTTGAACTTATCACGCGCATACCAGATACCATCAGCCAAAATAAGTCGACCTTCGGCATCGGTGTTAGCAACTTCAATCCGAGTACCATCACCTGCGGTAACCACATCACCCGGTAACAGCGCTGATCCAGAAATTAAGTTATGCGATAACGGTACCACTGCGACAACGTTTACTGGAGCTTTCTGGCCCGCTAAAGCCATCACCGCACCAATCACTGCGCCGCCGCCCGCTTTATCGGTTTGCATCCGTAAAATAGATGCTGATGACGTTTTTAAGTTATAGCCACCCGTATCAAACGTATTCCCTTTACCCACCAAGGCAATAGGTGCATCTTTGCTGCCCTGCCATTGTAGAGCCAGCAGATAAGCCTTATGCTCACTCCCTTTGCTTACGCCGTAAAGAGCTCCCATGCCGGCTCGTTCAACTTGACGAGGATTAAGCACCGTCACCTTAATTCCTAACGGCTTGACCGCTTTTTCCACCATCTCAGCGATGGCCTGTGGATAACCGTCTCCGCCTGGCAAGTTGATGATGTCACGAGCCATGAATACGCCGCCAGCGATAGCCGCATAGTCAGCGTAATGGTCTGCTACGGACGGGGCTTGGTTTACCGCCCATTGCACGTGTCTAACTTCGGTTTTTGCAGGATTGCTTTTATAGCGATCAAAACGGTAATCTCGCAGATCCATGCCATGTGCGATCGCGGCAACTAAGTTGGCATTGTTGAGCAACCGAGCATCCACGCTCACGGTATGCTTTGCATCAGCGGTTTCAGGTAAATAGCTCCATAAGGCGGCTCCAAGCTTCTCGGCGGCAACGCGGTTAAAGCTCTCGCTATCACCCACTCCAGCAACTAGTAAACGCTCGCTGGCTAAACCAACCGGTGCAAGTATCTCAACGATTTGCTGTGGGGCTCCGGTAAAATCTTTAGCTGCCAATGCAGCACTGACCATGGCTTGCGTATCCGCACTCCAACCTGTCACTTGTGCCGTTTGATTGGCGCCAACCAGTAACACTGACACTTTGGCATCAGCCTTGGTTTGCTCAGTAAACTGATGTTTGATGGCAGCAGGACTGGCCTGAGCTACCACGCTTATAACCATTGCACTCATCAGCGCAAGACTTTTTAACCACTTCATGATACATCCTCTTAAGGTAGACATGATTGTCATTCTACTCAGTGCAGCTTATTACTTAACTCGGTTCGGGTAAATCGTCTAATTCATGCGACAAGACTAGGTTTATTAGTTGCCGCAGAATGGTTAGTCTGACCAATCGAATCCAAAGGAGAAAATTCATGACTGCCAGTGACGCTTGGTTAACCCAACTTACCACGCCATTGTTGCTTATAGATGAGCGCAAGTTAAACCGTAATGTGCGGCGCTTGCAGCAGCGTATGGCAGCGTTAGGTTGCGCATTGCGGCCACATTTAAAGACACTAAGGTCGTTGCCCGCAGCTGAGCGAGTGGTCGCTAACCCACAGGCTCCTATCACGGTATCGACTTTAGCTGAAGCAGAAGCCTTTGTTTATGCCGGATATACAGATGTCCTCTATGCGGTTGGTATTACTCCGCTCAAATTAACCCGAATTGCCAACTTAATTCAGCAGGGTGCTAAGGTACATATTCTGTTAGATACCCTAGCACAAGCAACTGCGGTGTATCACTACTCACAGCAGCATCAAGTTGATTTTTCAGTCTTTATTGAGATTGACTGCGATGACCACCGCGGTGGTTTGAGCCCGGAAGATCCGGTGCTCATCGCCTTGGCGAACTACCTAGTTGCCTATCCGGTTAATCGACATGGCCCAGCAATCACTGGGCTTATGACCCACGCAGGCGGCTCCTACGACACTGATTCGGTTAGCGCCATTAAACAGGTTGCTGAAGCTGAATGCCAAGCAGTACGCACAGCTGCTACTAAACTTGCTGCAGTTGGTATCGAACCACTCATGTTGAGTGTAGGCTCTACTCCTACCGCACATTTCGTTGACGACCTCACTGGTATCACTGAGGTTCGCGCAGGGGTATACACCACCTTTGACTTAGTGATGCAGCAACTTGGAGTATGTGCGCTAGACGACATAGCGATGAGCGTTGTTACTGCAGTTATTGGTTACAATCATGAAAAAAACTGGCTTTTAATCGATGCAGGATGGATGGCGCTCTCGCGCGATCTAGGCGCAACTCGTAACGCACAAGAGCCATCTTATGGACTAGTTTGTGATATTGCAGGCCAGCCCTTAGCTGCGGATCAACCCATTGTGGTTAATGGAGTTAACCAAGAGCATGGGGTGATTGTACTGCCAGCGGCTATCCGTTGTGAGCAATTTGACATAGGTCAGTTGCTGCGCATTTTGCCGAACCATGCCTGTGCCACAGCTGCCATGCATACCCACTATCATGTCATCACTGAAACACAAGCGCATGAGGTTTGGCCACGCATTCTTGGATGGTAATGGCTGGGGTTGGTCAGAGCTGGGGTTGTTAAAAACAGCTTTGGCTGATAATAAACTTTTTTGATAATGAGATAGGATGATTTTAATGAAGCAAATGTCTGTTGTTAAACTATCCCAACAACTGAAGCCAACGGTTTTAGCGTTGGCACTCCTTATGATGCCGAGCCTGAGCAGTTATGCCCAAGCTACCGATACACTTGTGAACACCGCTGTTGAGGCAGAAAAGCCAGCTTTAGCCGAACATATTAGAGCATCCGCTGCCGCTAGCTTACCTGCGTTTAACGTACCTGGTATGGCGGTAGTCGCGGTGCATCAAGGCAAAGTAGTGCTAGCTGAGGGTTTTGGCATTCGCGACCTAGAATCTCAGCTGCCTGTTACCAAAGAGACCTTGTTTGGGGTTGCCTCACACACTAAAGCCTTTACCGCTGCCGCTATGGCAACCCTAGTTGATCAAGGCAAAGTGAGTTGGGATGATCCTGTAGTAAAACATCTTCCCGAATTTAAGTTGGCTGATGCTCAGTTAAGTGCGCAGCTAACGCTACGTGATTTGCTGAGCCATCGCACCGGCTTAGGTTTAGGTGCTGGAGATTTGATGATTTGGCCGAATACTGATAAAACCACGGCCGATCTACTGGCGGGATTGGCTCATGTCCCTATCGCCCACGGCTTACGTGAACGCTTTGACTACAACAACCTGATGTTTATTGTTGCCGGCGAAGTTATTGCGCGTGTTAGCGGAATGAGTTACGCCGACTACCTTGCAGAAACATTCTTCAAGCCCCTCAACATGAATAACACTCACGTTGGGTTTTCAACGATTCCAGCCACTAACACGAACTTCGCGGTGGGATCGATTGAAGCACAAGGGCAGCTCCATCGCTTTGCGCTAGATTATTTAGAAGACTTTGGCGCAGCCGGTGCGATTGCCAGCAATGCTGAGGACTTTGCGCAGTGGCTGCTAACCCTTCTCAATCATGGCGTCAGCCCTGCCGGCGAACAGCTAATAAGTGAGCGCAATGTACAGGCAATGTGGCAAGTAACTACACCTCTTGGGGTACCACCAGCAGCTGCCGCTCAGGGTACCCACTTTCGCGGCTACGGACTCGGTTGGTTTGTCAAAAACTACCACGGGGTGAAACATGTATCACACAGCGGCGGTATTTTGGGCATGCTCTCACTAACCACTCTTATTCCTGAACATGATTTTGCTATCACTGTTATCAGTAATCAGCAAGCTTTTGGCGCTTTAACAGCCGTCACTGAAGAAGCACTGGAGCTCGTTCTCGATTTATCCGATAAAGACTGGGTAGCTAGTGAACAAGCTAAATACGACGATATGATCCAAGCTAAAGCCGAATTTACCTTGCCGGCACCGAGTACGACACGTGCGGCCTTAGACCTAGCCTCGTATAGCGGCACTTATCGGGATGCTTGGTACGGTGACGTCAACATTAGTGTTAACGACGATCAATTAGCCATTAGTTTTGCGCACACCCCCATGTTGCAGGGGCAGCTAGAACATTATAGCGGTGATACTTTTGTGATTCGTTGGCATGAACCCTTGCTAGAAGCCGATGCTTTTATTGATTTTAGTGTGAACCGGGAGCAACAGGTTACTGGCGCGCGCTTAGAAGCGGTTGCTGATTTTACTGATTTCAGCTTTGATTTTCATAACTTACGGTTAGTGAAGCAATAAACGTTAGTGATATTGTGACAAGCAAGCACAAATAAAAAAGCCCAGCATGGTTGCTGGGCTTTTGGTTTGGGTTCTACTCACCCTTAAGGTGTTCATCTAACCAACGAGTTTGCTCCCACAGCATGTGTAATACTGACTCGCGAGCTCGGTAGCCATGTGATTCATGAGGTAACATCACCAATCGTGCGGTGCCACCAAGTCCCTTGATGGCTTGATACAGACGCTCCGACTGCATCGGGAAGGTACCTGAGTTGTTGTCGTTGATACCATGAATCATTAACAAAGGTTCGTTAATTTTATCGGCATGGAAGAACGGTGACATGCGAATGTATAAGTCAGCATCATCCCACACGGTGCGCTCTTCGCGCTGAAAGCCAAAGGGTGTCAGGCTACGGTTATAAGCGCCGCTGCGAGCAATACCTGTCTTAAACAGATCACTATGCGCAAGCATGTTAGCAGTCATAAAGGCACCGTAAGAGTGGCCACCTAATGCGACTCGCTCTGGGTCAGTCACACCTAGTTTGGCACCAGCATCAATCGCGGCTTTACCGTTCATTACCAACTGCTCAATAAAGGTATCATTTGGTTGGGCATCGCCCTCACCCACAATAGGCATAGTAGCAGCATCTAGTACGGCATAACCTTGGGTTGCCAAGTACTGAGGAGACCAATAGCTAATGCGAACAAACTCATAAGGTGATCCTGAAATTTGTGCTGCTGCTGCTGAGCTCTTGTATTCACGCGGGTAGGCCCAAACAATCGTTGGTAGCGGGCCATCACGATCTTTATCGTAGCCAGCCGGTAAATACAGTTCAGCCGACATCGGTAAACCATCGTCCCGCGTATAGGTAATTTGCTCGCGGGTAATGCCTAAAGTATGCGGCATCGGATGCGGTGTTTCAGTTAACGCCGTGAGCTTATTATCATCAATATCTCGAATAAAGAAATCGGCAGGATCGTTCACCCCTTCTCGCTGTGTTAAGAAGGTCATGGCTTCTGCATCGATCAGTTCTCGAGGGGCTTCATAATAAGGCGCCTCACTGCGCCATAAGCGCTCACTGCTCTTATCCATCAGGTTATAGCTGTCGATGAAAGGCCGATCACCTTCATCCGATGCTCCACTACCACGCAGTAACAAGTTACCGTCCTTCAGGTACAACAGCGTTCGCCCCTCATCGGTTTGTACGGTGAACGGAGCGCCTGGATCGTTATAGCGGTCTTCCCATGAACGCTCCCATACCAGCTCGGTGCTGCGCTTACCTGATGCATCCACCAACCAAAGTTTCTCGTCACGGTCTGCCCACCAGCGCTCCCAAATGAGAAGATGCTCGTTATCTGCAGCAAGCAAGCCGCTGAAACGCTTACTCAAATCGGCTAATTTTTGCGGCTGGCCCTTAAATGGAGCAGCTAACTGGAACACTTGGTCGCGTACTTCAGTAGCAACCGCCGGGTCACCTTGGTCTGCGGCTTCAGCCCAAACCAGGGTAGCATCCGCATCATTACGCCAACTAATCGAGCGACGTCCCTGCACTACGGCATCGAACGCAATTGGTAAGTTATCAGCTAACCCTTGCTCAACCACTTGATAAACTAACTTACCCGTAGGTGACCAGACTTCCGTAGTTTCAGGAAAACGATAATGAGGTACTGCGTAAGAATAAGGACGCTTAAGCTGGCTTACCAAAAGATAGTCATCACTTGGAGCCACACTCAGGCCATTGTAAACCGCAGGTTCACCGATGACACGCTCTTTACCTTTCACACTAAACAGCTTGATTTGGCTCGTAAAATAATAGTCAAACAAGTCTTCATCATGTTTGTTTTGCAACAAATCTTGGTAGGTGCGCCCAGGTGCTGTACGGCCTTTGCTTTCAGTGATCACCGGCCCGGTAGGGACAACTTTTGCAGCAGGTTTGGTTAATCCGTCAACCACAGTGTAACTGTACACACCGGAGCTATCGTGCAACCACGCTAAGCGCGCGCCCCATACCGCATTGAGCGCGGTTTTTGACCAGCGTTTTGCTTTGGCCTTGGCAACATCCACCAGCCATAACTCCACGTGCTTTTCTGTCTGCTGTGCCAAAGCTATGTAGCGTCCATTAGGCGCCCAGCTTACCGCTAACGCCTTCAGATCAGCAGGCAGCCCTTGAATGGATTGATTGTTACCGGTAGCTACATCAACCAGCTTTAACTCACTGATATATCGTGCTTGGCTGACCGTATAGTTGGCCGGGTTAATACGACGACCAGCCAACTTCAATTGGTCGGCAGCCATATCATAAATATCGGGTAAGGCAGGATAACCGGTCACCAACAGTAAGGAGCCATCTGGGCTTAAGCTAGCCCCAGGTGATGGCGCTGCATCAACAATATCAATGATGTCTTGGGCTGGTTGTTGGTAGTTAATTTTAACCGGATTAGCTGCTGCCATCGGAGCGGAAAGTGCGAGTATGCCTGCGGCTAAAACGCTTGCACAAGCCGATAAGGGAAAACCTTTGATCATAGCCTTTACCTTGTTGATAGTTATAGTAGATAGCTTCTAAGCTAACACAGCCACTAAATTTCTCCAGCCAATCATCCCGTGGCAAGCGATATACATGCCTAAAAAAGAGATGAATGCAGAATCCTTTACGTAAAGCTTGCCAAACTGACTTATTTTGCTACATAAAAAGAGGGGGTGTTTGGCTATACTAGATCTTCTTGTTGTGCTCATTCTTTTGTTACCTATGAGGTCCGCTATGCAGTCCGTCAAATCCGTTATCAGCCGTCTAGGCTTAATTATATGCGCCACGTTACTCGTCAGCGCCTGCGCAGAGCCAAGCAGCGCCAACCTGCAGCAAGCATGGCAGCTACAAGGGAGCTCATTAGAACAGCCACCTACCATTGAGTTTAATCAGAAAACAGAAGTGTTTGGATCTACTGGCTGCAATCGTTTCCACGGTACCTATACTGTTGGAAAAAACGGCAGCGAACTTAGCTTTAGCCCGATAGCAGTTACCAAAATGATGTGCGCTCCAGATCAAATGGAAGCGGAACAAGCATTCTTGGAGGCTTTAAACCAAGTACAAAGTTTCAAAATTGAGGCTGATACGCTGCATTTCTTGGGGCGCAATACAACGGCTTCGCCATTGATGAGTTTTACTGTAGTTACAAAAAAGCAGCTCGATTGAGCTGCTTTTTCACTTAGATAAGCGCTTACTTGTTAACGCTGGTAAAGCGTAAGTAAGGCTTCACTGTTTTAAACCCTTGCGGGAACTTCTTCTCGGCATCTTCCATCGATACACTGGGTGGAATGATAACATCACCGCCTACTTGCCAATCAGCTGGGCAAGCCACGCCAAATTGATCACCGGTTTGTAAGGCATCAATCACACGAAGAATTTCAGTAAAGTTACGACCAACGCTCATAGGGTAAGTCATGGTTAAGCGAATTTTATGGTTCGGGTCAATGATAAACACTGAACGTACCGCTGCAGTTTCGCTTTCACCTGGGTGAATCATGTCGTACAACTCAGCGATTTTCTTATCTTTATCTGCAACGATAGGAAATTCCAAAGTGGTATTCTGAGTTTCGTTAACGTCTTTAATCCAGCCTAAATGCTCTTCTACGGTATCAGTCGATAAACCTAAAGGTTTGACGTTACGCTGAGCAAACTCGCCAGCTAACTGTGCCGTGCGACCCATTTCAGTAGTACAAACTGGAGTGTAATCAGCTGGGTGGCTGAAGAAAAATACCCAAGAACCTTGCGACCAATCGTGGAAGTTAATCTTGCCTTGAGTGGTTTCAATTTCAAAATTTGGGGCGATATCGCCAATACGTAATCCCATCATATTCTCCTAGTTTACTTTGCTTGTTTAGGTTGTGGCAGCCAACTGCTTGAGGTGTCGACCAGAATAACAAACGTCTATGCAACCGGCTCTATTTCGTAACTTTCTAAAATATAGTCAATCCATTCGAAAATGGCCAGTTTTGTAAATCGATTAATGCCATCTATTTTATCGAATTAGTAAGCTTCTGCTTAGACAGCTTTGCAATAACATATGTTCCATTAACTCAAAGCCTTCGTATTAACCCTGAATGATTCAGCGTTAGCATGACCAGATGATGACACTTGTTTACAATTTTGTTGTTTAATCCATGCGTTATTGTTAGCCCGTGTGATATTCTACGGAGGTTTGTAGAACAATAATCAACAAGGTCCTCCATGAACAAAGCACATCTTTTAGTACCAGCTGTGGCGGCTTTAGCCCTAGCTGGCTGCGCTAGCCAAGCGCCGCAACCCACACCAACCAAACCGCCAGTCAATCAGCAACAACAGTTGGCGGCACAGGCGCAGCAACAGGCTGAACAGCCCATTGAGTTGGGCCTTAAGCGGAAGCTGGCGGTAGGTAGATTAACCAATGAAACTAACTACGGACGCAGCCTTCTGCGCGAAGCCAGTAGTGGTCAGCATGACCAAAAAATATCCGATATGTTTACTCAGGCCATCGCCAATACCAATCGATTTTTAGTGTTTGAACGCCCCGATCTAAATGCGGTAACAGCAGAACAGCAACTTACTGGGCAAGCTAATAACTTAGTGGGCGTAGATACCTTAGTTATCGGCTCACTCACCGAATTTGGTCGCTCAACTACCGGTGAACGTGGCTTTTTATCGAGTAGTTCGAAGCAGGAGGCCACTGCTACCGTAGACTTACGTTTGGTCGACACCAATACGGGCCAAGTGATTGCCTCGGTATCAGGAAGCGGAAACTCAGCCTTAGAGCAATCTCGCACCATGGGTTTTGGCTCGGTTGCTGGCTACGATGGCAGCTTAAATGACCGAGCTATTGGTGCTGCCGTTAATGCTGCGGTAGAGAAAATGCTGGAATTGATTCTAGCCAAACCATGGTCTGCTGATGTATTGGCGAGCGAAGACCAACTGGTGTTTATTAGCGGCGGCGAAAAACAAGGGGTTAAGCCGGGTATGGTGTTTGATGTGCTAACCAAAGGTAAGGTAGTGCGCTCACCCACTACCGGTGGCAATATCACGTTACCAGGTAAAAAAGTGGCTGAACTTACCATTCAAAGTTTGTTTGGCAGCACAGATTTAGACCAAGGCGCAGCAGGTACTATTACCTCAGGCAGCATTACGGATCTGGAACTTTCAACCCTCGAAGTAAGAGAGCAACAATAATGAAGAATCTCAGCTTAGCCCTAACCGCAACCCTGTTGGCGTTAACCTTAGCTGTTGGTTGTGCCAAACAACCGACTCGTACCACCACCATTGCCGATACGGCTCCGCAGGTAAGCTTTAAAGTTGCAGATGCTGCGGGCTTAGAATTGGTTGTTGACGGCGTCAGCTATGGTGACCTTGCCCAATACACCTATCCAGAGCGGGCAGTTCAATTGGTGCCTGGGCAGCATTTGATTATTGTGCGCCAAGGGGAGCAAGTGGTCTACCAAGAATCACGTTACTTTAGTGAAGCAACGCAAAGCACCATAACCATCAACGAATAGTACCTAACGAGAACTGGCATACATGAAATTAAAACTGCTTTTGGTTGTTTTAGGCAGCCTACTGGCATCTGCCTGTGTCACCAATAATAATCTTTACCAATGGGGCAATTACGAAGAAGCGCTTTTTGTTTATTATCATGAACCTGAAGTTAAAGAAGAAATTCTGATTGATTACTTAGAATTTATTGAAACGGCCCAGCAAAAGCCAAAGCCTGTTGCTCCTGGCCTCTTTGCTGAAGCTGGTACTTTTTTACTAGAGCAAGGTAAACGAGCTGAGGCGATTAAGTTTTATCAACTAGAACATGACACGTGGCCTGAGAGTCAGTTGTTTATGGCCGCCCTGATTCGTAACCTGCAAACTCAACAAGGACAATAATCATGACATTACTCCAACGTGTTAGCATGCTTGTTACTGTCCTTGTGTTGGGGGCTTGTGCGAGTGCTCCAGATACCACGCACCTCGAGCCATTGCATCAGGCTAAACTGCAATCGATTTTAGTGGTGCCAGTAAATAACAACACCATTGATGTGCAGGCACCAACCTCGGTGTTAGCAACCTTACCCTTTATGCTCGCCGAGAAAGGCTATTACACTTATCCGGTCAATACCGTAAAAATGTTACTTGAAGCGGAAGGCTATTATGAAGCGGCTGAAGTGCATGCAGCGCCAGCTGATAATTTAGCTGCGTTGTTTGGCGCTGATGCGATTTTGTATGTCACCATTCACGAATGGACAGCCCAATACATGGTGCTTGCGACACATACAAAAATCGACTTTGAGTATCGTTTAGTTAATGCTCAAGGGCAATTATTATGGCAAGCACGCAAAGAGTTGGTTTATGCACCGCAGCAACAAAATAGCTCAGGTAATCCATTGGCGGATTTAGTGGCGATGGCTATCACTGCAGCTATCGAACGTGCTGCTCCTAACTACCTGCCATTAACCCGAACTGCCAACGGTCAAGTCTTTTATGGCGCAGAAACGGGATTACCACCAGGTCCTTACCATCCCAAATATGCTGAGTATTATCAAAAATTAGAGCAACCCAAGGCTACTCAGTAAGCTGGTTGAAATCTACCAGTCGCAGTTTTTCAGCGGGTAATTCAGGATGATAAATAGCCAACTGAAAAACTGCTACCTGGTGCCAAGTAGCAGCTGCTTGATAAACGTCAAAAGGCTGCTGCAAGGTACGCATGAGTAACCCTTGCTGATATTTAGTCACGGCTTCAGCTAAGGTCCAACGCCGACTAAATTCAGAGGTACTGACGGTAGCTGATAACCCGGCCAAAAAGCCATCCGCAAAACGTTTCAATAATAACGGTAGCTGTTTAGGCGCTCGGCTGCGTTCAATATCCACCCCCATGGCATGGCTAGCACTGACGCCAACCAAGGCCGCACCCTCAGTGTGACTAATGGAGCAGTGCCAACGCTGGCCTTGCACCATGAGTTCTGGCGCGCCATTACTCGCACGTACAATCACAATATCCTGATTAGACACTTGAGGCTTGAGCTGTGTTACCGCAGCACGAATTAATGCCCGGCCTGCCAGAAATTGCTGCTGACGTTGTGGTGCGGCGTATTGAGCGGCTTGCTGCAGTTCATGAACAGATAGCCCATGTAGCTGTTGGTCAGCGCACAGCACGGCAGCTAGGTCCGTGCTGTACACTGCTAATAGTTGTGGTAGCTGAGGCTTAGCCCTGCTGCATTTGTTGGCGGAGGTAATCATCGTAAGTACCAGAGAAATCACGCATGCCTTGGTCGGTTAATTCAATAATGCGAGATGCTAACGATGACACGAATTCGCGGTCATGGCTAACAAAAATCAACGTACCATCGTAATGTTCTAAGGCCAAGTTTAATGCCTCGATAGACTCCATATCTAAGTGGTTGGTAGGTTCATCCATGATCAAAATATTAGGCCGCTGCATCATCAATTTACCGAAGATCATACGCCCCTTTTCACCACCCGATAAAATGGTCACCGGCTTTTTAATATCATCCTGAGAGAACAGCATCCGCCCCAACACACTGCGTACAGCTTGCTCATCATGGTGCGGCTGCATCCATTGGCTCATCCATTCAAACACGGTAACTTTATCTTTAAACCAATCGGCATGGTCTTGGGCATAGTAACCAATATTGACATTTTCAGACCATTTGATGATGCCGCTATCGGGCGTATGTTGCCCCACTAAGCACTTCAATAACGTCGTTTTACCGATACCGTTTGCACCCAGAATTGCGACCTTCTCACCCACTTCGATCATGGCGGTGAGATTTTTAAGCACCTGCAACTCGTCAAAGGACTTACTTAAGCCTTCTATTTCAAGGGCTAATCGGTACAGCTTCTTCTCTTGCTCGAACCTAATATACGGACTGATTCGGCTTGAAGCTTTCACTTCTGCTAACTGAATCTTCTCAATTTGTTTAGCTCGAGAGGTTGCTTGTTTTGCCTTAGAAGCATTTGCTGAAAAACGACTCACAAACTGTTGTAGTTCTGCGATCTTCTCTTTCTTTTTAGCATTTTCGTTCAGCAGCTGCTCACGCGCTTGGGTGGCCGCAAACATATACTGGTCGTAATTACCTGGATACACACGCAATTCGCCGTAATCAATGTCCGCCATATGAGTACAAACACTATTCAAAAAATGACGGTCGTGCGAGATGATGATCATGGTAGCTTGGCGGTCATTCAGTACCGTTTCTAGCCAGCGAATGGTGTTAATGTCTAAGTTGTTGGTCGGTTCGTCTAACAACATAATATCAGGGTCAGAAAACAGCACCTGCGCCAATAACACCCGCAGCTTTAGGCCCGGAGCTATGTCACTCATTAAGCCATAATGCGCTTCAAGTGGTATCCCTACTCCTAGCAACAACTCACCTGCTCTTGATTCAGCGGTATAGCCATCAAGCTCGGCGAACTCGGTTTCTAAGTCGGCTACCCGCATGCCATCATCTTCGCTCATTTCCGGTAAGCTATAAATACGGTCGCGTTCAGCCTTGATTTGCCAAAGCTCGGCATGACCCATAATCACCGTATCAATAACCGTGTATTGCTCGTAGGCAAACTGATCTTGGCGTAACTTACCTACGCGTAAGTTCGGTTCTATGGACACGTTGCCCGCAGACGGCTCTTGCTCACCACTAAGAATGCGCATAAAGGTAGATTTACCGCAGCCGTTAGCGCCAATCAAGCCGTAGCGATTACCTTCACCGAACTTAACAGAAATGTTTTCAAAAAGAGGTTTTGCACCAAATTGCATGGTGATGTTTGCAGCAGAGATCACGATAGTACACCCGAACAAAAATTAGGCGCGTAATCTACGTGGTTTCGCGCCAAATTACAAAGGAAGTTTCATTAAAACGCGATAATCATAGGCCAACATCGCGTTAACCCCATGGAGAATTAACTTAAGGTAAATGAAGTTGGCTTCTATTAACTCGCTAGTAACAACCAGGCTAAAGAACCAGCGCCAATCAACAACCACAGCAACACGGCTAATAACAGGGCTGCTCCGCCAGCGGCTTTGAGCTTAGTCCAACTCATGCTAGCTCCAATCAAGAACAAACAAACCACAAGAAGTTGTTTACCGCCATGAAAGAGGAGGTCATAAGCAGGAGTAAATTGCGGCCAAACATAATGCACTAACATGGCCAGCACATAGCCTACAATAAACCATGGCAAACTTACCTTAACCCGCCCGGCGTTCGGCTGCATCCGCTGATACCACCATGCTGATAACAGCGCTAGCGGCACAATCCACAGAGCTCGTGCTAACTTAAGGGTGGTGGCGACCTGCAGAGCCTCATTACCATAGGCCTGCGCAGCCCCTACTACCGACGAAGTATCATGAATAGCAATGGCAGCCCAAACGCCAAAGGTATGCTGGTCTAAATCAAGGGCATGGCCGATAAGCGGAAACACCACCAAGGCCACCGCATTCAGCGTAAAAACTGTTGCCATAGCTAACGCCAGTTGGTCGGCTTTAGCATGAATGGCAGGCCCAATAGCGGCAATTGCACTACCGCCACAAATAGCTGTACCAGAGCCAATTAAATAACTGGTGGTGGGGTGAACTCGAAAGGCCCTACCAAGCAACCAAGCTGCGACTAACGTCAGTACAATTGAGGCAACAATCAGCCCCAAATAGCTCCCCGTTAAGCTAACGGCCGCTTGTAACTGCACGCCAAACCCCATAGCGACAATGGCTATCCCGAGTAATTGCTTAACCCAGCTGGTTATTGCTACAGGGCCTGGGTGTAATCCCAGTGCAGTTGCAACAAACCCCATAACTAGCGCAACGGGTGCACTCATCCATGGGGTTAAACAGCTCAATAACAGTAACCAAAAAATGGCAACTTGCATTAGTCAACGATCAACTTGGTCAAGCGTTTTACAATCGGCAATATCAGCGGCATGACTTTGGTTTCATACTTAGCTGGTAACTTCTTGGCCATGAATGTTCTCCGTTAATAAACTAGGATGCCCCAACTCTTGTTACAACTGGTCAATGGGTAGTTTTAAGTACACTTTGCCATTGTCATCAGCTGGGGGCATTTTACCGGCGCGAATATTCACCTGAATAGAAGGTAAAATCAACCGTGGCATCTCTAACGTTGCATCGCGTTCTTCACGCATTTTCACAAACTCTGCTTCGATCACGCCATCATGCACGTGTTTACTATGTTTGCGCTGATCAGCCACTGTGGTGCGATACTCGTGGCCACGACCTGCTGGTGGGTAATCATGACAAATATAAATATCCGTCGTTTCTGGCAACGCTAGTAACTTTTTGATCGAGCGATATAACGTTGTGGCGCTACCACCAGGGAAATCACAACGAGCCGTACCCACATCTGGCATAAACAGGGTGTCGCCAACAAAAGCCATTTGCTCATCCACAATGTATGCTAGGTCTGCTGGCGTATGTCCCGGAGTATGCATAACCCGCAGTTGCATGCTACCTACTTGAAACTGCTCGCCATCAGCAAATAAATGATCAAACTGGGTACCGTTGGGTAAAAACTCTTTTTCAAGATTAAAGATCTCTTTGAAAATCGTTTGCACTTGTTTGATATGCTCACCGATACCTATCTTGCCACCTACGTTTTGTTGGATAAACGGGGCTGCTGACAAATGGTCGGCGTGCGCATGTGTTTCTAAGATCCACTCTACGGACAAGTCGTTTTGCTTAATGTAATCAACCATGCGCTGCGCGCCATTGGTTTTAGTGCGGCCAGATTTATAATCAAAATCAAGTACAGGGTCGATAACAGCTGCAGCTTTTTCATCGGTGCGGTGGATAACGTAGCTAAAAGTTTCGCTATCGTCGTCTAAAAAAGGTTCAACATGAATTCTAGTGCTCATTGTAGGGCTCCTGTCGTATTTAGCTAAAATGGCCTTGTTAACTATAATACGAACTCATTCGTATTTCGGCTTATCCTAAAATACATGATTTTTCACCAACTGCAACCATAAAAAAAGGCGACCGAAGCCGCCTTTGTATCGATAAGTTTCCATCGCTTAGAAACGATAGCGAATACCAGCCATCGCTACATACGGGTCGATATCTACGTTAACACGCTGCGCGGTTGCGTTGTTAATACGAACATCGGCATCGGTGTCAATATCCATTTTACTGACCATGAAGTGTAAGCCCCAATTGTCACTAATTGCAACGTTAACACCTGCTTGCAAGGCATAGCCCCAGCTGTCTTTAAGAGCTAGAGTAACGCTATCTGACGCGGTGACTGCACCTAGGCCAGTTAACGCACCTACCAACTCAGATGATGCTTGCTCATCAAAGAAAGTAGTGTAGTTCACGCCAAAACCAACGAACGGGTCAATCGCATCATTTGCAAGATCAAAATGATATTGAGCTAACAATGTAGGTGGCAATTGCTTTACTTTACCTACTTTTAAACCAGCTAAAGCTCCGGTTGCATACACATCATGGCTAAATGGTGTTGCCGCAACTAATTCTAAGGTCCAATTGGTGTTTAACTTATAGTCAAAAGTTAAACCTAGCTGAGTATTGGTATTGACGTTTACCCCGGTCGTGCCTGCGGGCAAGCCTGCTAAGCTTTCGACAACATTTAATGAGCTGCTGCTATCGTCAGGCATAACACTGATCGCACCAACATTAACGCTGAAATTGTCAGCGTTGAATTCTGCCATTGCTGGAGTTGCTAAAAGGCCTAAAACGACACTGGCTGCGATTGCTGATTTTTTCATACTGTACTCCTTGGTTGATATACCCTAAATTTTATAAGGTTATTGGTGCGCAGATGTTGATCAGGATCAATTTTTTGCGTCAAGCCACTGTACTAAAAAGGCGCCGCGCAAATCACCTACGGCAAAGCCGGTAGCTTGATCTGCGGGATACTTCGCTTGTACTGCTTGCGCAATTTCTGGCTTAATTGAGCCCCCATGACAAGCAGCACATTGCGGTTGCATTACAATCGCTTTCATATAGTACTGGTTGCCGTCACTTGATGAAAACATCAGTTCTGGTGCTGTTTCGCCTTGGTTCATCTGCGCTTGAAAGTACTCTAGCACAGCGCGCTGTTCGGCGGTGGGGGCATTGTTGGTATTGCGTACCCTCAAAGCGGTACGCGAAACTACCGCCTTTGTATCGCCTTGATTCGCAGCATTAACGGCTGCAGCGATGGCTGGTGCTTGTTCATTGCATACTTGGATACCATGCACCGGGCCTTGTTCTTGCATGGCCTTCATGAGCGTAGCACTTAGTTGGCTTCCGAGTGCCTTACTCATGGCACGCGATTGCTCTAAGCGCTGTTGCTCATCTGCGCTACTGGTTTGCGCAAAACTCGTTAACGACAAGGCTGCTAACACACTAGCAGCGATTATTTTAATGGCTTTCATACTGTTACTCCTTAAGGGGTGAATACTTACCTAATTTGCGTTGTAGCGTACGCCGGTGCATCCCTAAAGCTCTGGCCGTAGCGGAAATATTACCGTCGTATTCTTGCAGGGTGCGTTGAATGTGCTCCCACTCTAACTGGGCGGGGCTGAGGTGATGTTCAGCCAGCTCTGGCAGTTCATCCGCATGCGAGCTCTCTGCATGTTCTAAACTTTGCAATAGCGTCTGGGTTTGAATCGGTTTTGCTAAATAGTCTGTAGCGCCAGCTTTGATAGCAGCAACCGAGGTTGCAATACTGGCATAGCCTGTCAACACTACTAGGTGCTTAGGTTTAAATCGTTGCTGTAATGTTTTTATCAGTTCTAGGCCATTGGCATGGCCAAATTTTAGGTCCAATAGGATGTTGGCAATTGGCGACACTGTGATCTGCTTCAATTCATCTTCGCTGGCCGCCGTCATCACCTCGTAGCCATAGCGCTGCATACGCGCAGCCAGGGTTTGTAATAACGTAATATCATCATCAATAATCAAGAGTCGTTCAGTCACTGTAAGGCTCCGTCGGTAAACGTATTTCAGCCACCACTTGAATCAGGTTCTCTGCACTGCTAATGAGTTCGCGGCGCCAGCTGACTCGGCCTTGAAACCTTTCAATGGTGGAATAACTAAGCAAGGTGCCTGCGCCTGCACCGCGGCTGCTGGGTAACAGCTGCTGGCCTAACTGAGGGGCCGGTGGTAATTCATCAGCGCTGCCGGTGTTGCTGATAGTTAATACCCAATCGTTACCATCTAAGGCTGCTAGCACCTCAATCGCTAGCGGATGCGCTAACGGCTCGGGCTCGAGTTGCTGTTGCGTTGCTTGCGCGGCATCGGCTGCGTTGTGCAATAAACTCAATAAGGCGGGTAATAAGGTTCGATCAGCACGCACAGCAACGGGCTGTTGTACTTGATCGTGCCAATTAGCGTGAATATCAGGTCGTGCGATAAGCAAAGCATCTTGGAGTTGCTGCAGTAACTGATGCACCTCAAACGGCATCAGCCGATGGGTACGAACATCTTCAGCAACTTGGCGCCAATCTAACAGTAAATTATGAATACGTTTGACTTGTTGTTCCGCTAATTGCAAATCTGCATCGTTGGGGTATTGCTGGCGAGCGTCTTCTAATAAGAACTGGATGGTTTGAATAGGGCTGGCTACCTCATGACTAAACTGAGCTGCGGCCGTACCTATCGATACCAACTGTTCATCACGATGTTGGCGTTGTTGCAATGAGCGAATCGCTTGTTGTTGGCGCACAATACGCACTCGCAGCCAATGTAACGTCACTCCCAGCAGCAGCGCAGCAAAAACTTGGCCATAAACCATTGCCCGATAATGGGTATCCATCTGATGATGAGTGGGTAGCTCGGCTTGCAGCTGCCACAGCTGCCCTGCGATGCCTAATCCCATCACCAGCCAGGCCAGCCGGAACGGCAGTAGTAGCATAGCTGCGGCCATTGGCACCAAGGCTAGCACCGCATAGGGGTTAGCCGCAGCACCATGCTGCCAAATCACTACACTTGCCGTTAATGTAATAAGGAGTAGCAATAAGGCTACGATGCTATCTCGTTTCGTCACTATCACCCACCTCTTTTTAGATACCTCTTAAGTATGCATGCAAATGGCAATAAATCCAGCTGCGACACTTTGCCACATCGGTATAATTTTCAATAGGTTGATAATAGCGCACACTATGACACAGACCATTGTTGGGTGAGGTATTTACCATGTTCGCAAAATCAGCTCTCGCATTATTTATGGCCACTTTAGCAACTGCAGCTATAGCCAATGAGCCAACTCAGGACGAAACCGACAAAGACCTAGAGCGTATTATTATTACTGGGGTAAAGCCGCTCAACAGTATTGAATTAGCAAAAGATACTAAAGCGCCACAGCAACCGATACCGGCACATGATGGTGCTGATTATTTGAAGTCGATTCCGGGCTTTTCAATTATTCGTAAAGGTGGCACCAGTGGTGACCCCGTGTTCCGCGGTGCGGCTGGCTCCAGACTAACCATAGCCGGTGATGACCAAATGATCTTGGGTGGTTGTAGTGGCCGTATGGACCCTCCTACTGCCTACATTAATCCACAAAATTTTGACCGCATTCGAATCATCAAAGGCCCTCAGAGCGTGCTGTATGGACCCGCCTCTGCCACCGTATTGTTCGAACGCGAAAATTATCAGTTTGATGCCAGCCAAAGCCCTGGCCAAGTAAGCTTGATTGGCGCCGCTTACGGTCGCCGCGAATTTAATGCCGACTACGGTATCGGCAACGAGCTCGGCTTTATGCGTTTAAGCGCCACCCACAGTGAAGCTGATGCTTATGAGGATGGTAATGGGGTGGCTGTGAATAGTGCCTACGAGCGCTGGGGTACCGATTTACAGTTGGGCTGGACCCCGTCTGCCGATACGCTACTGATGGTAACCTTGGGCAATAGTGGTGCAGAAGCTGCCTATGCTGACCGGGCGATGGATGGCTCAGTTTTTGATCGCGACAGTGCCAGCTTGCGTTGGCGCCAAGCGTATCTCACCGATTGGTTAGCTGAGTTTGATGCACAAGTCTATTACGGCTATGTCGATCACGTGATGGATAACTACAGTTTACGAGACTTTCGGCCAACTGGCATGATGCCGAACCCAGCGGCTCGTAACCCCGACCGATACACTCGCGGTGGCCGTTTAGTTGCCACCATCGATAGCGAGTTTTGGTCTGCGTTAAAGGTCGGGTTAGACCATCAATATCATGAGCACCGCGAGCGCGTTAGCATGAACCAACCGCTGATGCCCTATGAAGAAAAACCAAGAATTGCAGATGCCATTTTTGAGCAAACAGGTTTTTTTGCGGAAGCTAGCTATGCCCTGACAGACCGCACCTTGCTGTTATCGGGAGTACGCTTTGATCAATGGCAAGCCCTTGACCAACGTCAGCAACTAGGCACTATGATGAGCCCAGTTGTGAACCCTACTGCCAATGCCGAGCGCGATGCTGATTTAGTGAGTGCGTTTATGCGTGCAGAAACTAAAGTTGGCGACCATCAATGGTTTGTCGGAGTTGGCAGAGCCGAACGTTTCCCTGATTTCTGGGAGATCATTGGCAACAAAACCCGTAGTGAAGCTTCTTTGTCCTCGTTTTTCTTAGACACTGAAGTTAACCATCAATTGGATGTTGGCTACCATCTGCGTCAGCACAACCTTGAATTCATGGCCTCGTTGTTCTATAGCCGTGTTGATAACTACATTCTGATTGAAAATGGCCAACACATGGCAGCTGATTTAGCCCGCTCCATCAAAGCAGAGAGTTTTGGTGGTGAGCTGCTAGCCAACTATCGTTGGTCTGATAACCTATTACTTGATGCTTCGGTGGCCTACACTCATGGTAGTAACTTAACCGACCATCTTGCGTTAGCCCAACAGCCACCGTTAGAGCTTAAGTTTGGAGCCGAATATCAGTTGCAAGATTGGACCTTTGCCGGCTTATGGCGGGTGGTTGATAATCAACATCGCGTCGCCATTGGGCAAGGTAATATTGTTGGCAACGACTTCAAAGCGACTGCTGGTTTTGGCACCTTAGCCATCAACGCCCATTGGTCACTAAACGAGCAATTGAAGCTAAGTTTTGGCATTGATAACCTGTTGGATAAAGCTTATGCGGAACATCTAAGCAGTGCTGGAGCCATGGTTGCAGGCTTTGAGCAGATAACTCAAGTTAACGAACCCGGACGAATCTGGTGGTTTAAACTGGATTATCACCTGTAACTCAGTTTAAAATTGCGCCTTTCTAAAAAAACAATAGCGAGAGCAATTATGGGTCGTGCCTATCAAAACCGCAAAGAGTCGATGGCCAAGACTGCTGCGGCAAAAAGCAAAGTTTACAGTAAATATGGCCGCCAAATTTACGTTGTAGCAAAGCAAGGTGGGATTGATCCAGTCGGTAACTTGCAGTTGCGCAGCTTAATTGACAGTGCCAAGAAAGACCAAGTGCCAGCCCACGTTATTGAAAAGGCCATCGATAAAGCAAAAGGTGGCGCGGGCGAAGACTATGCGCCAGCCATTTATGAAGGTTTTGGCCCTGGTAACTGCATGGTGATGGTGGAGTGTTTAACGGATAACCCTAACCGTACCATCGGTGAAGTGCGCAACTGCTTTACCAAAACTAAATGTAAGTTAGGGGCTCCGGGCAGTGTGGCGCACATGTTTGACCATTGCGCCATTTTGCGCTTTGCTGGCGAAGATGAAGATGCCGTGCTTGAAGCCTTAATGATGGCTGATGTCGATGTGACTGATGTTGAGGCTGAAGGCGGTTTTATCACCGTATTTGCGCCTCATACAGAGTCGTACAAAGCTAAGCAAGCCTTATTGGATGCGTTTCCTGATCTGGACTTTGAAGTTGACGAAATTCAGTATCTGCCGCAAGTGAGTACTACGCTTAGCGGGGACGACGATATTGCGTTGATGGAGAAGTTTTTAGACATGCTGAATGACTGTGATGATGTGCAGAACATTTATCACAACGCAGAGTTTTAAGATAACTGCTAATCCCTTCGCATAGAAAATAAAAAAGCCAGTAAGTTAGCGCTTACTGGCTTTTTCTTATTGAAGCTATCGCAGGTTTAAATCGAGTCTACTTAGCTTCAAGCAAATTCAAGATAAAAGCATACTCTTCAGCAATTTCTTTCATTCGCGCAAACCGGCCTGAACTACCGCCATGTCCAGCAGTCATGTTGGTTTTGAACATCAGCGGGTTAGCATCGGTTTTGTGTTCCCGTAATTTAGCGACCCATTTAGCTGGCTCAAAATATTGCACCTGTGAATCGTGTAAACCGGTTGTAACCAAGATCGCTGGGTAGTCCTGTGCACTCACTTGATCGTATGGAGAATACGACAACATATAATCGTAGTAAGCTTTTTGCTTAGGATTACCCCACTCATCAAACTCGTTGGTGGTTAACGGAATGGTTTCATCCAGCATGGTGGTGACCACGTCCACAAAAGGTACGTGTGCCATCAGCCCGCGGTAATGTTGTGGAGCCATGTTGGCTACAGCACCCATCAACAAGCCACCAGCGCTACCGCCCATCGCAAACACTTTATCTGGATGCGCATAGCCCGCCGCCACGAGGTGCTCGGTAACATCAATAAAGTCAGTAAATGTATTGATTTTATTAAGCAGTTTACCGTCTTCATACCACTGCCGCCCCATTTCTTGGCCACCACGAATATGGGCTATTGCATAAACAAAACCGCGATCTACTAGGCTAAACACCGTCGAGCGGAAGTACGGATCTGAGCTAGAACCATATGAGCCGTAGGCATACTGATAGAGCGGCGCGGTACCATCTTTGCTAAAGCCTTTTTTGTACAACAAGGTGACTGGCACCATGGTGCCATCATCAGCTTTAGCCCAAGTGCGCTCAGTGCTATATAAACTCGCGTTGTAGTTAGGTACTTCCGTTTGCTTGAGCTGTTGTTGTTCACCACTACTCATATCATATGCGTAAATAGTCGCTGGCGTGGTCAACGAGCTGTAGGTGTAACGCAGGGTATCGGTAGCTTGCTCGACATTACGCTCAAACGACATCACGTAGGCTTGCTCATCAGCTGCTACTACTTGCGCGGCGGCTGGGTCTTGCCAAGGCACAATGCGAATTCGACGCAAACCGTTACTGCGCTCGTTAAGCGCCAGATAATCGGTAAACACCTCATAATCTTGGATAAAGACGTCATCACTTGGCGCAATCAATGGTTGCCAGTTAGCTTTATCACCAATGTCAGCATGACTCACTTGCATCATTTGGTAATTCGGAGCATCCATATCGGTGCGAATGATCCAGCGCCCATCAATATGGTCAGCACTGTATTTCAGATGGCGCTCACGTGGTGCAAACAAAGTAAATTCAGCATTAGGTGTGTCCGCATCTAAGATATGCAACTCACTCGATACCGTCTGGGACAGGCTGATGGTAATGTACTCACCATCTTTGGTATTACTAACGTACATGTAGAAGGTGTTATCGGTTTCTTCATAAACCAATTCTGCTTGTGCCGCAGGTTGACCTAATTTGTGCTTCAATACCCGAGTTGATAGTAACGTCTGCGGATCGTTTTCAATCACAAACAAGGTTTCGTTGTCTTTAGCCCAAGCTATAGCGGAAGATAAGCCTTGTAGCCGGTCAGGGAGGTCTTCACCGGTGGTTAAATCACGAATACGTAGCTCGTATTGACGACGACCGGTTGGATCCACCATGTAGGCTAACAATTGCTGATTTGGGCTCACCTGCATATTGCTTACTTGCATGAACGCTTGCCCTTGGGCTAACTCGTTCACATCCAGCATCACTTCAGGCTCAGCATCAGCAACACGCAAATCGCGACGCTGGTAAATAGGATACTCTTTACCTGCTTCGTATACCGTTGAATATTCGTAGTCGCCTTTCACATAAGGCAATGAGCTATCGTCTTGTTTGATACGACCGATGATTTCTTGTTCAACCGTGGCGGTTAAATCAGCATAGCTACTGCGGTAAGCATCGTAATAAGCATTTTCTGCCTCTAAATGAGCGATCATAGCCGGCGCCTTGCGCTCATCATCACGCAACCAATAATATGGATCATTACGGTCGCCATGAGGTGATTTAACCAGGTACGGGATCTTCTCAGCGACAGGCGGTGTCGCTTTTAATTCTGTCGCCGCATCATTGCTGCAACCAAAAATCATCAGTGTTGATAACGCTAAGCCACTGATTATAAATTTATTTCTTAAAGCCATGTGTGATTCCTTCAAGGTAAACACGAAACTGTAAAGATATATTTTCACTGCAGCACTATAACTTGAATTGGCTGACAGGCAAATTTTCATTGTTTCGATATGTAACCATTTGTATCTTTGTGGTATAACAAACGGCTTGATTACAAACAATTAACACTACAGCATATAAGCGGTCATAGCGGTTATTCAACGCATTTGTCTGTCACTGGCCCAACCAGTGCGATAAGGTGCTCTTAATAACCCAAGAAGAACAGCGGGAGAATTCATGGTTCGGTACATTCATGCGGCTACTTTGAGCATGCTTTTATTGGTGGCATTGACCTTTGCCAATATGAGTTATGCAGACATGCTTCCGCCGACGGATGCTGCAATAGAAGAAGAGCTCGAAGGTCTCTTAAATGAGTCTGATTATGAGGCCTCGCTGGTTCGTTTACTTGAGCTGCATGAGAGCACCAGCGAGCAAACGCCGGTCATGACTCGCATTCGACTGCTTGGTTACATCGCCTCTAATCATCATTACAATAAACGGCCCGAGCAGGCGCAAGACTATTTACAACAAATGAAAGCACTTGCGCAGCGCAGCGGCCTACCCGATGCCTTAGCTGAAACTGGTGGCACCGAAATCTATATTTTACTGTTAGATAATAAAGTTTCTGAGGCGTTAGCGATTCTTAATGACGCGTTAGTGCCAGTTGAACAAGCAACCATGCCTCGAGTTAAGTATTTTGTGCATAATCTTGCTGCTTATGTGTATTCAGCTCGTAGCCAATTCGCAGCAGCGCTCGAGCATCTTATCTATGCCCTAGATGCCATTAGCGGCACCAATACTGAGCGCACTATATTGCGCCAAGCTAGTCTCAAGTTGCGCATCGCCAACATTTATAATCAGCAGAAGAGCTATGACCTTGCGCTAGAGCAATTGGATGACCTTGAGGTTCGTACGGCAGAGCTTCCTAATGCAAAAGCCTATTTGGTAGAAGTCACCTTCCAGCGTGGCGTCATCGAAACAGCCCGCGAAAATTATGATGCAGCCTTAGCTCATTACGCCCAAGTAAAAAAACTTATAGCTGACGACACCGATTATCAGAGCACTTATTTAACGGTGCTTAATAATATTGGTGATATCGATATGAAGGTGCGTGACTTTGCCGGAGCGCGCCAAGCTTTCGACGAAGCCTATGCTATCGCTAACTTAAATAACGATGAGTTTAACGAAACCATCATTCGTTTTAACTTAGGTTTTATTGAAGTTTACGAAGGCGACTATGCTAACGGTCTGAGTAAGATGCTTGAGATTGTCGAACTAGCACGAGCTGAATGGGCGCCCGTAGACACTGAAGTCTTACTTGGTGAGTATGCTGAAGCCCTTGGAATTGCCGGCAACTATCAAGAAAAGGCTGCTATCCTGCTCGAGCAACGAGAGCTACGCGACCAAATTTATAAAGCGGAGCAACAGAAAAGCGTTGCCGAGTTACAGAATTTGTACGATAGCAAAGATAAAGCTCAGCAAATTTTGCTACTAGAGCAAAAAAACGAGTTGAACCAGCAGCTCATTCAGAACCAAGAGCAAAAGCGCACAATCTTGCTGCTATTGGTCGTGGTGGCACTGTTTGGCGCAGTCTTAGTCTTTATGTTGTACCGCTCAGCGCGTCGCTCTAACCAAGAACTTAAAGTGGCGAACGTAAAACTAGCTGAACAATCTATTCGTGATCCTCTTACCGGGCTGTTAAACCGCCGAGCCTTACAAAATAAGTTAAACGACCAGCATGATGCGCACGGTGATGCGATGATTTTGCTCGATATCGATCACTTTAAACGCATCAACGACAATCTTGGCCATGCCGTGGGTGACGATGTGTTACTTGAGGTTTCAAAGCGCTTATTAGAGGTTTCGCGAGATTCCGATCTGGTGGTACGTTGGGGTGGTGAAGAGTTCTTAATTTATCTTAGCAACACCGAACAGAAGCGCTTACCAGCCCTCACCGCAAGATTACTGGCTGCCATTAGCGAAAAGCCAATCCACTCTGGTGATAAAGAGCTGCATGTTACCGCGACGGCAGGCTTTATCAGTTATCCATTTGCGGATTTAAACGAGAATCAAATGGACTGGGAAGATACCTTACAGCTTGCCGATATGGTGCTCTACGCCGGTAAAGTGCACGGCCGTAATCAAGCCTGGGGCGTCATGGCGTTAACTGTACCTTTTGCTGAGGCTCAGCCGCTGTTAGAAACAGACCTGCCAGCGGCAATCGACCAAGGCATGTTGAGTGTTGAAGTGGTACATGGCCCTAAAGTTCCTAGCTATAAAGCCTAGTATTGATTAGCACCCAAACCAGTTATTACACGTACTAAAAAGCCCTTGCTGGATAAACCAACAAGGGCTTTTTTCATGCACTTATGGATTACTCTTTAATCCCCATGTTCCACAGGGTAAAGCCGTAAATATCAGCATATTGCTCAATGGTTTTTGATACCGGAGTACCAGCACCATGACCGGCATTGGTCTCAATCCGAATGAGCTGAGGATTGCTACCACCGGCTTTAGCTTGAAGCTCTGCGGCAAACTTAAAGGAGTGCGCAGGTACGACGCGGTCATCGTGGTCGCCCGTAGTGACCAAGGTGGCTGGATATTCCACACCAGACTTGACGTTATGCACTGGCGAATAGCCATAAAGATACTCAAACATCTCTTTGCTGTCTTCTGCAGTGCCGTAGTCATAGGCCCAACCAGCGCCAGCGGTAAAGGTATGATAGCGCAGCATATCTAGTACCCCAACGGCTGGTAAAGCAACTTGCATCAGGTCTGGGCGCTGAGTCATCACCGCACCTACTAACAAGCCACCATTAGAGCCACCACGAATCGCCAAGCGCTCACTTGAGGTAAAGTCTTCAGCAATTAAATACTCGGCCGCAGCAATAAAGTCATCAAACACATTCTGCTTTTGTAACTGGATACCGGCATCATGCCATGCTTTACCGTACTCACCGCCACCACGTAAGTTAGCTACGGCATACACACCACCAAGCTCTAACCACATGGCATTGGCCATACTAAATGAAGGCGTGAGGCTGACGTTGAAGCCACCGTAACCATAGAGAATGGTCGGGTTGTTGCCATCGAGCTCTAAGCCCTTTTTGTGCGTGATGATCATTGGTACCTTGGTACCATCTTTTGAGGTGTAAAAAACCTGTTTTGATTCATAATCATCGCTATTAAACGCGGTTTGTGGCTGTTCATACACCTCAGATTCACCTGCATCCGGCTCGTAAGCATAGATGGTGCTTGGTGTGCTGTAGTTGGTGAATGAATAGTACAACGTTTCTTCATCACGCTTACCAGAGAAGCCACCGACACTCCCTACCCCTGGTAACGCAACTTCACGTACTTTATTACCGTCGTAATCGTATTGCTGTACTTGGGCAATCGCGTCCACCATGTATTCAGCAAAGATGTAACCAGCACCCGTTGAGGCACTTAACACATAATCAGTTTCGGCAATAAAATCTTGCCAGTTAGCTGGTTGCGGCGCACTGGCGTCAACCGTCACGATTTTTTGATTGGGCGCATTGCGATTAGTAACCAGATACAGCTTGCTACCTACGTTATCTAATAAACCAGTATCGCTATCCGTGTCACCCACGATCGTCACTAACTCGCTCTCTGGTTTGGTTAAATCTTTAATAAACAACTTGTTACCAGATGTAGATACCGATGCACTAATCAGCAAATAGTTGTCATCTTCCGTGACATAGCCACCCACATAACGGTGTTTTTCAGCTTCAGTACCGCCAAAAATCACGGCATCGTCAGCTTGTGCAGTACCTAGTTTATGATAATACAGTTTATGCTGGTCGGTTTTCGCTGATAATTCAGACCCTTCCGGCTTATCGTAACTCGAGTAATAGAAGCCTTCGTTGCCATACCAAGAAATACCGCTGAACTTCACGTCGACCAGCACAGGCTCAAGCTGTTCTTTGGTTTCGACATCAATCACAATGATTTTACGCCAGTCACTGCCGCCCTCAGAGATCGCATAAGCAGCAATCGAACCATCTTTTGAGAAGCTCAAGCTAGCCAAGCTGGTGGTGCCATCTTCACTGAAGGTATTGGGATCAAGAAAGACTTCCGTGTTCCCTTCTGCATCGGTACGGTAAACCACGTATTGGTTTTGTAATCCATCGTTTTTGTAGAAATAGGTGTAGTTACCCTCTTTAAAAGGTGAGCCTACTTTTTCATAGTTCCACAGCTCAGTTAAGCGGTCTTTGATCTTCGCTCGTAATGGGATTTCATTTAGGTAAGCGAACGTTACTTCGTTTTGAGCTTTCACCCAAGCTTCAGTTTCTGCGCTACGATCGTCTTCTAACCAACGGTATGGGTCAGCTACGCTCGTACCAAAATAGGTATCAGTGACGTTGCCTCGAACCGTGGTTGGATAAGTGATAGACGACGGTACGGATGTCTGCATGGAAGCCTCCGTTGAGGTCTCTTCTGGTTGCGGCGAGCAAGCACTTAAGAGTGCCAAGCTAGCCACCGCGGCGATATATTTCATAGGTCAATAACTCCCTTCGATTGTTATTATTAGCTCAGCGCTGGGTGTGTGTTAGCAAACCAAGGCTGACCATTTAGTGCCAATAAAAATTGTTGTAAATTCGGGTAATGCAAAATATCTATTTGCTGCCGAAATTGGGCCCAGCTCAAATAGCAAGCCAACCGTAACAACCCATCTGATAATTGCTCTGGCTGTTCTGGTAGGCTCCACGTGCGTTGATTCAACAACGCTAAAATGGCCTCAATACGCTGCTGCTGACGCTGCAAGTAGGCACTATGCTCAGCTGTTAAGCCATCTCGTTCAAGCAAAAAGAGATTAATGGTAGTGTCTAATGCGGTGTTCACCATGCAAAACAGGTCATAGTCCGCTGCATCTTGGCAAAAAGCTTGTCCAGCTTGCTCACGTAGGTAACGAACAATAGAGGCAGAGTCATAAAAGGTCTGCTCATTATGTTGTAAAAAGGGCACCCGATACGTAGGTGAATGCTGACCACTTGCTTGTTGATCGGTCATAATAAATTGGTACGGTTGCTGCTGTAATGCCAACACAATGCGGCAATGCCGTACATAAGGTGAGGTATAACTGCCAAATAACTTCATAATCGCCCTCAAAAGACGTTAAGCTATAGAAACATGTCGCTAGAGATTATCACAATGAAAACCGCCATACAGTATTTACTCAAAGGCTTGGCTATTTTGTTGCCGCTGGTGGTAACAATCGCTTTAGCTCATTGGTTATTGGTGACCATCGAAACCTGGTTAAGCCCGATCTGGAAAGCCTTGCTTGGGGATAAGTATTATTTGCCCGGGCTGGCTTTTGTCAGCTTTTTGGTGTTGGCCGCAGCGGTCGGCTTTAGCTCGCAATGGACAGCACTGAATAAGCTCTGGCAGTTGCCAGGAAATATTATGGAGCGGATGCCATTACTTCGCAGTATTTATGGCACCATCAATGATGTTTTTGATCTGATGTCGGGCAAAAGTTTCTCCGA
This sequence comes from Pseudidiomarina sp. WS423, assembly GCF_050750165.1. Lineage (NCBI taxonomy): Bacteria > Pseudomonadati > Pseudomonadota > Gammaproteobacteria > Alteromonadales > Idiomarinaceae > Pseudidiomarina > Pseudidiomarina sp. WS423. The sequence goes on along the minus strand of NZ_JBOJLN010000004.1, from coordinate 92,366 downwards.
CGAGTCGGTGGTGCTGGTGCATTTGCCCGGCGGCGATATTCGTTTGATTGGCATCGTCACCAAAAAGAGTGGAATTAAAGGCGACCGCCTGTCAGAAACTTTAGATGATGACCACATTGCGGTGTTTCTCCCCATGAGCTACAACGTGGGCGGGTACATGATCATGGTACCGCGTAGCGCCGTGACCCCCTTGGACATGTCGGCAGCTGACGCCATGCAATTAACTATCAGCGGCGGTTTAGGTAAAAACCGCAGCAACAACAAATCTGGAGAATAACTCATATGTCGTATTTAGCTTGCGAGCAAATTGAACCTCAGCAGCCCGCAACTCATGCCATCATTTGGTTACATGGCCTTGGTGCCGACGGTCATGATTTTGTACCCTTGGTGCCTCACCTGCAGTTACCTGCGGGGGTGCATGCACGCTTTATCTTCCCCCATGCTCCGCACCTGCCAGTAACCATTAATGGTGGTATGCGCATGCCCGCTTGGTACGATATTCTGAGTATGAGTATTGAGCGTGAAGTCGATGAACAGCAATTGCGTGAATCCGCAGCGCAAGTACAGGCACTGATTGAACGTGAGCTAGAACGCGGAATTAAACCTGATCACATTGTTCTTGCAGGCTTCTCTCAAGGCGGTGCGGTAGTTTACGAAGCAGCTCTCAGTTATCCCAAGCGCCTCGCCGGGTTGCTGGTGCTATCAAGTTACTTAGCGACACATCAAAGCATTCAACCACACAGCGCTAATGCTGATCTGCCCATTTTAGTGCAACATGGCAGCCAAGATCCGGTCGTCGCTGAAGCTCTTGGTAGACATGCCCAGCAATGGCTGGCTGAGCATAACTATCAAGTGCAATATCAGACGTTTCAGATGCAACACCAGGTGTGTCCAGAACAGATAGCCGCCATTAGCAAATGGCTGCAGCAGGTATTGGCTTAATCAGCCAAGACCTGCAACTTATGCGCCCATTGGCTCACCCATTGCTGGGCCGTATCACGATTGGCTGTACGAATATTGACATGACCAACCTTACGGCCCGGGCGAGCTTCTTTGTTGTACCAATGACAATCGGTATCGGCATGGTGCCACAATCCAGCTGGAATTTGTTCGGCACCAATCACGTTTAACATCAGCGTGGGCGTTAATCTTAATAACGGCAATGGCATGCCAGTTAGCGCCCGAATATGCAGGTCAAATTGGCTACTATTGGCGCCGGTCATGGTCCAATGACCCGAATTGTGTACGCGCGGGGCAATCTCGTTTACCAACAACTTAGTTTGTTGCTGTTCTTCCACCACAAAAAATTCAATCGCAAGCACACCGACATAATTTAACGCATCTGTAAGACGTTTAAAGCATGCCTCAGCTTGCTGCTGCAATGCATCTGACACAGGGTCTATCGCACCTAAGCTATAACTTAAAATACCGCGCTCATGAACATTGGTAATCAGTGGATAGCAACAAATACTACCATCCTTACTGCGCGCTCCTACCAGCGATACTTCGCGCTCAAACGCTATCATTTGTTCAGCGATACCGGGCGCTTGGCCGGCAGCAGCAGCTACTTCTGCTACCTCATCAGCCACCCCAAAACGCCACTGCCCTTTACCGTCATAGCCGCCACGAGCTGCTTTAAGAACCAACGGCTGTTCCGCCTGCTGGAGGATCTTGGTTAGCTCATCGACGTTGTGGTAAGTTTGCCACGGAGAGGTTGGGACTTGGCAATCATCAAATAATTTCTTCTCGGCGCGGCGATCGGTAAGGCTCTTAATGCGCGCGGGGTCCATCAAAAATTTATCATGCGCTGCAGCGATGATATCCGCCGGAATATCCTCGTGTTCCCAGCTAACCACGTCCGCCCAAGCAATAGCTTCGGCTAAGCTCATGCTCAAGTCTAGTTGTGCACTCAAAGGTTTAACGGTGTTACTACGGGTACTAAAAAGTAGACACTCATGGCCATGGCTAATCCCGCTCGCGCCAAGCATCTGACCTAGCTGGCCGTCACCGATAAACAGAATTTTCATGCATCTAACTCCAGCTTAGACCCTTGTAATACTTGCTCACGCTGGTGGGCTCTAAAAGCCTGAACCTTAGCGCGTACGGTGGGATCAAACGAACCGATAACCTGAGCCGCCAACAAACCAGCGTTTGCGGCACCGGCGTCACCAATCGCAAGAGTACCTACGGCTACACCTTTTGGCATTTGCACAATAGATAGCAAGCTGTCTAAACCCTTAAGTTGTTTGCTCGGAACTGGCACACCAAAGACCGGAATAGCAGTGAATGCAGCTAACATTCCTGGCAGATGCGCAGCGCCGCCGGCGCCAGCAATCACCACGGGCACCCCATCTTGTTCAGCTTGCTGCATCGTGGTTTGCAGTAAATCGGGAGTACGGTGGGCAGAGACCACTTGCGCTTGCCAAGCAACGCCTAAGTCTTCCAACATTTTTGCTGCGTTCTTCATTACGGGCCAGTCTGATTTCGACCCCATTAAGATTAATACCGGTGCCATGCTAGCTGCTCCTGTTTTAAAGGAGCGAATTGTAGCCATGCTGTGCGCTCGGTGCAAATTTATTGCGCAATTCTAAGCCGATCTCGACCTTGGCTCTTCGCTGTATCCATAGCATCGTCGGCCTTTTCTAACAGTTGCTCCCAGCTTTCGCCGGGACGCCATTGAGTGACCCCAGCGCTGGCCGTTACCCGTGCCATCATGCTTTTGATAGCAAAAGGTTCATGGCGTAAATTATCCAGTACACAGCCACTGTACTGCGCGGCCTCCCGTAAACTGGCATTAGGAAAAATCACAATAAACTCTGCGCCATTGCCGCGAATAAAAATATCATCTGGACGACAGCATGCGCGAATACGGCGAGCCGTATCTTGCAATACTGCATCGCCAAACATATAGCCGAATTTATCGTTGACCGCTTTAAAGGCATCTAAGTCTATTAACATCAAACACAAAGAGTGCTGACGCTGCTCAGCTTGTTGTAGGTGGTGTTGCAGTAATTCATCTAAATATTCGCGTTTGTAAAAACCAGTGAGAGGGTCTGAGGTGGTCGCCTTAATCAGATTACGCTGCATGTTCAGCATCATCACTAAAAAGGTTGCGCCAACCGCAATTAGAACCAACATGGAGAGACCGATGCGCCACGCGTAGTCGAACGGTAAAAACTGATACATTGCCGCGGCAAAAAGCGCGTACACCAGCATAATGACCAGAATGAAGATGGTTTTATCGAACATAAAAAAGACCATCGCCAATACCGGGTACATCCAATACACCGCCATCATGCCGGCACTTTTCATGCTAAAACTAACCAATGCGCCTAGCGCACAAACAAACACGAAGTTAATCCACTGTGGGGCCAAGTGCTGTTGATATCTCCACCAGGTCACCACAAAGGCACCGCCCACCAAAAGTAATACCAATGCTTGCCACCAAGCCTTGTCCATGGCTGCTAAGACCGCTAGCATGAGCAATATTGCTCCTACGCCAAAGTAGATGGTGCGCATCGCAACTAAGCGAAAACGCTGCCAGACGTTCGTTGGCATGATTGCAGCGGTAGGCATAAAGGAGCTAAATTCGGTCATGGGTTGGCATTCCTGTCGGCACTTGACTCACTTGATTACGACCCTGTTTCTTGGCTTCAAGTAAAGCAGTATCTGCTTGATTAATCCATTGGCTCCAAGTCATTTCTGCTGCCAATTCTGCCACCGCCGCGGCAATAGCTCCGGCCACTAGAATCATCAAAGTTTGCCACCAGTGCCCCATCCAGCCTTGCACTGCAGCCAACAACAGGGTGGTGCCCGCAATAAACCAGACGATATTGCCGGTTACCTTGTTTCTAAACTCTTGCAGCACCGCATCAGCGGAAATCGGTTGCATCTGGACCGCATCCTTGTGATGTTCTTGTTTAAATTAAACTAACAACTTACTATGGTTTCTATCAAACTATAACTAACCTCTATTAAACGCAATAGCTTTTGGCTGACTTGTATTACCTCTAGAAAAGGAAGATGACATGTTACTTCGTGCTGAAGATACAGTTGTACTTATCATTGATGTACAGCAGAAACTCGCTCCGGTGATTCACCAAAGCGATAAAGTAGTGGCAAGAGTGCGCTGGTTAGGTGAAATTGCTAACGAGCTCAATGTTCCGATTCTGGTCACTGAGCAATATCCTAAAGGGTTAGGCATCAGTGTTGACGAGTTGGCTGGGGTGATTGAAAACGCCCAGGTTATCGAGAAAATGCATTTTAGTGCCATGCAAGAACCTAATTTTACCTCTGCTTTAGCCGACATGGATCGCAATCAAGTGGTGTTGATGGGGATGGAAACCCATGTCTGTATTCTACAAACCGCCATCGACCTCATTAGTACCGGCAAGCAAGTGTATGTGGTGGAAGATGCCGTGAGTTCTCGCCGCGATAGCGACAAACAAGCCGCTCTGCATCGTTTACGCCAAGCCGGTGCCATCATCATCACGTCGGAGATGGCTGCTTACGAATGGCTACACCGTTCCGGCACAGATACTTTCCGCCATATTACTAAAAACTGGATTAGGGGCTAAGTTGGCGGTTAAGCAATAAACAAGCGTTAATAAATCTTTAATTGACTCTTTAGGTGATCAGCGTATACTGGCGGTCGCTAGAAAAAATTCGGCTGTCTAATTGTGGCCTGTTACGAAGTCTATTGCTGTACCTCGTTTTGTAAGTCCCAAGTAATACACGTATTTTTATTAGCATTACCCTAGATTTTCACATGCAATACGAGGAATCACGGCATGTCTACAGTAACTGGTAAAGTAAAATTCTTTAACGAAGCTAAAGGTTTCGGTTTCATCGAGCAAGAGCAAGGCGCAGACGTATTCGTACATTTCAGCGCTATTCAGTCTGACGGTTTCAAAACCTTAGCTGAAGGTCAAACTGTTCAGTTCACTATCGCTCAAGGTCCTAAAGGCCCACAAGCTGAAAACGTAGTACCTATGTAAGACGTTGCCTTAGCAACGCATTTAGCGAAACGCATTCTAAAAAGCCGCCCGAAGGAGTATATAGTAAAAACAGTGTCTATTCGCGTGTGAGTGAGTGACAGGGCTTTACATATAAGGTCAGCGGCTTTTATTTCAAACGTACATACTGTGTATAATGGTATGTACGTTTTTTATTTGCGCCGAGTCCTTCGGCGGTAACCATTCATCCATGAATTTTTGTTCAGTGTTTAATTGCACCTTGTGAGTGCGACTTGTTCCAACAAGTCGGGAGAGATAGGAGTTTACGTCATTGGTTTAGCAGGACGGGGATAGTTGTTTGCGGCAAGTACAGAGTTGTCGCCGCATCCATGCGGCTTTGACAGTTCAGTTGTTCACTCATTGATTCACCTTCTTGATTAATTGCACTTAATTTACCACCACATTGCAACCGCTCCTTACCACGTATTGCAAATTAATCGCACCACAACTTTCACGGAAAGTACCACTTCGTCGGATCTCGGCTTTGTGCCAAAAGCAGGCATTTTACTATGCAGGAATTAAAGTCGGCTTTTAGGTGTTAGCAGAACGCCCGGCACAGCGGCAGCCGTAACGGAGCGGTTTTGTGTTAATGTTTGAGCGCAGCGAATAACACAAAACCGCGTAGTATAGGCTGTCCGTCTGCTGCCGATTGTTAGATGCCAGTGCCACTTAATGAACGCTTGCTTTAGAAAGCAAATTTAAAACCAATACACCGCAAACTATTAAACTAATACCCACGAAACCCCATGCATCAATCTTTTGCCCGTAAAGCCCCCATGCAACAGCAGTGACTAATACTACGCCAAGGCCAGACCAAACTGCATAGGCCACCCCTATAGGAATAGACTTCATGACCAATGAAAGGAAATAAAATGCAATTCCATAGCCAACAATTACGATGAAAGATGGTACGAGCTTCGTAAAACCTTCACTGGACTTTAATGCAGATGTTGCAACTACCTCTCCAAGAATTGCAACAGTAAGAAATAACCAGCTTTTCATGATCCGCCTCCAATATGATTCGAAAGGATTATGTGTTCTTTTCTCTTAAAGTTGCAGTCTTGAAGAAAAAAATTATTCGTGCGCAACTTTCCGGTTAATTACATCTAACGCTGCCATAATTTGCAGCATGACGCGAAGCGAAATGCTGTCAAATTGATGGCTTTGTTAAGCATCTTTTCATAAGGACAGGTAATATTCTGCATAGTAGCTTTGCATGAATTCCAAAGCCTGCTCTTCTGACCAATCATATTCACCATCTACTAGGTCAGTAAATTCTGTTTTAAACATCTCAGTTTGTTTAAATGCATGGAACTTTTTATCTCTATATGCAAGAAACTCTGAATGAGACATATTTAAATGACCAATGACTGAGCCGCTTTTAATATTTATGATCTGATATTTTTCATATGTAGAACCGTAGCCCATATGAACATAATTTGTCATTTCACCATCAGGTATAATCAAAGCACCACTAAACCAGTCAGCAACAACCTGCTTTTTCTCAGGAAAGAGTGTTTCTATTATGCTTTTACGTTCTCTTTTATCCTTGGATGGGTCACTGACAATCTCTATAGTCATGTCAACAAGGAAAAGCCCGCCATTTTTGATTTCCCATGTTGCTAGGTATCCCCTCCAGTTAGAGGACCATATCGCGGCTTCTTCTGGTGGTTCCCAGTTAACACTTTTTAAAAATGATTCCAATGGATTTGTATTTAAAGAAAACTCCTCGCCTTTAATTAATATTTTATCTGGGCTCTGTGCTGTAGCTTCAGCTCTAACCGAAAGAAAGAGCAAAATCAAAATTGTAAGTACTTGTCGAATCACGGTGTATCCCTAGATGCTTAACGCCTAAATAACCGGCGCGAGGTACGAGCGTCCGGCGCCGCAGGCGCGAAGTTGATTGAATGGTTAGGCATTTTAGTAGCCCTCCGCTTCTAGCTTTAAAACCATACCGCCAATATGTTCATCTTCCTCAAGCGAAAGATTCAACAGTGCCCCACGATCTTTACTGCCAAAATATAATGAAACCGCCGCGTGACTAAACTGAACGTCCTTTTCAATTTTTGTTTTTGGAGAAAGGCAGAGAAGGAATCTTTTAAAGTTAAGTCCTGGAAACTCCGTCGAAGTGTTACTCATTAGATACTCGCAAGCTTTCTTTGCCGAGGGCACATCGCCATGAATGCACCGCTTAGCTGCCATGACATATTCGCCGTCGTCATCAACGCCACTAAAATTTGAACCCCATGATGTATGCAGCTCGATTGACGCGGCCTGATCAACACTTATAGAGCTAAGAAAATCCGTCAATTTTGGGCATAGCTCATCACTTTCCGCAACTACCGCGTGCGCATACATGAGTGGAATAGCAAAAATGATAAAGTATTTGGCTGAATTCATAGTGTGCCTAACAGTTATTATGTAGACCTCTCAGTAACATCCGAAAGGCAAAACAAATTTATACCTATGAGTTTACTGAAAATCAATAATTTAAGAAGCTAGTTAAGGACTTAATTTACTTTTAATTTACGACATTACTGAGACTTCTCAGTAATGTCTTCACCCCAAAACGGGGTAATACAAATACTGAATTACGAAGTCTAAGTCAGCAACGCTAATTTTTGTTGTAAGTGTTCTACTCATACACGCCTCTTTTAAGCGTTATTTTTATAACGATTAACGTAGCGTATAAAATATAATCATGAAAGGTTAGGCCTAAAATAGGTGATTAGAAAACCCTCGTTTTCTATACATCCTAATGAATCCCCAGTTACTCCCTCTTTTACGTTGAAATATGTCCAAAAATCACGTACAACAAACTATGTCTAGAAAAGGGGCGTATAATGCTCATAGGTTATGCACGTGTAAGCACGCAAGAGCAAAACTTGCAGATGCAGGTCGATGCACTCGAGAAATCTGGGTGTGAGCAAATATTTCAAGAAAAAATCACTGGGAAGTTTCGGGAGCGACCTGAACTGTCGCAGTGCCTGCGTATGCTGCGTAAAGGTGATGTTCTTATTGTTTGGAAACTGGACCGCCTTGCTCGCTCTCTGAAGAATTTAGTTGAGATTGTTCAAGACCTGCATGATCGAGAAATCGGATTTAAGTCGCTTACTGAATCCATTGATACTACGAGCTCAGGTGGCCGTTTGGTGTTTCATATATTCGGCGCACTTGCGGAATTTGAGCATGACTTGATTCGCGAACGAACTAAAGCCGGTCTCGTTGCAGCAAGAGCTCGCGGTCGTAAAGGTGGACGTAAGCCTTCAATGTCTGACGCCGATGTACGCAAAGCTGCTGCGATGTTGCTGGAGCCCACGATGACAAAGACCGAAGTTGCTGCCCATTTTGGTGTAACTCGAACAACATTAAATGCATCACTACAAAGAATTGATTCAGCCTCCCAAGCAACAGGGACAATAAATACCTCAACGGAGCCCACGGATGACAAACGATAAAACCAATCACTCACAAACCGCTGCTTTTATCTGGTCTGTAGCCGACCTTCTTCGCGGTGACTTCAAGCAAAGCCAATATGGTCGAGTGATTCTGCCGTTTACGCTTTTAAGACGCTTAGAATGCGTACTAGAGCCAAATAAAACACAGGTGCTTGCCGCCGCGAAAGAGCATCAAACCAAGCCGGATGCTGTTCGGGAGAAGCTTTTGCTACGCGCTGCCGACTTGCAGTTTTTCAATGCGTCACCACTGAGTTTAGGAAGTCTTTCTGATAGCCAGACCGCTGATGACCTCATGAGCTACGTGCAGTCATTTAGTAAAGATGCGCGTGAGATATTCGAGCATTTTCACTTTGAGGATTTTGTTCAGCAACTTAGCGCCAATAACCTGCTTTATCAGGTGGTGCAGCGCTTTGCCAGCATTGACCTTAGCCCGAACTCAATCAGCAACTTTGGTATGGGTCTTATCTTCGAGGAGCTAATTCGTAAGTTTGCTGAAAGCTCGAATGAAACCGCCGGTGAGCACTTTACACCGCGCGACATTGTGCACTTAACGACGTCTTTAGTGCTTACAGGGCAAGAGAAGCGTCTGTCCCCGAGTAGCATTGTGACAATCTACGACCCCACGGCTGGAACGGGTGGATTCTTATCTGAGGGTGATGAATACATTCAGCAAATCAGCGACGGGGTGACCGTTTCATTGCATGGGCAAGAGCTTAATCCAGAGTCATACGCGATTTGTAAAGCGGACATGTTAATTAAGGGCCAAGATGTCAGTAACATCAAGCTTGGCAACACCTTATCGGATGACCAGCTTGCTACAAGTAAATTTGACATTATGCTGTCTAACCCGCCTTTCGGGGTGGAATGGAAGAAAGTGCAAAAACAAGTTTCGGACGAGCACAAGCATCGCGGCTTTGATGGGCGCTTCGGCCCCGGGTTGCCGCGTGTCTCTGATGGCTCGCTTTTATTCCTATTGCACTTGGTCAGCAAAATGCGTGATGCCCGTGAAGGCGGTTCACGTATTGGCATCATCTTAAATGGTAGTCCGTTATTTACTGGTAGTGCTGGCAGTGGTGAGTCTGAGATTCGTCGCTATCTGCTACAAAATGATTTGGTTGAGGCCATCGTCGCATTGCCCACCGATATGTTCTACAACACGGGTATTTCAACGTATGTCTGGGTGCTTTCAAACAATAAAACCGCAGAGCGAAAAGGCAACGTTCAGCTCATTGACGCCAGTGACCGAGCCACCAAAATGCGTAAATCGTTGGGGAGTAAGCGTCAGTTTGTCAGTGAAATCGACCAAGACGACATTGTTCGCATGTATGGTGATTTCCAAGCATCGAAGAAAAGCAAAATCTTCCCTAACGAAGCGTTTGGCTATCGACGCATTACGGTTGAGCGCCCACTTAAACTTAACTTCCAAGCATCCGAAGAGCGTATTGCGCGAATTAAAGACGAAAACGCAATTCAGAAGCTATCGAAGGATGCTCAAAACAGCCTCATAGCGGCCTGTCAGTCCCTTAACTCAGAGACGCTATACCTAAATCGTAAGCAATTCCAAAAAGACCTTAAATCGGCGTTATCGCAGTATGATGTTTCTTTGAGTGCACCACAGTTAAAGGCGGTGCTTAATGCGCTCAGTGAGCGTGACCCCGAGGCCGATGTCTGCACTGATAGCAAAGGCAATGTTGAAGCTGACACAAGCTTGCGTGATTACGAGAACGTGCCGCTTACTGAGTTTATCTATGACTACTTTGAGCGTGAAGTGAAGCCTCATGTTCCTGATGCATGGATTGATGAGTCGAAGCGCGATGAGAAAGATGGTGAAGTCGGTATCGTAGGCTTTGAAATCCCGTTTAACCGTCATTTCTACGAGTTCACCCCGCCACGTCCACTTGAAGAAATCGATGCGGATTTGAAAGAGTGCACCGACCGTATCAAGCAGATGATTGAGGGGTTGTCGGCATGAGTTTTCCAAGGTATGCGGAATATGTTGATTCTGGCGTGGAGTGGCTTGAGCAGGTTCCTTCGACTTGGCTAATAAAGCGTCTGGGACATTTCTTTTCGGAGCGAAGAGAGAAAGTAAGCGATAAAGAATTTACTCCCCTTTCAGTGACAAAGAATGGGATAGTCCCGCGCTTAGATACCGCCGCCAAAACGCAAGATGGTGATAATAGAAAAAGAGTTGTAGCTGGTGATTTTGTCATTAACAGCCGCTCGGACAGAAAAGGTTCCTCTGGACTATCTGCTCTAGACGGCTCTGTTTCTCTCATCTGCATTGTTTTAGAGATGAAAGAGGTATTCGGGAGGTATGCACATCATTTACTCCGCTCGACTGTATTTCAAGAAGAGTTTTACAGGTTTGGAAAAGGGATTGTTGCTGACCTTTGGAGTACGAATTTTTCAGAAATGAAAAATATCTTAATTCCAGTCCCCTCAAGATTTGAACAAACCCAAATCGCCCGTTTCCTCGACCACGAAACCGCGAAAATCGATGCCTTGATTGCTGAGCAGAAGCGCTTGATAAAACTGCTTCAAGAAAAGCGCCAAGCCGTTATTTCGCATGCTGTGACCAAAGGCCTAGATCCGAATGTTCCGATGAAAGATTCAGGTGTAGAGTGGCTTGGGGAAGTGCCGGCGCATTGGGAGGTTGCTCCAATTAGGCGCTTAATTCATGAACACAAACAGGGATATTATACGACGGAAAGCTATGTTGACGTTGGGGTTAAGCTATTGAGAATCACTGACCTCAATGGTAGGGGTGGTTTAACCACAAAAAGTTGCCCAAAAGTGTCAGATGTCCCTGGTGTTGAAAATTACATTCTAAAACAAGATGACGTTGTGTTTGCGCGAACTGGCGGGGCAGGTTTATTTGGAGTATTTGAAGAGCATGAGAGAGTTGCTTTTGCTTCTTATTTGATTCGTTTCAGTTTCAATAAGGATTCGATTAACATTAGGTTTCTACGCCAGTTTCTTCTCTCTAGTTCCTTTCAGACGCAGTTAGAGGTTCAAGTTCATGGAGGGGTAAACAAAAACGTGCATGCTGAGGACATCAAAAATTCAGTTATGGCTGTTCCGCCTATTGAAGAGCAACGCCTCATATCTCGGGAATTAGAGCAAACAGAGTTAATGCTCGATAACTTGATGGCTGCTTCCGAAAAATCAATTAGCTTAATGAGTGAACGCCGTTCCGCACTAATCTCCGCCGCCGTCACAGGCAAAATCGATGTGCGCGATTGGCAGCCTCCGGTTGACGAAAGTGCCTTTGACGAGGACGTGCGTAAAGCAGGCCTGGAGGCATCAGCATGAACGGAGCAGCAGTCGCACAAATTCGGATACAAGTCACGGAGCATTAGTCATGGCAGACAGTCGCGAACGGTTTTTTCAAAACGATATTATCAAGGCTTTGAGTGCGCAGGGATGGCTTGTTGGTAAAGCGTCCGAGTACGACAAAGCGCATGCGCTATACCCTGAAGATTTGATTGGGTATTTTAAAGACGCATGGCCTGAGCGCTGGGAGAAGTTCTGTAAGAGCAACCCACAAAACCCTGAGAAAGTCTTCGTACAGAAAACTGTTCGCGAACTGGAAAGAAAAGGCACATTAGATGTGCTGCGCCACGGCTTTAAAGTGCCCGGTGTTAAAATTGACCTGTGTAGCTTTAAACCCGACCACAGCATGAACCCCGATACCGAACGACGCTACGCTGCAAATCGGCTTCGCGTGGTTGAGGAAGTATCTTATTCACCTCACGCACGTCCCGGTGACTACAACCCAAGGCTTGATTTAGTGCTTTTTGTTAACGGTATTCCCACAGCGACATTGGAGCTCAAAAGCGAGTTTAAGCAAACCGTTGAGCATGCTAAACGCCAGTACAAAAAAGACCGTCCGGTTAAAGATCCGGTAACACGCAAATCTGAGCCGCTTTTAACATTCAAGCGCGGCGCGTTAGTTCATTTTGCCGTGAGCCAAGATGAGGTCGCCATGACGACGAAGCTTGCTGGCAAAGATACTTTCTTCTTGCCGTTTAACCGGGGTACCGCAGATGGTGGTGCCGGCAACCCGCGCGCTGAGCATGAAGGTACTTATGCAACTGCGTATTTGTGGGAGCAGTTATTCCAAAAGGACGCTTGGCTCAAAGTTCTAGGGCGATTCTTGCACTTAGAGAAGAAAACGGAAGAGGACTTTTATGGCAACCGCAAGTCAAAAGAGACGCTTATTTTCCCGCGGTATCACCAGTGGGATGTAGTTAATCAAATCGTCGAGACAACGCGCAGCGAAGGTGCGGGTAAGCGTTACTTGATTCAACATAGCGCTGGCTCCGGTAAATCTAATTCAATTGCATGGGCCGCACATCAACTTGCTCAGCTCTATGATGCAGATGGAAATAAGCTATTTAGCTCAGTCATTGTGGTTACCGACCGAACCGTTTTGGATAGTCAGCTTCAAGACACAATTTATCAGTTTGAACATGCGCAAGGCGTAGTACGTCCGATTAGTCGTGACATTGGCAACCAAAGCAAATCAGAACAACTAGCCGAAGCACTGGCCGAGCAAACGCGTATTATCATCGTGACCATTCAGACCTTTCCTGCACTTTTCGATGCGTTGGAGAAATACCCGAAACTGGCGTCCGGTCGCTATGCTGTTATCGCTGATGAAGCTCATTCCTCGCAAACAGGCTCGTCTGCAAGCAAGTTAAAAGCCATTTTAGGTGGTGAGCTACCCGAAGGCGAAGAATTGAGCGCAGAGGAGCTCCTAGGCGCTGCTGTGGCTTCACGTAAACCAAGCGAGCAAATCAGTTACTATGCATTCACGGCCACGCCGAAAGCGAAAACATTAGAGCTCTTTGGTCGCGAGCCTGACCCGACCCAGCCAAGAAGTGAAACCAATAAGCCAGAAGCCTTTCATCTTTATTCCATGCGCCAAGCCATCGAAGAGGGATTTATTCTTGATATTCTGCGGCGCTACACCACCTATGCAGTGGCGTGGAAGCTTGCACACGGCAATGGTGAAGACGATGAAGTCGATTCAAAGAAAGCACGGACCACGTTAGCAAAATGGGTGCGGCTGCATCCATACAATATCAGTCAGAAAGTCGAAGTGATTGTTGAGCATTTCCGTGAGAATGTGCGGCACCTACTCGATGGCCAAGCAAAAGCGATGGTGGTAACGAGCAGCCGACAAGAGGCGGTTCGTTATCAGTTAGCGATGCAGCAGTACATCAAAGACAAAGGCTATCAAGACGTACACCCGTTGGTTGCGTTCTCTGGGAGCTTGCCGCCCGATGATGTTATCCCTGAAGAGGTGACAGAAACTAGCAAATTGTTAAATCCGGGGTTGAATGGCCGCGACCATGCAAAGGCATTTGATACTGACGAATACAACGTGATGCTAGTGGCCAATAAGTTTCAAACAGGCTTTGACCAGCCCAAGCTTTGCGCCATGTATGTGGATAAGAAACTGCAAGGCGTTGAGTGCGTACAAACCTTGTCGCGCCTAAACCGGCTATTCCCCGGTAAAGAAACCTTCATCCTCGATTTCGTCAACGACACCCAAGACGTTCTTGATTCGTTTTTACCCTATTACAACAAAGCTGAGCTTACTGGAGTTTCGGATGCGCAGGTGGTTTACGACCTGCAAGACGCGCTTGATAAAGAGCAAGTGTATCAATGGAATGAAGTCGAGGCGTTTGCACTCGCCTTCTTTGACCCAAAAGCTGATTCATCGAAGCTTTCCTACTATTGCCAACCAGCGCGAGAGCGCTTTAACAAGCGCTACAAGCTACTCAGAGATGAGCGCAATGATGCGCGTCATACGCGTAAACAGGCCGAAGCAGATGGCAACACAGTCGGCGTTAAGCACGCAGATTCAACATTAAAAGAAATCGGTGAAGCGCTGGATACGCTGGACCTCTTTAAAAAGAACCTTGGCAGCTTTGTTCGTGCCTACGAATTCCTCTCGCAAATCATATTCTTTGAAGATGCGGAGCTTGAGCAACTTTGTGTGTTCGCAAAACACTTATTACCACTGCTTCGCCAGGAAGCGCTCGAAGACGATGATATCGACATTTCAGAGCTGGCATTGAGCCACTACCGGATTACGAAGCGAAAAGAGCATGAGTTGCGCCTTGCTCAAGATGACGCAGAATACGGCCTAGATCCTATCACCGAACTCGGCTCAGGTAAGGCCCATGACCCAGAGAAAAAACGGCTTTCAGAAATTATCGCGGCATTGAACGATATTTTCGGCGCGGAAGTCAGTGATGAGGATCAACTGCACTTCGCGAACGGAATCGCAGAGCGTGTTCGCCGCGATGATGCAGTGATGGCGCAGGTGAATAGCCATTCATCAGACCAAGTCATGCATGGCCTATTCCCGAAACGCCTGACAGATTTGGTGCTCGACTCAATGGCTGACCATGAAAAGCTGTCGATGGGAATTCTTGAAAATGAAGATAACCAAAAAGCCTTTGCAATGCTGATATTGCGGTTATTGACGTCGCAAAGCCAAGCGAGCATTCGATAAATCCATCAAAATAATGTAGTCAAAATGTTCAAGTTTTTAGATGAGTCGGGTTGGCTGGCTGCTGGCGTCGCAACGCATTCTACTCGCATTAGGGGGGAACTTAATGAAAATTGAAGGCGTTAAAGCTATCACTGTAACGGTTGATATTTTGTGCGATATTTGTGGCTCGAGTGTAATCCCAAACGCCTACAAAGGAAATGCTGATGACGTCACTAAGTTTAGTGACTATGCGACGCTCAAAGCGTCGTTCGGCTATGGATCAAAGCGCGATGGCGAAGAGTTTAAGTTAGATTTCTGCGAACGGTGTTTTGATTTGATAGTCAGCAAAGTAGAAGAACTGAAGCGAATTCATGATGAAAAGTGATAGTCGATAGTAAATGTTACGAGAGCCACTGAATTCAGCGATTGCCCACCAGTTTTTGTATTGAGCGTGCTTGGTTGTTGTCATAGGCTAGCCTTTAGATTAACAACAAGAGCTAACAACACAAGCACGGGAGGCTTTATGCTGATTTTGACGCGACGAGTTGGTGAGACATTGAAGGTAGGTGATGACGTATCGGTTACTGTACTAAGAGTGAATGGGAATCAGGTTAAGATTGGAATCGAGGCGCCAAGCGATGTTGCGGTGCATCGCGAAGAAATTTACCTGCGCATTCATGAGAAACAATATGTTTATGCAGAATAATGGACAAGCTATATATTCAAATTTTGAGCCGAAGAGTTGATTCCTCTTCGGGGCTACCTTGAAGGGAGGAGGCAATGACCGTTGATATTGGTGATGTCGGAGAGGATTACTTTTCTAGCTTGTGTTCACGAGCCGGTCTAATACGCAATTTATCTCACCGAGATAAAACGGGTTGGGACCACCTAATTGAATTTCCTCTCGAAGTTGCCATCTCCCTAGCTTTTGCGCACTTGGCACCCAAGTCTTGCTACGTCCAAGTCAAAACGAGCAAGAAGCGCCCCAGTGCTCAAATCAAAGGTAGTAACCTCGTAAGAATGGCAACATCACCCCACCCATACTTTATTGCTTTTATAGTCTTAAATGAGCACGACGAACCCTCAGAGCTTTACATAAAACACTTCGGACAAGAACTCATCGAAGCTGCGTTAAAGTTGCGTTACGAGGTCGATTCAGGAAAACTTGGAAAAGAGCTGCATCAAGTTCGGAGAACGATTAATAGCATGCCTGAAGAGCGGGTCGAGCCAATGACTCCAGATAAGATGAGAGAAAGCCTAGGGCGATACATTAGCCCAAATATGAATGATTATTGTTCATGGAAAAGTAAGCTAATTAAAAGCGCAGGGTTTGAGCAAAACGGACTGATAATGAATATTTCATCAAAAAGGTCCGACTTACCAGAAAAGCTTGTGCGTATGTCTCTTGGTTATGACGAATCTCTGGAAGATTTTGAAGTAAAGCACTTCATCGAACGGTTTGGTTTCAGAGAGGAAGCCTGGCCGTCCCTAAGCAGTATGAAGAATGCTAAACTTACAATGCCTAACGTTCAGCCGACCGCGCAAGGAAAAGCATCGTTTAGAGATGAGCCATTAGGAGCTCGTATAGATTTTGCAGCTGACTTATACATGCCTATAGGTTTAGGAATTTTCCCTGAGGAGGCTTTGGAATTTCGCCTTAATTTAGGGCTTGTTGATTTGCGTTTTCAGTTGAGTTCAGGTCGAGCCGGCGTTGATGTGAATATTGACATGAAAGAAAGGTATAGGTTCGAGTTATTACATCGTTCCTTAAAATTACTCAAGTTACTTTCAAAGCAAGAAGCTTTGATAACATTAAGGTTCGAATTCTCTGATATTCCACTTAATAACGCAACGATATCCAATCCTGCGATCCCATTCGAGCAAGATGAAATTCTTTCTGGCCTTGATGCACTCAGTTCCATCCTGAGTGTTGCTGGAGAGTGCGGTGAGGTCTTTATTAGTTGTGAAGACATTCTTAAAAACGCACCGAGTATTCACCACGCTTTACCTATTTACATTGGTCAACCCCATAGAATGCGAGCAGAGTTTAATGTTGATGAGGAGCTGGATGAAGACCAATCAACTACCTGCGTAACATTGCACCTTCTGAAGGTGGGATCTATTCGATTGGTTGGAGTGCTTGTATTGCCGGGAGAATTATCCCTGCTTTCTGAAAATCGCTACAGGGTAGAAACTGAAATGTGTAACGTTCATAGAATGGCATTCCTTGAACCTTCAGATGTTCTAACTGACGAACAGCAAGCAGCGATGCTTGAAGAGGCTAAGGCAGTATATCGTGAACAACAAGTAATTGTTTTAAAGGATTGATTAGTAATCTATAAGACAATGTCCTAAGCGATCTAAGCTGGAGAAATTCATGGGGAAATCACTAGTGCGTCAAATATTACAAGAGATGCAGGATGACAACCGATTAGCAAAAAGTCGTCGAAATTTGCTGGCCGTTTCATCCGTACTTATCGTTATGACATTCGCCGGTGCAACTCTCACGAAGGTTAACGGTTTGATTTTTGAGTTAACCTTTGAAAGCCCAGAGCGTTTACTCACGGTACTTTGTATTGCCACCATTCTGCTTACAATTCGTTATTACAATCATGCATCTAAATATCACTCAGCTATTAGAGAGCGATGGACAAAAACTCTAGTTCGTGATCAACGTGTTCTAACGAAATGTGAACACAGTGATGAGCTAGATGGTATTGCGTATTTGATCGCACCAGGAGATTCAGGTTATGACGATCCCGAAAGTTCTAGTCCTACATTAAACTTCCATCCACGACTCATCTTTAATGCCGAGTTTATATACGAAATTGATGTTTCTCATGATGTAATTACCCGGCCAGTGAGTATCTTAGCATTATGGAAAGAATATAAGTCTAAGTACTTCTTAGCTATCAAATTGACGCTAACATATTGGCTCGACGAGCAACTTCGCGAACCTGACTCCCTCTTTCTTTTCTCACCGTACTTACTCAGCATAGTCGCTGTAGTGCTCTACTTACGAACTTAGCGCATACCTAGCAACATAATAAGAACTGAATTTAGATAATAAATACTATAACTGGGAGGTAGTCGATGCAATTACTGGTTCAAACAGAGTGTAATCAAGTTAACACCAAGTTTACTTGTCCAATTTGTCGAATGGAGAGCCGCTTTGAATATCATAGGCTTGGTGGGCAGATGGCAGTAAGACACACTCAAATGTTTGGGGTCTCTTGCCACGCATGCGGCCAAATTTCCTTTTGGATAAAGGAAAATAATGGACACCGAAGAGGTCCAGCAACTATAACGCTGGTTCATCCTATTGTTTCAGAGCATCCAGAACCACACCCTGATATGCCAGAAGAGATCATACCGGATTATGAGGAGGCTCGCTTAGTTTCCATCTATTCGGCTAAGGCTGCATGTGCACTGCTTCGTTTAGCTCTCCAAAAGCTATGTGTTTCTTTGGGCGAACCAGGAAAGGACCTTAATACAGATATCCGCTCTCTCGCCAAGAAGGATGACTTCTCTCAAAGGATAGTCACTGCCGCTGATACGCTACGCATCGTTGGAAATAAGGCTGTTCATCCGGGTGAAATGAGCGATGACGATATAAACGAAATCTGTGCTGGATTGTTTCGCCTCATAAACCTCATTATTGAGCAAGGCATCACCAAGCCTCGCGAACTAGATGAGCTATACCGCAAGGTTCCAGAAGGGCCGCGAAATGCCGCTGAAGCAGCAGACGCGAAGAGTAAAATTTAACCACAGAGAATAGAGAACAAGCCATAAGGCACATCAATGACATTATAATTACTACACTAGGCTTTCTTGAAGAGCAGATATTTCTTACAAACGAGCTCACTAATTTGACGTTTATGAGTGCGCGGGCAATAAATGGTCCCTTGGCATAGCAAGTTTCAATTATCTAGGCCGAGTTTTCGGTAAATTTCTGGGTTGGTTGAAGCCGAGTTTACCAGCATGGCAATGCTCTCTTGGTGCAAGAAAAATGCGTTGGAATGAGCTTTATTTCACTCAGTAACCGACACACAATACCTTTGTGGAAAGCCTGAACGGTAAGTTTAGGAATTAATGCTTGAATTAGCCTTGGTTAAGAGCTTTGGATGAAGCGTGAAACTATATTGAACAGTGTGGTAACAGCGGCATTCCAACGAGAAAGCCCCCAGTTCAGCGAATTATTTGCCACTAACTGAGTGCGCAAAGCAGATGGCGTGCACCTTGGATTTAGCTAAAGCAGTTTCTTGTGGTGTTCGCGGTGGTTGGCCACTACTGTATGATTAACAGACAAGTGTGGGCTAATGAGAATTATCAATGGCCATTAACAATGATATTTCATTTAAACTCTAAAATATCGAGAACACTTCATGCCGAAACTGGCCGTCCAGCCTAAAAAGCAGCGGAGTTGCGTCAAGCGTCACATCGGACATTGTATTGTTCTCATCCAGCAATTCGAGCTCCAATCCAGTCGATTTTGCTTGCCCCTCACTAATTGGAGGGATCTTTATCGACGCGCTTTTATCAAACTCTTCTTCAATTTCCATCATCGTTACAAGCTTGCACTTGTGCTCAGGCAAGTCTCGTTGGATACGCTCTGCAAATTCCAGTAATCTCGGTTCGGCGAATGTGTATAGCCAGCCTTTCTTGTTGCTAACGTGAGGCATGACGCGAAGGGCACGGCCTAAAACCTGTCTAAAAAATAATTCAGTTCTGACGGTGCTCAGATGCACACACAACCTTAAACGAGGTATGTCGGTGCCCTCGGAAACCATCGAAATACTTACAATCCACTGTGTTTTATCATGTCTGAAACGTTCAATGATTTCTTCTGGATTGTGCTCTTGATATGTCACTAAAACAGCGGTCTGCTGGTACTTGTGCCTGAGTATGTTAAGGATTTGACGTGCGTGCTCGATGGACTTCGCAACCACAACCCCAGCGGCATCCGAATGAGTTAATCTTACCGTTTTAAGTTTTCCGACGGCTTGTTTCAATATGTAATGCAGGGCATCCGTGTTTTCGAGTATATCAGCATACCGAATATCGGAATTTTCGAGCGCATCTGTGATAGACGAGTAACGCTCATCACCAACCGTCAGGGAGCTATTATCAAACAGGCATATTTCAGGCACGCGGCATACACCATCACGGACTGCCTGAGTAAGTCCATACGTGTAATCGCAAGCAATTCTAGAGTCTGGTTCAATATAACGGGCAAGCGTAACGGGCGTGCTATCGCTCCTCCATGGAGTTCCTGTCATGGATAGAATAAACGTAGCGTTATCTTTGAGTTTAGCTAAAATCTCTCGGCCCCAAGCATTAGCCAAAGCTTCCACCGCTCCGCCAGCATGATGGATTTCGTCAAACACTAACAGTACACGATGATTGCGCAAGATTTGCCAGTTCTTGGAGCTATTCATTACTAGAAACTGATAGGTATATACAGCACCAACGTCACCTATAACGCCATCCATGCCACGGTTTAAAACATTGGTGAATGTCTCAGCTATGGCCATGGTTACGCTTTTTGAAGGAGCGAAGCAAATGACATAATCTATAAGGCCATCATCGAGCAGGCTTTTTGCCAAAGCAGCTGCCATAACGGTTTTACCCGCACCAGGTGTCGCAAGTGAAAGAAAGTTCTTTTGCCCCGACAAGAAAGACTTTTTAGCTGATCGCACACAATCAAGCTGCCAAAGCCGTAAATTCATAACCCAAGCTCTTCTATCGCGCTCTCTAATGCCTTTACTCGCCCTTGAAGACGAAGAGCATTCTCTTTGGCCGCTTGATACTTGCTTTGTAATATCGCGGTGAGCTGAGGAAACTGATGTGAAAGGTCTTGATACTCCTGCACCTCCGCACTATGCGCTGCTAATTCAGCACTGTAATCGGATAGTCGCTGCAATAATGTCTGCTCAACCTCAGGAATCACAGGCTCAGGGTATTCATCCTGAGTAGAAGGCTCGTTAACGCCTAGTCCCATCTTATGGTAGCCCACCGGCGTGATGGAATAGCGATTATTTCGATTATTCTTTTCGTTAACGTGGCACTCTAAGTAACCTTCTTGCGTCAACGCCCACATGTATTTGTAAACATTAGAGTGAATTTTCTTGTAAGGCATTGAAGGGTATGAACTTTCGCAGATCTCCCTTACTTCGTTAACACTAAAATCATGATCGGAAATAGTACAGATAGCTTCAATTACTGCTTGGCGAAAAGACACTCGAGTGCGCTCCATCTAATTCCGGTTAATTATACTTAGGAATCCTAAGTATATAGGATGTTTTATTCAGGTGACAATCAAATCATCATAAGTCACATAAGATGAAATAGAATTGCACACTGGACACCCATTTCCTAAGCGCCTTCAAAGTGCGAGACTTGCTTCCAATTTGAGCCAGCGACAGCTAGGCATAAGAGTCGGTTTAGATGCTGGCTCTGCAAGTAGCAGGATGAATCATTATGAGAAAGGGCGGCACGTACCGGATTACTCACTTGCATGTAAAATTGCGAGCGAATTACAAGTTCCGGTTGCATACTTTTACTGCGAAAATGATAGCGATGCAGAACGGCTATTAAAAATTGCCAAACTTGAACCTCCTGAGCTGAAGATATTAGATGACCTGCTGGCCCGCCACACAAACAGTGACGTTGATATAGCTTAGCGGTACAGTCTTGGTTTCGAAAAGCAAAAACTCAAAATCGAATGTCCCGCCTCGTATTGATTAAATCCTTTAGTGCATAGCTTCAAGCATATTCCCGCCCACTGATGGTTTTTTATAATTAATTCATTAGCTCAGAATGATGGTGACAAAGATGTCTTTTTGTCACCAGTAAGTTATGAAAGCAAGTGACATTCCTAAAAATGGATAGATCGCTTTAAACAAAAGCTTAAAACCAATGTCACTACTTACGCAATTAACCTGTGTTGTGGAAACGACAAAAGCTAAGTTGGATGGTATGGCCCAGAAAGTCTTTGCATGATTGATATCGTGAACGGTTTAACGATATTTCGGCTGGTTGTCACATTAGAAGCTCAGCCAAGTAGCTATTGCGTTTATGCGAGTTGCTCATCGTCTCTATAATTTTCTTGAAATCATCCTCTGTGCCAACAAGATGAATTTCAGCCTCGGCCCTTGTGATTGCTGTATATAACCAAGCCCTGTCAACAATGCGTCCCGCTTGAAGTGCAACGATTACTCTTGGAAATTGAGAACCTTGGGCTTTGTGAAGAGTTATTGCATAACCCAACTCCATGCAATCGAGCACGGATTGTGTGACCTCAACTTTATCGCCCGTATCCAGCGTTACTTCACCATAACTTTCACCTGATGAGTCAATACTGGTAAGCGTACCAAGAGAGCCGTTTTGAATGCCTTTATCATAGTGGTTTTGCGTAAATAGAATCGCATCATTCAATCTGAGGTTTTGAAAGAATCTCTCACCGTGCATTTCAAACTCAAGCCTTCTACCGCTTGGATTAACAGCCTCTTGGGTCAGTTTATTAATTTCAGCAACGAGTGCCTTGGTCGGTGCCATGACGCGACTATTTTCAGGTGATTGCTGATACAACTCACAACAGGCTTGAGCAATGTCGCTCTTTGCCGTTTCGTGGAAGTGAATAGCCCCCGTACTTAGTTTTTCAGGCACGATACCTTGATTAATGAGCTTGGAGTATTCAGGAATACCCGTTGAGCCTTTCTGACGCTTAACGATATCTAGCATAGTATTAGCAATGGCTTTAGATAGAACGATATCAGCCAAAACCTTGCCGCAACCTATAGGTGGTAACTGGTCAGGGTCGCCAGTAAAGATAATACGAACCGATGGGTGAATATGGTTGACCAGGCGATACATGGTTGGCAAGTCAATCATACTGGCTTCATCTATTACCAGTAAATGCTTTGGCTGGTCTGAACTTGGCTCAATAGGCTCTCTACGTAATAACTTAGCGATAGTTGAGGTGATAAAGCCAATTGACTCATGCAAGCGCATAGCGGCTCTGCCACTCAGCGCGACCGCATGTATTTCAAATCCCATTTGATGGTAGGCTCGAAGTGCGGTTCTAAGGACTGTGGTTTTACCTGTGCCAGCTCCGCCCGTAATACAGCTCACGGCGTTATCCAAACACGTTGTCACTGCTTCAATCTGTTTCTTGGTTAGCTCGTATGGTAATTCACCAACCGAAGAGCAATATGCAGAATTTGCAACTTCGTCATAAAGGTTGTTTTGATTAGCTAGTGCTTTAAGTCGTTTTGCAACGACATTTTCCATTAACAACTGGGCGGTTGGATGATAAGAGCCAGTGTCGGGGTTTAGGATGTATTGCGCTTTGTTGTGACCTGCTTTAAACGCTTCGGTCACCAGTTCCTTATCTTTGAGTAATTTGGTTAGGTATGGGCGTAAACACGCTTGAGTTGTATAGGTGTGGCCTTTCTCAATCTCTTTGCGAATCGCGGTTTCAAGTGCGGCACTTAGTCTGCGGTGATCACAAACTGTGATCTTAAACTGGTCGAAATTGACCAGTTTATCGACATCCGTAAACGACATTCCAAACCCAATAAGGACATACGGATTTTGTTTAATAGCCTCAATAGACTCTTCTCCATGATGCTTCAATAAGCGCTGCTGAATACTTGCTGGTATCTTGTGTTCGGTCATCCAGTTGCAGTAGGCAAGATTTTTATATTTGGCGTAACCTTCAAATAACGCATTGATAGAATCTTCACTCAGGACACTTCTGAGCCGTTCTCTTGATTCATGAGTGTCTTTTCCAACCGTTGGGTGAAAATCCTTTCCTAACAGTTCCCAGAGTGCTCTAGCTTTACTTTCACCGATACCTTTGAAATCACTTTCTCTGGCAATAAAGCGAATAAGCTGTTCACCCGTTTCTGGCAGGCTGCATTCGATGTGCTCTGGTGATTCATAGGTATGCTCCTGCATCACGTAATCACCCGTTTCCATTTCTTCTATTAAACGATGGCCTTTAACCGACCAGTGTTGGCCGAGGGCTGGTTGAACGGGGATGGCATCTGGATCAGCTTTGATGGTGACGTAATACTTGCCACTGTTAGTTTTGTATGAGTTTTTTTTCAGTGGCACACCACTGAATATCACCATTTTGGTAGAGCTGTAAGGAATACTCGTGACACGCATTTGGTCTTGATGGAGTGCAACATTCATCGTGGCATGAACCCCATTTCTGACAAGGTTTCATTCAGTTCGCCAAACCGCTCTAGTTTACCTTCCAGCTCTTTAACTTTGGCTTTTAGCTCAATGTTTTCAGCCTCTAAGGTCGATACTCGTTTTGAGTCGAGCAGCTTGCGATTAGCCGTGTTGTCGTATTGCTTTGGTTTGTCAGCATTGTTCCTTGCAGATTCGGTCAGTGGCGGGAGTATACCTTTATCACGCAATTTGTCTTCTAATGCCTTGAGCGCTTTTCTAAGCGCTGGATTTTGGTTAAGGGCAGACTTGCCGCAACCGACCCCTTTTGCTACTTCGATGCGGTTGAGCTTGCCTTTAAAGGCGATCTGCTTAAAGTCATCATCAGTTTGAGTGGCTTGCCATACTTCAAATGCTTCGAGGTTTTGCTGCGCTCTTTGCTGACCGTTCGCCATTAATCATCTACCTCACCTAGCAACTTGCGTAGACCTGTCGCAAAGCCTCTAGGGAATATTTCTATGTTGTATTCCATGTCTTTAACTTGGCCAGCTTGTGTGGTTTGCCAGTTATGCTTTTCCATACATTCGTCAGAGATAGCGTAGGCTAAGGCTTTCTTCTCGGATTCGGTCAAGATGCCAGATAGTGAAGGCAAGACTTCAACACTCGGCTCTGCGCTTGCATCAAACTGACGTACAGGACGCTTATCAATGGTAATATTCGCGTGCTGTTTTAGTAGATTAACCTCTTTGCGATAACGGTTGCGCTCGGCAATAATCTGACCAAACAAAGCCCGTACCGCAGCGTCTGGAATACGCTCAAGCAGTTTATTATCCTGTGGAACAGACTTAGAGCGTGAGGTTGACGATAACGGCTTTTTGGTGGTTGTTTTGCACTTTGCTGCCCATGCTTCAATCAAGGTGCGGTAGTGCTTGTTTTTGGTTGCTCGTAACGCTTCGTAACCTGGGCCACCCTCTGCTGCTGATACTCGCCCCATTTGTGTAATGGAGAAATCACGCTGCCCCGATTCTACATAGGCTTTCAGGATGTCGTTAAGCTTATCTAGGTTTTTTTGGGTTCTTGGCACTTTGTCGTCTTTTAAGTCAGCCAAGATGATATCAATATTAATGTCCATTAACCCTCCAAGAGCGCAGGTTGGGTGAGATTTTCGAGGTGCAATGCTTTACCAGTGAGCGCACTCATGCCTGCACTAAATAGTTTGTTTTCTTCAAGGTACTCACCTGCCTCAATGTAGTTGGCGACTTTGCGGTAGCCCTCTAATTTGTCATGAGGGTCTGCTATTTTTGTCATGTGACGCAACATGGCATTAGCAGCAATGAGTTGCTGCTTTTCATCCATTTCCAAGAAGATAGGTTCAAAACCCTTTTTCATCAGCATGCGACTGAGTTCAATGGAGCGCTTTTGAATGGCGGGCGTTTTACGAAGATCATCCTGCAAGTCAGGGAAGAATTCGGCATCGTCACATAGCAAGGAGAGGTGTAAAAGTTCTGAGTCGGTTTCGATAAACTTCAAGGCGTAGCTGATATCTTGCTCCGCACCCACGGCAATCAGCTTATCTTTGGTGTCATCCTCATTTCTGGCTTCCTCGACACGAATGATTTTGCTGATTAGCTCGAAGCACGCTATCCAGTCTTTGGTGTATTCATCGGCCTCTACTTGTTGCTTTTCATAGCGACGCTGTAGAACCTGCATGTCATTATGTTTGGTAAAAGGCGTACCTTGCTCTTCACAGAAGAACTGCTCGTCTTTGAGCGCTTCTAACTCACCCTCGATTTCAACCGATAGGTTAGCCGCCTGGTGCGCCTTGTAACTGAGTTGATTAAACTGCGCGTTAAGCGCTGGCAGGTATCGCGCCTCGGTAATAAACCAACGGCAACGAATGCAGTTTTCAGGGCCATGCGATACGCTGTCATAGATGCGATTGGCGGCAGCACTTGCATCTCTAATCAACTCACCACCGTTCCAACACCCGCCCAGCGTACTGACTTCATCGGATTTTACGGTGTTGCCTCCGACCAAACATAGGCCAGATGAACGCTCCTCCCAGCCGATGGGATTACGGTTAACCAGTGCTGCCTGAATGCTATCTTCTTTGTGGTAGACCATTTTGCATTGAATTTGCGCTAGTGAGGCATCTTTGAGGAAGTTGCGCACTGACTGCTTGGCTTTACCCTCAAGCTCCCATTCAGCTTCACTCATTTTTTCCGCCATCACGGACGGGGTGATTTTGTTGTAATAGATGGTCATTAGGATACGTGAGTGCCCTGCCAGTAGTTTGGATATGACAGGTAGTGGCAATTGGGTATCCATCGTGTAGGCAGTTATCAGCGATACACGCAAGCTGTGCAGGGGGAAATTTGTGGCAACCTTAGCCCTTTCGTTAGTGTCTTCTGGGTAATCCACAACCAGTTTAAGTCGCTCTCCATTATCAAGCGTATTACCTTGCTCAGCGAGCTGGTTTTCCAATTCCAGTAACAATTGATACCAGAAATGTGCTATATTCGCATCCCCACAAATTGGTTTGTATTTATCTTCTCCTTTCGCTGACGCATCCCGAAAGAGAAAGGCGACTTCACCCATGCTCTCTAGCTGGGTTTGTGACTTCTTTTTCGAAATATGTTTCCTTAGCAGTGCGGTGCAGTCTGTTGGCTTAACTATAGGGTTATATTTTTCCTGCCAGTTACGCAGTTTTTCCAGCCAATATAATACTTCCTCATTCTGCCAAGGGATGATGTAACCCCGCTCAAGTTCGTCTTTATTTTGGTCAGCGGTTTTGTTGGTGTTGATATATAAACCTGTGGAATACTGGCCTGTCATAGTGTCATGGATACGGCGAAAGATGCCTTTACCAAAAGGGCGTTTTTCGCTACCGAGCGCAAAGTCATGCTTGTCATTGAGCTTCCAATGACCGCTTTCATAACGCCACGTATCCGCTTCACCACTGTCTAACATACGCACTTGATAGGTGCGCAGTGGCAGATGCAGCTTCATAAATATAACCATCGCTTTGACAGGTGACCAGATTTGGTGGAGGGTGATTCTTTTATTATCTCTAGTCACTTCTTTGGTGCGCCACACGCAATCGGGGTCGGTTTTATCAATCAAGTCAGGCTCGACCTCGAACCAGTCGCCACTTTGACCTACTTTGCCTTGCCCTGTCTGCTCTTGTGCCCATGCCCAATGCTTGAAATGGCGGTAGTGATAGCTAGGCAGTAACGACTCGCCTTGTGGTAGGTTTTGCTCAATCACTGTCAGTTCCGCTTTGTCTGGCAATGGACACAGAATTTGGCGCAGGTCTTGGATGTAGCGATACGGAAGTGGGTTACGTACGGTTTCAGTGTGTGAGGATTGCTTCTTAATTTTGCTCAGCGGATTGCGAACCAGTGGCATTAAGTTGCCGCTATCATCTTCTTCAGATAGATGATGTTCAATGACGTAATTAATGAAGTCACAGGGGTGGTTGATAGATTTTGATACTTCCTCGGGGGAGTTAAGAGTTTTTCTCACAGTAGCTTCTAGCTCTTCAGTGGAGCAGATATGGCCATTGTAGCCCTTGAAAAACAGACCAATATCAGTTGCATAGGGAGCGCACTCTAACAGGTAGGACTCAAAAAAACGGCTCAACGCGTTACGCTTGTCGTTAACCCCCGCATGCTGTGTCGCCATCCACTCAGCGGCTAATTCCTGCCATTGCTCCCACTCAGGGCCAAGGGTGGTGAGCATCCATTTAAACGTTAAGTCCGATGCACGTCCGTCATTTTTTCTGCCTTTAGTTCTAGCCATTATTTACCTCGCAATTTGGGGTGCTTACCTGTGAAATACCCTTGCGGGTCAATGTCGTCAAAACCATGCTCGACCAACTCTTTCCAGTCGAGCGCTTTGACTTTGGATTCAGGATTTGCCAGTTGTAGCGTGGCCTTGTTGAGTTCATCGGAAATTTCCTGCTGCCCTTTACCTGTGTAGGGAACTTGAGACTCCAGTGATTTATGGTGCATACATCGTCGTATCACCAACGGGTTAAGTCCTGAACGCTCTAAGCGTCTGCCATAGCTATGACGATGACCGTGCGGGTCGAACCCTTCCGATTTGTTTGGCTCTAAGCCAATGCGCCTTAATCCCGCTGCATAGCTTTGGTGAAACGCATTCAAAGTGTATGGGTTTCCAAGGGCGCTGTGATGGAATGAAATGAACGCATAGGGGTGATGGCAGTCAATACTGGCTCGATATTTTTGATAACTCTTCCACAGTGACATAAAAACCTTGCCATAATCCGTTGGAAACCACTGAACTTGTATGTAGTTATCTCGATGGTCTACAACTCTTGTTTTCCAGCCAACGTATGCCGTGCCTTTCATTCGTTTGCGTGGTATACGAGCGTATTTTTCTTGTAAATAGGCTTCTCTGGTTTTTGTCCCTGAGCGACTACGCCAACCTTCGGGTGCTTTACCATCGACTTCGTTGTAAATTCGAACTATCGCTTTTTCAGGGTCATACGGATCTTCAAGTACATCAGTCACCCACAGCATAATAGCTTCGCTTTCACGCAAACCGCCACCGTGCATTAAGAGCAACATAAGCTTATCTCTCAACGCAACTCGCGGATCTTTTGCTCCGCCAATACCATCTTTATAGAATGATTCCCAATGCTTATCTGGGAATGCTAAAGCATCGTCTTCGGCTTTCATCAATGGAGTGCGTCCTTTCATTGTGCGAGCTTTACGGATGGTTCTATTAACGGTTTTATCTTCAATATGCCCAAGGAAGTCATTTTGGTTTTTTCGATACCATGCCGCATAATTCAAGCGTTGCTCATGAGGTGTGGCATCTCGCAAAGGGTTCATTGACTCTTCGCCAAGCTTGTTAGCCAGCCAATCAGTAAATGCCGTTAATCGATGAATATGTTTATTGACGTTATCAGTTGAGCTTGGCACCCAGTACAAGCCAGAGGGATCTAAACCATCTTCACCGATGGTGCCTGTGTAAAGACGCTTAGCAAAGGTTTGGAATAGCATTTTAGGATCTTCAAATAATCCTTTGTTGGCTTCCATGTAATCCAAGAGCAAAGAAGTGGCTTGTATAAAACCATTCATTAAAGCATTACTAGCACCATCAGCTTCCATCTTTAGCAAGTAATCGGTAACTGAACCAACTTCACCTTGTTCGGTGATCAAGATGGGGAGCTGACTTTTAATGCCAGTATTATCTTCTACGATAGTTGCTTTGACTTTAACCGATGACAAGGTTCATTCCTTTATACACATAAAACATACAATACACTATAATGCTAAAGTGTTTGTTGTCAAATAAAAAGGCAGATTTCTCTGCCTTAATACACAATATACATAGTTCAAGGTACTATATATAATCAATGAGCGGCTTTTTTTCGTCTAAAGACCCATATTCAAAGGCGCCGATCCAAAGGTGCCGATCCAGAGATGTTAGTGCTGTTCGCGCTTGCGCTGCTCTGCAGCTGCTTTTTCAGCATCAATAAAATCTTCATCGTCCAGTTGCACTTGGGGTATTTCTTCGCAGACATTACCACCTAGCTTGTTTACTGCGCAGCATAAGTCACTAACCTTCTGGTCCAGTACATGCACATGGTCGAGCATGCGACCAATGGCGGTTGCTACTGGGTCCGGATTATCCGCTGAGATGGCGTAGGCATCAAAGCCGTATTGCTTAGCCATTTGTTCGCGCCGCCTGGTGACTTCAGCATTGACTGGTGAGCCTGCTACTCGCGCCGGAATGCCGACGACGGTATTTTCAGCTGGTACATCTTTTACGACCACCGCATTTGAGCCAATCCGCGCATTTTTACCAATAGTTATAGGGCCTAAGACCTTGGCCCCTGCCCCAATCACCACCCCATCGGCTAGCGTTGGATGGCGTTTGCCTTGGTTCCAACTGGTGCCGCCCAAAGTAACCCCATGATAAATGGTTACATCGTCACCAATTTCAGCAGTTTCACCAATCACCACACCCATGCCGTGATCAATAAAGAAACGGCGCCCAATACGCGCACCTGGGTGGATTTCAACGCCAGTAAGCCAGCGCGCTAAGGTAGAAATAAAACGCGCTAACCAATAGAACCGCCAACCCCACAATTTGTGCGCCATACGGTGCCACCAAATAGCGTGTAAGCCTGGATAGGTCGTCAGAACTTCAAAACTGTTGCGTGCCGCAGGGTCGCGAGCGAAAACACTGCGAATATCTTCTCGAATACGCTTAAACATAGGGTTGTGGCCAGTAAGAATTAAACGACGGCTAGTATAACAAAAGTTGCTCTTTAGCGTTACCTTAAGCAAGTGCTTTTGTGGGACTGTTGTCTAACATTTGACCTAACCCCCAAGACAGCGCTATGGTGAAAGTCAGCCGCCGCTCAGGCAGCACTGGCGCACCTGTTGCACCAGCAGAACAACAATAACAGCGAGACTACAGCATGCGTACATTACTATCAGCTTCAATCCTTTTAGCTCTATCAGGCAGCGCCTACGCGGACACCCTGGTCTATGCGGGAACCTTAATAGACGGCACCCAAAATAAACCACAGCAACAAATGACTATTGTTATTGATGAGGGCCGTATCATTGGCATAGAACAAGGCTACAAACCCGCTACCGCTGGCGATCTCGTCATCGACCGTAAAGACAGTACTGTTATGCCGGGATTTATTGATATGCACACTCACCTTACCTCGCAGTTGGGTCCTGGCAGTTACATGAATAAGTTCACCAAAAGCGCGGCGGATGTCACACTAGATGCAGTGAGCTATGCCGAGAAGACGCTGTTAGCAGGTTTCACCACAGTGCGCGAGCTAGGTGACTCCTACAATGCCAGTATCGCCTTAAGAGATGCTATTCAGGCTGGTAAGGTGCGAGGTCCTCGTATCTATTCAGCGGGTAAATCCATTGCGACCACAGGCGGCCATGCAGACCCCACCAATGGTGCCAAAGAAGGCTTATATGAACAACCAACCCCAGCGGATGGTGTCGTTGATGGCCCCTATGACGCACGGAAAGCGGTCAGAGCTCGCTATCAAGATGGTGCGGATCTGATCAAACTAACCGTAACCGGTGGTGTCTTGAGTGTTGCAAAAAGTGGCCACAATCCACAGTTCATGATGGATGAACTGCGCGAAATTGTAACAACTGCCAAAGACTACGGCATGAAAGTCACCGTCCACGCCCATGGTAAAGAAGGCATGTTACGCGCCATTGAGGCCGGGGTAGACTCTATTGAGCATGGCACCTACATGGATAAAGAAGTGATGCGTGCGATGAAGAAGAATAACGTCTATTATGTGCCAACCATCACCGCCGGACGTTCGGTAGCAGACCGCGCCAAGATAGACGGTTATTTTCCCGAGTTAGTGCGACCTAAAGCTGCCGAGATTGGCCCTAAGATTCAAAACACCTTTGCTGAAGCCTATAAATACGGTGTCAAAATAGCTTTTGGTACCGATGCGGGGGTTTATGACCACGGCGAGAACTATCGTGAGTTTCAGTACATGGTTGAGGCTGGCATGCCACCTCTTGAGGCCATTCGCGCTGCTACGGCTGAAGCTGCTACCCTACTCGGAGTAAGTGACATTGGCACCCTTAAAGTGGGCAATAAGGCCGATGTGGTTGCTGTCCCAGGTAATCCACTTGAAGATATCAGCTTGATGAGTGAGATCAATTTGGTTATCAAAGACGGGCAGGTCTATAAGCAATAACGTGTTTGGCAAACTGCAGGACTTTGCTAGTTAAGCAAAGTCCTTCAGTAACTGGCGTACATCATTCAAAATCTGCTGCTCTAGCTCCACTTCATAGCCTTCACGCTCGCGATCCATTTTACGGATCTCTCGCTTTGGATACTGTTTGCGGGCGTCATGAGTAGGCATGTGCTTAATCCGTTCATACATATCATGCAACGCTGGATAACGCTCAGCATACTTTGCCGTATTGGATTCGACCCGCAAATCAAGCAGCACCACTAATCGTAGTGCCCCCTCAGAATGCGGACATTGCCCCTGCTCCATGGCCTTGGCGATGGTCACAATGCTTTCTAGCAGGCGCTCATTACGTCCCGCTAGGGCTTCATCGCGACGCTGATCCAACTGACGCCGCTGAAGCTTGACTTGCGCAATCAAACGTCCAGCATAAAAAGCTAAGCCGGCAATGATCAGAACCCCAGCAACAAGTATTAGCCAACCCCACCAGGGCATGTTTGCATCAATCATCATCATCCTCATCGTCGTTTAGATCTAAGCCCAATAGCTCTGCTAGTTGCTCAAAGCGCGTGGTACGTTCATCTACATAACGAGATTCAGCTACAGATAGTTCATCGCCTTCATCTAAACGGTCCAATAGATCCTGCAACCGCTCATCATTTTCTATGGCTGCGAGTTCCGCCATAGCTGCTTTACGGTCAAAACTTGGTACTACGGGTGCCACTGCATCTGCGGCCATAAGGGTGATGGGTTTTTTACTACCTAACCGTGGATCATGGACATTAGCCTGAGCCGTTGCCTGAGCTTTACTGGCTGGTGCAACGTTGAATCTACTCCCAGGTTTACGACCTTTGCCAGCGTGCGCGCCTGAGGCATCGGGTTTGCTCTTTTCCCACTCGGGAATAACGCGTTTTGAAGGGGCTAATGGCCCTGTTTTGCGGGTTTTTTTACGGCGTGTCATATAGTGCCATTCCAACTGTGGAAGTGAATAAACTGGCTACTAGTTTACCTTATCTTGGCGGCAATAAAAAAGGCGATGTTGCCATCGCCTGATTTATTCTCATCTTTCCACACAGCGCACGTGCGATTTTCGAGAACGGTTGTCACTATCTTCCTTGTTTTTAATTATAACGTCCCTGAGCTTTTTATTATTATTGTTATTATGTTAAGCGCATTAACCGAGCTCTGTTATTTTTATTGTGCTTGGTTAAAAGGCGGCCTCCTGGCCGTGTTGTTATTCCCTGGATTATTATTCTTTTCTACTTGAACCTTTTGGGGTCATTCTTGCCTTAATTAATAACCCGCTTGATTCTCGCTATGCCACTAATCACGTGGGCTTGCTTGATTTCAATGGCATTCAGACTACTGATTCACAAAATTTAATCAATGACTTTTATGTTATAAGAAAGGCATTTCATATAACCATAATTGACAAATCGTTATTTTACGCGGGTTTAACAGTCATTTAAATGCAACAAAAAAATAAAAAGGGCAGCTATCAAGCTGCCCTTTTTGCTCATATTTTGTGCGTTATCCGCTAGGCTTAGTACAAGCCTTGGATGTATTGAGACAAAATTTCAATATCTTTATCGGTCAGTTTACTGGCAACGTCACGCATCATATTGTTCATATCGTTGGCACGTTCACCGCTGCGGAACAATTCTAACTGTTGTTTCATATAAGCCGCATGCTGACCAGAAATATCTGGGAAATTAGCTAAACCCATGCCGTCGCCACGCGGACCATGACAAGCTGCACAAGCTGCAATACCACGAGTTTCATCACCAGCGATAAATAGCTTTTTACCGGCAGCAATGACATCTTCAGGTGCTTCGCCACCGCTCATGTCTTTACCAGCATAGAAAGCCGCCAAGTCAGCCATGTCTTGCTCACTTAACATCATTACTTGGCCCTGCATGATTGCGTTAGCACGGCCTTGCGAGCCGCCGGTTTCAGCAGCTAGCTTATAATCTTTTAATTGTTTAAACAGGTACCCTTCATGCTGACCCGCAATTTTCGGGTACATATCCGATGGAGCATTACCATCAGGTCCGTGACATGCGGCACATACGGCGGCTTTTTGTTGACCTGCTTCGGCATTACCAGTAGCCGCCATGGCAAACCCGGTCAAACCAACGTAGAGGCCTACGAACAATGCAATTTTTTTCATGATCGATATCTCTGCTCTGGATGTTGTAACAGACGCTATTTTACACAAAAGTTGTAAGGATTAAACGCCTAATCATGCTAGTATACGCTTTCTATTGAGGTCTGGCACGTCTATGAGCACCATATTAAACTTTCAACCAACAAAATTTATCACCAGCGCAGCCGATATTCGACAATTACCTGATGACTCAGGGGTCGAGATTGCTTTTGCTGGGCGTTCTAATGCCGGTAAATCTAGCGCATTAAACACTATCACACGGCAGAAGGCGCTGGCTCGCACCAGTAAGACTCCTGGCCGCACCCAACTAATCAACGTATTTGAGGTACTTCCGGGTAAGCGTCTTATTGACCTACCTGGTTATGGATACGCAAAAGTACCGATTGCGATCAAAGAAAAATGGCAACAAGCGCTAAGCGAGTATTTACAAAAGCGTCGCTCGCTCAAAGGCCTCGTATTATTGATGGATATCCGTCACCCCTACCGTGATGTCGATCAAGAATTATTGCATTGGGCCACCGAGAGCGAAATCCCGGTGCTGGTGCTGCTTACCAAAGCGGACAAGTTTAAACCAGGAGCCCGTAAGTCAACCTTATTACAGGCACGCGAGGCCGCTATGGTGTTTGGTGGTGACATCACCATTGAAATGTTCTCATCGCTGAATCGCTTAGGCCTGCCAGCAGTTGAGGCAAAACTGAGTGACTGGTTAAATCAGCCCGTCGTTGACGAAGCTGTAGAGCTTGATGACAGCTTGGACACGGAGTCAGTATCACCGGATCATGAATAGCACACAGTCTCCTGAGGTACCGCCATTAAAGGCTTGGTTGCTGCTGTTACTTTTGGCCCTGATTTGGGGCAGCTCGTTTTTGTTGATCAAAAAAGGGTTGCTCACTTTTAGTCCAGATCAGTTGGCTGCGTTGCGAATTGCCTCAGCTGGCTTGGTACTGCTTCCGCTCATAGTGAAGCGAGTGCATAATGTGCAGCGTCATCATTGGCCCAAGCTCATAAGTGTTGGCTTGGTTGGTAGTTTTATTCCAGCCTTTCTATTCGCCTTCGCTCAAACTCAGTTACCCAGCGGCGTTACCGGCGTCCTCAATACCTTTACTCCGCTTGCGACCCTTGTGATAGGGGTCTTTATTTTCAAGCAAGTAGCAAAGCCGCAACAATGGTTAGGTATTGCTATAGGTTTAGTAGGTACGACGCTACTCGTAACTGCAGGAGAAGCCGGAGCGTTTGCGTTTAATCAGTATGGATTACTGATTCTTGCTGCCACCGTGTGTTACGGCCTCAATTTAAACCTCATCAAACACCATATTCCTGATCTTAGTGCGCTAACCATTACTGGCGTGTCGTTATTTCTAGTAGCGCCACCAGCTTTGTTGTATCTGCTGTTTGCCACGCCATTCATCGCCCAAGTGAGCGATTTTGAGAGCGTTCAGCTATCCTTGGCGGCGGTATTAGTGCTGGGTATTGTAGGTACGGCAGCAGCTCTGGTTATCTTTAACACGGTCGTGAAATTAACCGACACCACCTTTACTAGTTCAGTCACCTACCTGATTCCGATTGTTGCCCTCATTTTAGGCGTACTTGATGGTGAGCCGTTCTTAATGGCCCATGGGTTTGGTATGGCTGCTATTTTATTCGGTGTTTGGATTGCCAATCGCCGGTCGCGTAAAAAGCCGCTTTAACCTCGCTTAGAAAAGAAAAAGCCCGGCACAAGGCCGGGCAAAAGTCATACTACAATCCAGGGAGAGAACATCTCTGAAAGGTTAATCAAACGACACTTAAAAACTCGTTTAATGCGCCTTTCACTAATTCAGACTGGCTAAATTTTGATAAGTTCCAAAAACCTGAATTTTTTTTGTTTAATTTGCCAATAATCTCATAAATATTTGTTTTTAAAGGATTTAAAATTAATGGGCTTCATCCCAGTTGTCGCCTACCCCAGCTTCGGCTATCAATGGCACTTGTAGTTCCGCGGCTTGCTCCATCACTGCTACCAGCTTAGCTTGATAGTCTGCGACCTTGTCGGTTTTTACTTCAAAGACCAATTCATCATGTACTTGCATGATCATTCGAACATCGTCAGTCGTCGCTTCTGTCTCGATAAAATCAGCCACCGCTATCATCGCACGCTTAATAATATCCGCAGCAGAGCCCTGCATTGGGGCGTTGATCGCGGCTCGCTCAGCGGCCTTTCTGCGCATCGCATTTTGAGCTTTGATTTCTGGCAAGTGCAGTCTACGTCCGTAGATAGTTTTCACGTAACCATCTCGTTTGGCTTGTTCGCGGGTTTCTTCCATGTACCGCAGCACTCCAGGAAAGCGGTCAAAATACTTATCCATGTACAGCTGAGCTTCATGACGCGGAATATCCAGTTGACGGGCTAAACCGAACGCTGACATGCCGTAGATCAAGCCAAAGTTAACCGCTTTCGCGCGACGCCGCTGTTCGCTAGTGACAGCATCTAAGGCGACACCGAAAACTTCTGCGGCTGTAGCTTTATGAATATCCCGACCTTTAGAAAACGCCTCAACCAAAGCTGGGTCTTGCGATAAATGAGCCATAATACGCAGCTCAATTTGACTGTAGTCGATAGCCATAATGGAGTAACCCGCAGGCGCGGTAAAAGCTTTACGAACTCTCCGCCCGGCTTCATTTCGAATAGGAATATTCTGCAAGTTAGGATCACTTGAACTCAAACGACCGGTGGCAGTTACCGCCTGATGGTAAGAAGTATGAATACGTCCGGTACGGGGATTCACCATCTTAGGTAGCTTGTCCGTGTAGGTTGATTTCAGCTTACTTAGGCCACGGTGGCGTAGAATAATATCTGGTAGCGGATAATCTAAGGCTAATTCTTGCAGCACGTCTTCAGCTGTCGAGGGTGCACCCTTGGGCGTCTTTTTCTGCACTGGAATTTGCAGTTTCTCAAATAAAATCGTCTGGAGTTGCTTGGTAGAGCTTAAATTAAAAGTCTCGCCCGCAATCTCATAAGCTTGCGTTTCTAACTGCTGTAATTCTTTAGCTATCTCATGACTTTGTAGCGCTAACTGCTGAGCATCGATTTGCACGCCTTGTTGCTCCATAGCCACAAGGATTGGCACGAGTGGCAGTTCGATGGTTTCTAACACTGACTTAAGCTCTGTCACATCAGCAACTTGGGGCCACAACTGTTGATGCAAGCGCAAGGTGACATCGGCATCTTCAGCGGCATAAGGTGCGGCTTGTTCTAAAGCAATTTGATTAAAAGTGAGCTGTTTGGCACCTTTACCAGCAATCTCTTCAAACGAGATAGACTTGTGACCAAGAAACTGCAAGCTTAGGCTATCCATGTCATGGCGTGATGCCACACTGTTCAAGACGTAACTATTGAGCATGGTATCGTTCTTGATACCCGCTAATTTAATCCCATAGCGGTGTAGAATATGGCTGTCATATTTCAGGTTTTGACCAATCTTTTGGCGTTTTGTGTCTTCTAGCAAAGGTTTAAACAGAGCTAAGACCTCGGCTCGGTCTAGCTGCTCTGGAGCACCGGGATAATCATGAGCTAATGGAATATAGCAAACCTCGGTTGCCGAAGTCGCAAAAGACATACCCACCAGTTCAGCTTCCATATAATTCAAGCTAGTAGTTTCGGTATCAACCGCGAAATACTCGGACTGCTGTAATTTCTCCAACCACTGCTGCAACTGGGGCATGCTTGTTATAAGCTGATATTGGTCCGGTTGGAATGGCGCTCCTGCTGTTGGTGCAGCAGCGGCCGCTGCCGGAGTTGCAGCCAATCCGAGCGCTTGGTCCGTGCTAGCACCTTCAGCTAAGACCTCGGCTAACCAGCGTTTAAATTCATACCTTTGATACAAGCTTACCAACTGCTCCTGATCGGCCGGCTTTATCGCTAGTTGATCTGGAGTAAAATCTAGGGCTACATCAAGCTTAATGGTAGCTAATTCACGCGAGAGCTTAAGAATATCGCAATGCTCACGCAGCTTGTCGGGCATGGTCTTTGCCCCACGGAAACTTAGTTGTGCTAGCGCATCAGGGTCGGCCAGCATCGCATCGATCGAACCCATACCTGTTAACATGGCTAATGCGGTTTTTTCACCTACTTTAGGTAGCCCTGGAATATTATCTGAGCTATCGCCCATCAAGGCCAAATAATCGATGATTTGTTCAGGTTCAACCCCGTATTTAGCAACGACACCCGCTTGGTCTAATAAGGTATCCGTCATGGTATTAATCAACATGACATGGTCATTCACCAATTGCGCCATGTCTTTGTCACCGGTACTGATCAAGGTAAAACGACCCTCCTCACCGGCTTGACGAGCAAGGGTACCAATCACGTCATCAGCTTCTACATTATCAATACACAGCAAGGGTAATCCCAATGCCCGTACTATGTCGTGTAACGGCTGAATCTGCTGACGTAGGTCATCAGGCATAGGTGGCCGATTAGCCTTGTACTCAGCATACATGTCATTTCGGAACGTGGGGCCTTTGGCGTCAAAAACAACGGCCATATGCGATGGCTGATATTTCTTCAATAAACTGCGTAGCATATTAACGACACCATAAATGGCTCCAGTTGGCTCACCTGCTGCGGTGGTAATATGCGGCGGCGCATAATATGCGCGAAATAAATAAGATGAGCCATCAACTAATATGAATGGATTCTTTGGAACTTCAGCCATGATGTGTCTCTACTTGAGCTTAGTTGCTTTAGGGTGCATAGGTGTTATGCCAGTCGTGTTGCTAGGATGCCACAGGCGCCGTTAAGACGCCAGAATGATACCTTAGCTCAACTTGAATACAAATGTGGACAACCTGTGCATAAGTCTGTGTGCAACGACCTATCGCACCAGCTAAAGGCAATCAACCTCTGGTGTGCATTTTTGAATCAAGGGCTTTTAAAACAAGGGGTTACGAACTAGAAATCCCCATAACTGCGTTTTATTTTTATTTTTCTTTCAGTTGTGGAAACTGATTTAAAGCTACAGCCAAATGGGCGCTAAGCTTATGCGGTTTTTTGCTAACCGGTCTGAAAGACTACCATAAAGAAAATGGAATACCAGCCTAATTTTTGATCTTTTTAGATCATTTTTTAACCTTGCTGATTTCCTTATAAATTTAAAAGGAATCAACATTTGCTTAGTTTTCGTATATACTCACTGTCATAGTTCGGCGATATCTGATCTATACTATTGTTTTAAGATGACAGTGGCCAAAGCTGATCAACCTATCATCCATAGGTTATACTTGCGCCAAACTTGGGTAACTAGCTACGCACGTGGTGTTATGGAAACTGAATCAATGAAACTCAGCACAGAAGAACTTCGGCAACTTGAAGATTTTGAGCGCCGACGTATTGCATTGAATCAGTCAGAATGGTGGGAACGCCTCTCGATGGACCAGAAATTTGGTGTCTACCAGTTACAGAAGTTTGGCTATGACCTCACCTTTATTCGCAACACCGAGGCAGGTCCGCTTGCTGTGGTTAGGCGCGGCAGTGAGTTTGCGACCGTAAACCATGAAGGTGATGTCGATTTAAGCCCCAATATTGTGTTGCGTGACTAATCCTATCATTGTTGCAGTTGTTGCTGTAAGCGCTGATGTACCAGCCTAGTATCAAGTTCTATCCCCTGATGCCATAACTGAAACGCCAGGCCCGCCTGCTCAATCAACATCCCTAGCCCATCAAAGGTGCGTGGTGCTCCTGCTTTCTGTGCTTGCTGGCGAAAAGGCGTGAGCAGACTAGGATTTGGGCTATAACTCATATCATAACAAGCCGTTGCCTGGGCAAATATCGCGGGCGCTAAGGCCAGTTGATCACCATGAAGACCAGCACTCGTCGCATTGATTAACAGATAGGGTTGTTGTAAGGGTTCTAGCTGGTTCTCCAGTTCGGCTAAGCTAGCAACACTAAGGCGCGCATGCTCAAGGCCTTCCACGCATTGCTGAGCCTTACTAAGCGTTCGATTAGCTAACACTAAGTTAGCCGCGCCAGCATCTAGCAAAGGCTGTAAGCAGCCACGGCTTGCTCCCCCCGCACCGAGCAGCACGATAGTTAACTGGGTCAGATCAAACCCTAAGCGCTGTAAGTCACGCACCAATCCGTAGCCATCCGTGTTATCTCCCAATAATTGGCCGTGTCCGAGTGCAACTATGGTATTCACCGAGCCAGCACTGGCCGCTCGAGCTGTAACATGGGTCACCAACTGATAGGCTTGTTGTTTGAACGGTGACGTTACATTGGCTCCTGCGCCGCCACTGCGAAAAAATGCCGCAACAGCTCGTGAGAACTGTGCCGGAGATGTTAAACTGCGCGAATAGTTGAGGCTTACTTGCGCTTGTTCAGCAAATAATTGATGGATTTGTGGCGATAGGCTTTGTGCAATTGGATTTCCAACTACGGTAAAAAGCGCCATGTTTAATTTTCTCCGTTCGCAAAAGAAAGCAGCCCCAGATAGTAGTTTCTATCATCAGCTTGGCGGTGAACACGCCGTACGAGCTATGGCTGAGCGTTTTTACGATATCATGGAAACAGACCCACGCGCAGCTGAACTGTTGGCCATGCATCCACAACCCCTCACCCAAATTCGGCAGAAATTTTTCGAGTTTCTTAGTGGTTGGCTGGGTGGCCCGGCACTCTTCGAAGAAAAATATGGGCATCCTCGGCTACGGGCACGGCACCTGCCTTTTCGCATAGACGAAGCCATGCGCGATCAATGGTTGATGTGTATGTATCAAGTTTTAGATGAGCAAGTGCACGATGATTTACTGAAGATGCAGCTAAAAAGTCGTTACACGGCACTGGCTCATCACATGATAAATACCGATTAAAGTTCGGCGAGCCAATCGCGCGGCCTAAGGTAATCCTCATAGAGCCGAGCTTCAGGTGAGCCTGGTTCTGGTTGATAACCATACTCCCAACGCACTAACGGTGGCATCGACATTAAGATAGATTCGGTTCTGCCGCCGGTTTGCAAGCCAAACAAAGTCCCTCTATCCCAGACTAAATTGAACTCAACATAGCGGCCACGACGGTAGAGCTGAAATTGCCGCTCGCGCTCGCCATAAGGCATGTCTTTACGGCGGGAGATAATCGGCAAATAGGCCGCTAAATAGGCATCGCCAACGGCTCGCATGATGGCAAAGCTCTCATCAAATCCTCGTTCGTTCAAATCATCAAAAAATAAACCACCAACGCCGCGTGTTTCGCCACGGTGCTTCAAATAGAAATACTCATCACACCATTGTTTATAGGCTGGGTATAAATCATCACCAAAGGGCTGCAAGGCCTCATAAGCAACTTGATGCCAATGCTTAATATCTTCATCGTTGGCGTAAAACGGAGTTAGGTCAAACCCGCCTCCAAACCACCATACCGGTTCTGCATCCGCTTTTTCGGCAATAAAAAAGCGCACGTTAGCATGGCTGGTAGGTACGTAGGGATTACGCGGGTGCATCACTAAACTCACCCCACAGGCATTAAAGTTACGACCAGCTAACTCAGGTCGATGCGCCGTAGCAGATGCTGGCATTTGTTCGCCATACACATGCGAAAAACCCACCCCGCCTTGTTCTAATACGGCACCATCACGTAACACCCGCGAGCGCCCACCACCGCCACCAGGGCGTTGCCAAGCATCCTCGGTGAATTGCCCGCTTCCATCTGCCTGTTCCAATGCTTCGGTGATCTGGTCTTGAAGATTAGTTAAATAGGCTTTTACTTGCTCTAACATCGAATCTGGCATGATTAATCTCGTATTACCTGCTGGGTTAAAGGGTCGATGATACGTGACGGCTTACTTGCTCCGCCCACATCCGCAGGCATCACCCACGCCACTCCCTCACCAAACTCTGCTGTTACTTGCGCAGCTGTGGTTAAGGCTGGCTGCCCGGAGCGATTGGCGCTGGTCGAAACGATTGCTGAGCCGAGTGCCTTACATAACTGCCGCGCTGGTTCATGTGCGGTTACACGTACCGCAATTTGATTATGGTCGCCACGCAGCCATTCTGGGACATTAGCGGCTGCCGGCAATAATAGAGTGACGGCACCTGGCCAGTTTGAGAACACCGCAAACCGCTTATCCTGTGGAATCGCAAGATCATCAACATAGGGCACCAACTGACTGTAATCGGCAGCCAAAAGAATCAAGCCTTTACTTTCAGGGCGCTGTTTTAAGGCAAGTACAGCGCGCACTGCACTTTCATTACGAGGATCACAACCTAACCCAAATACGGCTTCAGTAGGATAAGCCAACACCTGCCCAGCTTGAAACGCTTGCTTGGCTGCTAGCCATTGTTCACTGTCTAACATGTTCTTTCTCGCTAACGCTAAAACTGCGGATTATTTTACTGGAGATTTGTAGTCGCAGGTATCTTTTGCGCAAATTAGGCGCTCACCCGCACTGGTTTTTTTGCGTAATAACAACCCGTAACCACAACTCGGGCAAATTTCTGCCACCGGCGGTAACTTCACGGAATAACGACATGAGGGGTATTGATCGCAAGCATAAAAGGAATGACCGAAGCGGCTAGTTTTTTGTACCATCTTACCTTGCTGGCATTCAGGACAGCGGGCATCGGTACCGGGATCGAAATCTGCGGCAGTCATGTAATCACAAGCGGGATAACCACTACAACCAACAAAAAGGCCATAGCGGCCTTTTTTGAGTTGTAAATCTCGCTGACACTTGGGGCAAGGAACTCCGAGTGCTTGGGGCTCTAGAAAGTTGTCACTCATTTAATGCAATAAACCATCTGGCTCTTCAAACAACAAACCTTCCATTTGATTATAGGCATCTTCATGGCCGGGCACGTTGAACAACACCATCAACACCACCCACTTTAAATCATCTAGAGTGAACTCTTTTGCATCGAGCTCCATCACTCTATCGATGACCATTTCTCGGGTAGCAAAATCCAACACCCCAAGATTTTCTAGGTACATGATAAAGCCGCGGCTGGCGCAATCAATTCGAGCTACTTCTTCTGCTGTGTAAGCCCGCGTCGATTTGCTTTGACTACGATTCAGACCCGCCTTCAGATCGCTTTCTTGCAGATCAGCTAAGCGCTCTAACCATGCTAAAGCTTTCTGAATTTCTTGCCGATGAAATCCCGCCCGAGTTAACTCATCGGTTAACTCATCATGATTCACGACTACTTCCATATCAGAATGAATGTAGTTTTCAAATAAATACATGAGGATATCAAACATGGTTAGCGCCTCCCCACTTTTATGTAGCCGCCGGCAACAGAAGTCACTCTCCCTTCTAATTCAAGCAATACCAGTTGCTCTGATACAATCGCAACTGGAAGTTTGCTGCGCGCTACTATGGTATCTATTGAAGTGACCTCATTGCCCACATTAGCCAACAATTGCGTGTT
Organism: Pseudidiomarina sp. WS423; assembly: GCF_050750165.1. Classification (NCBI taxonomy): domain Bacteria; kingdom Pseudomonadati; phylum Pseudomonadota; class Gammaproteobacteria; order Alteromonadales; family Idiomarinaceae; genus Pseudidiomarina; species Pseudidiomarina sp. WS423. Next base: position 48,916 of record NZ_JBOJLN010000004.1, on the reverse strand, counting down.
TGCCAAGCTCGGTTGCGAATTAATTTCGTCCTCTGCTGAAGTAGATGGGGGCAAACTTGGTAAATTCAATTCTTGCCGCACATCATTAATCGACATCGCTAACCCTGCACCTTGTTGCAATAACATCAGACAGCCCCCCATTCCTTGGTCCCAAATGCTTCCGGGCACGGCAAAGAGGCTACGATTTTGCTCAAGGGCTTGTTTTGCTGTATTCAGCGAACCGCTCCGTGGTTTGGCTTCTACCACCAACACCAACTGGGCTAAGGCGACGATAATACGGTTGCGACGGATAAAATGATCGCGCTTACTTGGTACTCCGGGCGCGAACTCTGAAACGAGTAAGCCCGCTTGCGCGATCTGTTGTTGTAGTTGCCGATTTCGGGCTGGGTAGTAAACGTCTGGCCCACCCGCTAGTACCGCAATGGTGCGGCCAGTCGCCAACGCACCACGATGGGCGGCGGCATCTATCCCCATGGCGAGCCCACTAATAATCACTACCTGACTACTCGCTAAACCACGGGCAAAATAATCCGCTGTATGTTGCCCGGTAGGGCTAGCATTGCGGCTGCCGACAATAGCAACAGCGCAGCACTGCAACAGCGCCACATCTCCATGACAAAACAACACTAATGGGGGCTGACTTACATAGCGTAGAGCTTCTGGGTAGGAGGCGTCAAAATAACTCACAACCTGGGTTTGCGGTAATTCAAGCCAACGCTCTAACCTGGCCACGTGCGCCGCTTCAATGACCACGTCAGCTGCGTGCGGTGACCTCTGCGCCAGCTCGATGGCGTTAGTAAATGAGCTGGCTTTGCGACATTCTCGTCGGAGCTTACCGTTGCCAAAAGCGAGTAATAAAATACCGCGATGATCCTGTGCCATCATTGCTTTGCATCCTTGCAATTGAAATTGTAAAAAAGCGAGCTAAGCCCAGCTTAGCGCTGCATTGCAGCCACCTGCATGGGTAAAAAGGTAGCCCCAACCCGCAACCATTCTGGTGCCCTCAACACAATGGCAAAGCTGCTATGCTCCTGCACTTGCAAGACCATCAGCTCAGCGGTTTGTTGCAGCGGCAGTTCAGCAGTGGTTCGCCACAGCGATGAAATAGCGTGGCTGGGTTTATAAGGGTTCACTAAACTGATGGATTCGCCATCGACAAACACCCGAGTACCCGCGCGTACGGCACGATACATTTGTCCGGTAGTAACACCTTCTGCTCGGCCTTGGTCTAACACGACCAAATCAAACTTACCTTGCTCACGGCGCTCATTTAAAGACCCGATAATGTGCCCCATAGGGACGGCTCCATTACTAGGAACTATCAGCTCGGGTAGCTCGGTAGGCGTTAGCGGCAGGAGCACATCGCCGCGGCGAATTTCGCGTTGTAACTTACTAACCTCCCCTTGCCAGTAGCCATCTTGCGCATGGGTAATTTGGACGTTGGCTACTAAGCGTAACAGTTGCCCCTGGGCTAACTCTGCGACCGGGGTGAAGATAGCATATTCTTGCTGCTCAAGTTGTCCAGCAGCAGCATCGATAAAGACTGGCGCTAAGCCGTTCACTCGGGGGGCACCGCGATTGTCGCCGACAATCACCGGTAGCTGAGCCAAGTGTTCAGCACTTACCAAGCGATGTTCCGTAAGTAATGGTTCTAACATATCGCGCGCAAAGGTTGGAATCGGCTGTCGTTTTGCTTGTACTGTACCCTCAGGTAAGAGGGTCCGCTGCGGTTTGCGAGTAAGCTGAGGTCGCCCATCTACCCATACCAAATACAATTTGTCGCCTGGGTAAATGAGATGTGGATTGGCGATGTCAGTATTTATCCGCCATAACTCGGGCCATAGCCATGGATCATCAAGAAAGAGTGCTGAGATATCCCATAAGGTATCGCCTTTTTTCACCACGTATTCGGTTGGTGCGCCTTGCTTAATTTGCACCAGCGTCCCCCGACTTTCAGCCCCCACAGCGGGCTGTGGTAGCGGTTGTGAATCAACCAGCGGTGCAGAAGCTAACGCAGAATGGCAACTAAGGCTGAAAAAGCCGATAGCCGCAATCGTACAATAATGCTTCTTAGTCATGGGGAGCTCCATTGTAAAACCGTGTGTTTAACCTCAAATTACGTTAAAATTAGCCAATATGAAACAAGCGAATGACAGGTTATGACTAAATTAACAATTTTAAAATATCCCGACGAGCGTTTACGCACTGTCGCACAGCCTATTGCGCAGGTAGATGATGCCCTGCGTGCTGACATCGACAACATGTTTGAAACCATGTACGAATCTGAAGGCGTTGGCCTAGCTGCTACTCAGGTGAATATTCACCGCCGTTTGTTTGTGGCCGACTGCAGCCCAGATCAGAACGAACCCCTCGTCTTCATTAACCCTGAGATTACAGCACAAGAAGGCCATTTTACCAATCAAGAAGGCTGTTTATCCTTTCCTGGAGTCTACGCCAATGTTGAGCGTGCCGGCAAAGTAACAGTGCAAGCGTTGGATAAAAACGGTGAATCTTTCAGTCTTACCGCTGAAGGCTTGCTAGCTATTTGCATTCAGCACGAGATTGACCATCTTGATGGTAAATTGTTTGTCGATTATCTATCGCCGTTAAAACGTGATCGCATTCGCAAAAAATTAGAGAAAGAAGCTCGTTTATATGGCCAATAAGCTGCGCGTAGTTTTTGCTGGTACGCCAGATTTTGCAGCGCAACATCTGGCGGCATTACTTAAGGATGACACCATCGAGGTGGTGGCTGTTTACACTCAGCCAGATCGCCCGGCTGGGCGGGGTAAGAAATTACAGGCCAGCACCGTCAAAGAGTTAGCGCTAGCGCATCAACTGACGATTGAGCAGCCGCAATCTTTTAAATCAGAATCAGCAAAACAAACCTTAGCAGATTATCAGGCCGATGTGATGGTGGTGGTTGCCTATGGCATCATCTTGCCCCAAGCTGTGCTTGATTTACCACGCTATGGCTGCATCAATGTGCACGGTTCCTTGTTGCCTCGTTGGCGTGGTGCAGCACCTATTCAGCGGGCCCTATGGGCTGGCGATAGCGAAACTGGCGTTGCTATCATGTTGATGGAGGCGGGTCTTGATACCGGCCCGGTATTACTCGAACGACGGTTACCGATCCGTCCAAGCGATACTTCCGCGTCCTTGTATGCCAAGCTGGCCGAGTTAGGGCCGCCGGCGTTGTTAGATACCCTACACCAACTCACTGACCTGCTGCCACAAGCCCAGGTTCAAGATGCGCAATTAGCCACTTACGCCACCAAGTTAAGTAAAGAAGAAGCTCAGTTGGACTGGCAGCAACCCGCCGCAGTACTAGAGCGTTGGGTGCGCGCCTTTAATCCGTGGCCCATCTGTTGGCTGCTTGCCAGTAACAACGAAGTGGTAAAAGTTTACCATGCCACCGTGGTACCCTTTGAGCAATCAGAATCTATTGCACCTGGCACCGTGATCAGCGCAGATAAACAGGGTATCGTGATTAGCACGAGTCAACAGGCCTTGTGCCTCCAAACGTTGCAGCCATCCGGCAAAAAACCTATGCCTGCAGCAGATTTCCTTAACGGTCGCAGTGATTGGTTTCAACTAGGGAGTCGATTAGCAGCTCCGCATAAGGTATCCCATGACTGAGCTTCGTCCTGGTGCAGCAAGCCGCGCCGCGGCAGCCCAAGCTGTGTTTCAAGTGCTTGAGCACCAACGCTCGTTAAGCACTGCGTTGCCGGTGGCAGCGAGTAAACTTTCTGCGCGCGATCGTGGCATGGCTCAAGCTCTCGCATACGGTGTTTTGCGGCATCTACCGCAGCTTAACTTTATGCTAAGTAAGCTGCTTACCAAGCCTCTCAAAGGTGAATTACTAATCTTAAACTCACTATTGTTAGTGGGCGCTTACCAACTTGCCTACATGGGCGCTGCCTCGCATGCCGCGGTATCCGCCACCGTTGATGCTGCTATTACTTTAGGTCGTAATCGGCAAAAAGGCTTAGTAAACGGTGTCTTGCGTAACCTGCAACGGCAACAGTCTGAGTTACTAGAACAAATTGCCGCCCGCGCCGAGTTAGCCCATGGCCATCCTCGCTGGCTGGCTGAACTTATTCAACATGCTTACCCACAACACGCAGAAGCTATTTTAGCGGCCAATAATCAGCAAGCGCCCATGTGGCTTCGTGTCAACCAACAGCATCACACGCGCGAGCAGTATCTGGCATTATTAGCTGACGCTGGCTTAGCGGCAGCCTCTGATAGCCCACTAGCTTCGGCAATTCGCCTAGAGCAGCCGGTAGATGTGCAGCAGCTACCAGGCTTTGCACAAGGCTGGGTTTCGGTACAAGATGTTGCTGCGCAGCATGCAGCTAGCCTGTTACAACCTCAACCCCATGAACGCATTCTAGATTGCTGTGCAGCTCCTGGTGGTAAAACTGCTCACCTATTAGAGACAGCTCCTACGGCCGCGGTCTTGGCATTAGATGCCGATGCCCAACGCTTGCAACGGGTGCATGACAATTTGGCGCGTTTACAATTAACAGCCGTTGTGAAACAAGGTGATGCTACTAGTGCCGACTGGTGGGATGGTCAACTGTTTGACCGGATTTTACTTGATGCCCCCTGCTCTGCCACGGGCGTGATTCGTCGTCATCCTGATATCAAATGGCTACGCCGCGCGAATGACATTAGCGCCCTAGCTGAATTACAGGCAAGGATTCTTGATAACCTCTGGCCAATGTTAAAGCCAGGCGGTACCCTAGTTTATGCAACCTGCTCAGTGTTACCTGCAGAAAACAAACAACAAATAGCAGCATTTTTGACGCGCCATGCGGATGCCAAACAAATAGCTATAGGGCCTGGTACCGAGCCTGATTGGCAGTGGCTTCCGGGTGAGCAACATGGCGATGGTTTTTATTATGCAAAACTGGAAAAACGCACATGAAAATAATCATCCTCGGTGGCGGTCAAGTAGGCGGTACACTAGCAGAAAACCTAGTGGGCGAAGACAATGATATTACCGTGGTTGACTCAGATATTGGGCGTTTAAATTATTTATCAGAATTGCATGATATTCGCACCATAGAGGGCTATGCTTCGCATCCTCGGACGCTACGCCAAGCCGGCTGCGAAGATGCTGACATGCTGATTGCGGTAACGCCAAGCGATGAAACCAACATGCTGGCATGTCAAATTGCCTACACCCTTTACAAGACTCCCAAACGCATCGCGCGCATTCGCTCAGAAGAATACAGCGATTACAAAGATAAGCTTTTTCATAAAGATGACATCCCTGTTGATCACCTCATTTCACCAGAACAAGAAGTGACCGACTACATCAAGCTGCTAGTGGATTACCCTGGCGCTTTGCAGGTGATGGAGTTTGCTGGCGGGCGCGCCAGCCTCGTGGCAGTACGAGCCTATTACGGTGGCAAGTTAGTTGGCCATGCTATTTCTACTTTGAAAGACCATATGCCTAATGTCGAAACCCGAGTCGCGGCAATTTTCCGGCAAGGGCAAGCCATCAAGCCGATGGGAACAACCATCATTGAAGCCGGCGACGAAGTTTTCTTTATTGCCGATACCAGGTATGTCCGCATGGTTATGGAAGAAATGCAGAAGCTTGAGCATCAGTATCGCCGCGTCATGATTGCCGGAGGCGGTAACATAGGTGCTGGATTGGCGCGCCGTCTGGAAGAGAATCACCATGTAAAACTCATTGAGCGCAACCGAGATCGTGCCCTCATGCTTAATGAAAGCCTGCAAAACACCACCATTCTTGAAGGTGATGCATCAGATCAACGGCTACTGATTGAAGAGCATATTGAAGACATGGACGTGTTTATTGCCGTTACCAATGATGACGAAGCTAATATCATGTCCGCCATGCTTGCAAAGAAAATGGGCGCGAAAAAAACCATGGTGTTAATTCAGCGCCAGGCCTACGTCGATCTGGTGCAAGATAACGTCATAGACATTGCGATATCTCCGCAACGAGCGACTATTTCGGCACTACTATCACTGATTCGTAAAGGTGATATTGTTAATGCCTATTCACTGCGTAAAGGTGCAGCTGAGGCTATTGAGGCGATCGCTCATGGCGACGAAAACACCTCTAAAGTTATCGGTAAAACCATCAGCGAAATTAAGCTGCCTCCGGGCACCACCATAGGTGCTGTCGTGCGCGGCAATGAAGTGCTTATTGCTCACGACGACACAGTCTTACAAGCCGATGACCACGTTATTTTGTTCTTGGTAGATAAAAAGTACATTCGCGAAGTGGAACGCTTATTCCAACCTAGTGCGTTATTCTTTTAGGGCCTAGTTCAGGCCCTATTGCTAGCTGCGCCAGAATGTTGGGGTGAGTAACACTAAGATGGTAAAAACCTCTAAGCGCCCAAATAACATGGCAATCACCAATAGCCACTTGGCCGCGTCCGGGATGTCAGCGTAATTAGCTGCCACCTCACCTAAACCTGGCCCTAAGTTATTCAAACAGGCTGCGGTAGCCGAAAAGGCTGTCACATCATCTAAACCCGTTGCCAGCAAGCCGAGCATGATGACCACAAAAACCAAGGCGTAGGCGGCAAAGAAACCCCACACTGCCTCAACCACTCGTTGCGGCATAATGCGCTTACCTAGTTTAACGGAATAGACCCCAGCTGGATGTACTAAGCGGTTGAGTTCACGCACCCCTTGCCGAAACAGCAACATCACCCGCACCACTTTTAAACCACCCGCTGTTGAGCTGGCGCAGCCACCGATAAAGCTGGCAAAGATAAGCAAAATAGGTAAAAACAACGGCCAAGATGAAAAGTCTGTGGTCGCAAAGCCGGCTGTGGTGCTAATTGAAACTGCCTGGAACATCGCTTGATTAAAAGCCTCTTCGGTCGACGAAAACAGGTCGTGTACCAGCACCGTAAGAAAGACCAGAATAATTAACGCAACCTGAATCAACACGAACGCCCGTGCTTCAGGGTCACGGAAATACCCAGTAATTGAACGCCCTGTTATGGCCGCATAATGCACCGCAAAATTTATCGATGAAATGATCAAAAACACCACACAAATGGTGTTAATGGTGGCACTGTCAAAGTAGCCCATGCTGGCATCGTAGGTACTGAAGCCACCTACCGCAATGGTTGAAAACGCATGGCCAATAGCATCAAACCAGCCCATACCCGCAAGCTTATAGGCAATAGCACAAGCGGCGGTTAAAGCCACATAGATGTACCAAAGATGTTTCGCAGTATCGGCAATTCTAGGGGTCATTTTGGCATCTTTAAGGGGCCCCGGAATTTCCGCTCGATACAGCTGCATACCCCCGATACCAAGCATCGGTAAAATTGCCACCGCCAAAACGATAATCCCCATCCCGCCTAACCACTGCAACTGCTGACGGTAAAACAAAATACTGTGGGGCAAGTGTTCAATGCCGGTCAAAATGGTAGCGCCCGTGGTCGTTAAACCAGAGAAAGACTCGAAGGCAGCATCGGTAATACTCAATGGAACTTCGGCGGTGAACCACAAGGGCAAAATACCCACGGCCCCTAACACCGTCCAAAACAGGACGGTTAGCAGAAACCCGTCTCGAACTTTAAGATCAGAACGCTCGTGACGGTTCGGATACCAGACGCAAAAGCCAACCACTAAGCTCACCACAAAAGCCAGTAAAAAGGCTACTCCACCACCATCTTGATAGATTAACGCAACTACGCCTGGGGGCACCAAGGTAATGCTGAACAAACAAATAAGTAGCCCTAAAATTCTGAGAATGCCGCGAAAGCGCACTAGCCTGCCTCTTTTAGAATAATTAACTCAAGTTGACCTTGAGTGGAGTTTTTTAATTGGGTTGCAAGCTCTGTTGCTGATGCGGCAACCACTGCTAGCCTTAATCGTACCGTATCCGTGAATTCTTGTTCGATAATATCTGCCTGATAACGCTGCAATAAATGCTGTACAACACTTTGATGCTGGTAATCGTAGTTTAAACGGGCTGATTTGCGTAGTATTTTTTCTGCTGTTGGTAAAACTTTCATGAGCTCGGCGATAGCTTGGCTGTATGCGCGTTGCAAGCCTCCGGTTCCGAGTTTCACCCCACCGAAATATCTCACCACCACCACAGAAATTTCTCCTACCCCACTAGTTTGCAATACTTGAAACATAGGTTTACCGGCGGTACCACTGGGTTCACCGTCATCACTCATCGCATAAGCTTGACTGTTATTGGGCGCACCCCATAAAGCCGCCGTACAGTAATGACTTGCTTGCGGCCACTGTTGTTTACACCAAGCCAGATGCGCAGCCACCTCAGCGGCACTACTAGCGAGCTGTGCATGAGCAATAAACCGACTGTTTTTAATGACCAGCTCATGGGTCATGGGCTGCGCCGGAATTAAATAGTTTGCACTCATGATTTATTTGAACACACCTTGTAGTTCAGATTAATCGCCACTGTTAGCGGAGGTTGTCGGCAACTTACCAATGCGCATAGGTACGACCTGCTGAAATAGTTCTGGTTGCTGTTCCCCTTGACGCAAAGCTCGATAAATCTGCTGGTAAGCCAGTACATTCTTCACGTAGTTTCGTGTTTCTGCATATGGAATCGTCTCAATCCAGCGATCTGCAGCTAGCGGTTGCGCCGGAATCCAATCATAAACCCGATAGATGCCCGCATTATAGGCTGCCGTTGCCAATAACCAATTACCTTCTAGCCGTTGTTGTAAATGAGATAAATAGCGAGTACCTAATCGAATATTGGTTTCAACATGAAATAAATCGCGATGGTTTAATGGCTTATCCTCCATTAAACGAGCGGTACTGGGTAATAGTTGCATCAATCCATAAGCACCTGCGTGCGAACGCGCATCATGACGAAACGCGCTTTCACGCCGTGACACCGCCAACGCCCAGTTCACATCAATCTGCGCAGCGTCAGCAAACTTTTGATGTTGCTCTAAATAGGCCTCGGGAAAACGCTGTGCCACGGCATCAAATTCTCCCGCTTGGCCGAGCGTATATATCGCTTGATCATGCCATCCCCACTCACTTGCCAAAGCTGCTAGTTGCAACTGTTGCGCGGGGGTCACCATATTCACCATATAAAACCATTCGCGCCGTGCATCTAGATGCCGATCTAAAGCTCGTAATTCGTAGGCCCGCTGCACCCCATCAAGCTGCCATAGTGCTTGGCGCTGCTGTTCTGATAATTGCAACGGCTGACGCTGCAGGTTAAGTGGCACATCTAGTTTGGCGGCAGCGAGAAACCCGTAATAACTGCGTGATTGCGCCAACTCACGCCACAATGGTGCCGAGACCCCGGGCTGTCCTAAACTTTCTAGCGAGCGCGCAAACCAATATTGCCACTGATCGGACTCTCGTTCGGTATCGGGCAAGCGCGGCATAAATTCAATGATTTGCTGCCAAGCACCTCGCCGTACCCAATCGGCCAACTGCCATTGCCGCGTGGTGTCATTGTGCTCGTTAGGTGCTAGTCGCGCTAGCCAAGTTTCCGCTTGCGGATGGTTTTTCACACTCAGTGCGGTGGCAAACGTCTGATTTAGGCTAAGCTGCTGCTCGGCAGTCCAGACAATGTGAGATGGTAGCTTGGCTAAAGTAGCCAAGGCTAAATCGGGATCGCGCCAGATAAGGCGACGTAATCCATAACTTAAGATTTGCGCTTCGTGTTCAGGATAGGCTTGAGTCAGTGCGCTGAAACGCGTGACATATGATGGGTTAACCCGTACCCGCCGATAATGCTCAGCCAAGTACTGCATAGGTTCAGGCAACAATCGGCCGAGATAAGGTAACAACGTGTGTTGTCCTCCCTCAGCAGCTAGTACCACCCGCTCCCAGATTAATTCTGGGGTGCGTAACCCGGCCTCGGCCCAAGCCGCTAAAATGGTGTCGCAAGCTTTGGGTAACGATGAGCCATTGCGCCACACGGTATCGACTTGACGTAGCACCTGCAACCGATTCACATCCGCTTGGTCAGCTGTGTGCTGCTCTGTAGGCAATAGTGCCAGCTGAGCTTCAATCAAGAAACATTGATGAGTTTGCGAGCCTGGCGCTTTAAAATCACGAACAAAGCGCTGATAGTCACCCTGTCGCATCAAGTAATCTAACCAAGGCTGTCGTGCTTGCCAATCCAACGGACTCTGTTGATACCGGTCAAAGAAACTCAGTACGTAGTCCTCATTGGCGATATAGCCAATTTGCCCAATTCGATCAAGCTCGAGATAGGGTAACAAAGGATACCCTTCTAGTTGCTGTACCAACTGTTGATATTCTTTGATGCGCCGACGCTTGACTGCAACTTCAGCTTGCTTGAACAGTTCGCGCTGCTGCTCACGCACGCTTTCATCAACCACACTGGCACTGGGCGGCGCCGCCAAGGCTATTGGAGCTATCAGCAAGGCGCCAGCCAGCACACCAGCTTTGATAGAGTTCTTTGATGTTATCTGAGCTTTCCACATACTTTCAAACGCTCGTTTAAAAAATGATTGAAAATTTAACCTATTCGGGCCAAACTCTAGAGCGACTATAAGAACCACTTTAACCCAAAGTTATCTGAGAATCAGTAACCGCTGAAGGAGAATTTTATGATTTATCAGGGTGACAATATTCGGGTTGAGTTTGTTGAAGACGGAATTGCAGAGTTACAATTTGCTGCAGCCGGCTCAGTTAACAAGTTCGACCAGAAGACCTTGGAAGAATTCAGTCAAGCACTTACGCAACTAGCCAGTACTGATGGATTGCGTGGCGTGATTGTAACTAGCAGTAAATCTACTTTTATCGTTGGCGCCGATATTACTGAGTTTTTAACGCTCTTCGCTGATGTAGAACAAACCAAAGTGTGGGTAGCGAAAGCTTCACGTGTGTTTGATCAGCTTGAAGACCTGCCGGTACCAACCGTTGCCGCAGTAACAGGCTTTGCCTTAGGCGGCGGCTGCGAGGCAGCCCTAGCCTGTGATTATCGTGTGGTAGATACCACAGCTACTATCGGTTTACCTGAAGTAAAACTGGGCCTCATCCCAGGGTTTGGTGGCACCATGCGTTTGCCACGGATTATTGGTCCGGACAATGCCCTCGAGCTGATCACCACCGGTAAGAACAATCGTCCTGAAGATGCCTTGAAAATTGGCTTGGTAGATTCAGTTGTTGCCCCAGAGAAATTACGTGAAGCTGCCCTAACCATGGCGAAAGCTGCTGCAGCGGGTGAATTGAACTGGCAACAAAAACGTCAGCCAAAACTCGAAGCCCTCAAGGCTAACGATGTTGAATTAACTATGACTTTGGTGACAGCCAAAGGTATGGTCGCAGCCCAGGCCGGCAAACACTATCCAGCGCCTCATGCTGCGATTCGCGCGATTGAAGAAGGCGCTCGTCATACCCGTGAAGAAGCCTTAAATGCTGAAAACCGAGCCTTTGTTAGCTTAACTCAAACCGACGCTTGTAAAGCACAAGTAGGTATTTTCCTAGCCGACCAATTGGTCAAGGGTAAAGCCAAGAAAGCTGCGAAGCAGGCAACTAAAGAAATCAAACGAGCAGCGGTATTAGGTGCTGGAATTATGGGCGGTGGTATTGCCTATCAATCTGCCTATAAAGGCGTTCCGGTAGTGATGAAAGACATCCGCCAAGATGCGCTTGATTTAGGTATGCGCGAAGCCAGTAAAATCCTCGGCAAGTTAGTTGAGCGCGGCCGTTTAGACCATAAAAAAATGGCAGCGGTGCTCTCCTCTATCACCCCAAGCTTGCTTGATGAAAGTGTGAAGGGCGTCGACATCGTCGTTGAAGCCGTGGTTGAGAACCCAGATGTGAAAGGTAAGGTTCTTGCCCAAATGGAGTCTGTGGTAGATGCCGATACCATTTTAGTATCGAACACCTCGACCATTTCTATCGACCGTTTGGCTAAAAATCTGAAAGACCCATCGCGCTTCTGCGGCATGCACTTCTTTAACCCAGTGCACAAAATGCCGTTAGTTGAAGTGATTCGTGGCGAGCACACCTCTGATGAAACCGTAGCTGCAGTTGTTGCCTATGCCGCGCGCATGGGTAAAACCGCCATCGTGGTCAATGATTGCCCTGGCTTCTTAGTGAATCGAGTACTGTTCCCATACTTAGCAGGCTTTGCCGGCATGGTCGATGAAGGCGTTGATTTCGCTGGTATCGACAAAGTTATGGAGCGCCAATTCGGCTGGCCGATGGGCCCTGCCTACTTAAGTGATGTCGTAGGTATTGATACCGCTGATCATTGTACGCTCGTGATGGCGGATGGCTTCCCTAGCCGCATGCCACGCGATGCCAGCAGCGCCATTGCAAAACTAGCTGCGGCTGAGCGATTTGGTCAGAAGAATGGTAAAGGCTTCTATAACTATGGCGTCGACAAAAAAGGTCGCCCGAGTAAAGAACAAGCCCCTGAGGTTTACGAACTGCTGAATATTGGTGACAAGCAACTGAGCGCCGACGACATCATTGGTCGTTGTATGGTACCTATGGTGAACGAATGCGTACGCTGCCTTGAAGAAGGCATTGTAGCTTCGGCCGCAGAGTGCGACATGGCATTGCTCTATGGCCTAGGCTTCCCTCCTTTCCGTGGCGGCCCGTTCCGTTATTTAGAAACGGTAGGTTTAGAGAACTTCATTGCCTTAGCTGATAAATATGCTCACTTAGGTGAAATGTATCAAGTAACCGATGGCCTGCGCGAAATGGCCAAGTCAGGTAAATCTTATCTGGCCGGTTAATCATTAGCGCAGAGCTAACGGAGGAATTGTATGAAAGACGTAGTGATTGTCGATTGTATTCGCACCCCAATGGGTCGATCCAAAGGCGGAGTGTTTCGCAACGTACGCGCAGAAGATTTGTCTGCGCATCTGATGAAAGGTTTGTTAGAACGTAACCCACAAGTGGATGTTAATGAATTAGAAGACATCTATTGGGGCTGCGTACAGCAAACCTTAGAGCAAGGGTTTAACATCGCCCGAAATGCCGCCCTGATTGCCGGCATTCCGCACCATGTGTCTGCGGTTACGGTAAACCGGCTCTGTGGTTCTTCAATGCAGGCCATCCATGACGCGGCACGAGCTATTATGCATGGTGATGGTGAGATCTTTATCGCCGGTGGTGTTGAACATATGGGCCACGTTCCTATGACCCACGGCATTGATTTTCATCCAGGCATGAATAAATCTGTGGCTCGGGCTTCTGGTAGCATGGGAATGACTGCAGAGTTGTTAGCGCGTAAGTTTGAAATCGACCGTGCCGCACAAGACGCTTTTGGCGCTCGCTCTCATGCCCGCGCTCATGCTGCGACGATTGAAGGCCGCTTCGCTAACGAAATCCTGCCGATTGAAGGGCATGATGCCGAAGGCATTCTGCGTTTGATTAAAGATGACGAAGTGATTCGTCCAGAAACCACTGTAGAAGGCCTTGCTGCGTTACGTCCAGTGTTCGACCCAGCTAACGGCACGGTAACAGCAGGTACGTCATCAGCACTATCTGATGGTGCTGCTGCCTGTTTAATCATGTCAGCCGATAAAGCGAAAGCCCTCGGCCTGACCCCGCGCGTGCGCATTCGTGCGATGGCGGTTGCAGGTTGCGATCCTTCGATTATGGGTTATGGTCCAGTTCCAGCCACGCAAAAAGCTCTGAAACGAGCTGGTTTAAGCGTTCAGGATATTGACTTGTGGGAGCTGAATGAAGCTTTCGCAGCGCAATCACTGCCCGTACTGAAAGGTCTAGGTTTGTTAGACGTGATGGATGAAAAAGTGAACCTGAATGGCGGCGCTATTGCGCTAGGCCATCCATTAGGCTGCTCTGGGGCACGTATTTCTACTACCCTAATCAACCTGATGGAAAGTAAAGATGCGACTCTTGGCGTGGCAACCATGTGTATTGGTTTAGGCCAAGGCATTGCCACTGTATACGAGCGTCTTAACTAACCTAGGTTAAGATCGAAAAGCCGCTGCAAGGCCATCTTGCAGCGGCTTTTTTTATGCTTTTTTAATCAGGTAACGGTACGGTAAGGTATCGGTTTGGGCAGCCACCAACTCATGGTCCATAAAGCGACAAAAATTGGGTATGTCGCGGGTAGTTGCTGGATCGTCGGCGATAATCTCGAGGACATCGCCAACGTTGAGTTTACGGATTTGCAACCGCACCATCATCACCGGCTCAGGACAACGTAAACCTAGAGCATCGAGCGTCGCGGTCGGCGTTATTGCATCACTCATGATGGCTACAGATACTTTTGCCAGAACTCGGCTTTGCCCATGGCGTCATCAAGCTGATAGGGCTTAAAGCCAAACTTCTCATAGGCGATTTTAGCGGGTTCATTACCCTGCAGCACTTCTAAGGTGAGCTTGCAGCAACCACGAAACTGCGCCAACGTTTCGACTTCTTGTAATAAGCGTTTGGCAATGCCCTGACCACGACAAGCTTTAATCACAGCAATGTCATGAATGTTCATCACCGGCTTGGCGGCAAAGGTTGAAAACCCTTCAACACAGTTAGCTAATCCAACTGGCTCATCATCCTGAAATGCCAACAGCGAGAACACATGGTCGCGCTTAGCCATCTCGTCGATTAAGGTTGCTTTCGTTTCTTCTGGTAGCGCCTCGCCACCCCCCATAGGATCTTGCGCATAATCATCTAGCATATCTAACACCGCCTGGCGGTGTTTCGGGTTGCTGTAATCAGCGAGCACGATTTCTAACATGGTTCACTCATTTGGTTAAGGTAAATTCTCGCATTAGCTGACACGTGGGCTGATAACAATGACAATCAACGAGATGGTCATTCACCATACCAACGGCTTGCATAAAAGCGTAACAAATTGTGGTGCCAACAAAGCTAAAACCTGCTTTTTTAAGCGCCTTGGCCATAGTATCAGAAATTTCATCGCGGGTAGGAATATCTCCCCCGGTTCTAGCGAAGATCCGTGGCTGTCCGTCGCTAAATTGCCACAAAAATTCATTGAATGCTTGGCCACTATCACGTAATTGAATATACGCTCGAGCATTTTTGAAGATAGCCTCTATCTTTAAACGATTGCGGATAATACCTGCATTGTGCATGAGCTCCTGTTGATAACTTGCTGGCATGCTAACAATTTCATCTGGGTCAAAGTTGGCGAAGGCTTGCTGGTAATGAGCTTGCTTGCGCAGCACCGTAAGCCAACTTAAGCCTGCTTGCTGACCATCTAGACAGAGCTTTTCAAACAGCTCTTGGCTATCGCTAACTGGGCGGGCCCAGACATTATCATGGTAGGCAACGTAATCAGCTGCAGTACCGCACCAACTACAACGTTGAATTGTTTCAGTCATTTCGCATGGTATCCTGTATGCAGTCCTGTAACCAAAGCACAACACAGGGTATAATTTACGCTAATTCGTCACAAAAAACAGTACGAGAATCGCATGGCTAGCTACGATGTAAAAACCTTTCAAGGGCTTATTCTTGCCCTTCAAGATTACTGGGCCCAACAGGGCTGCGCGGTGGTTCAACCGTTAGATATGGAAGTAGGTGCGGGGACCTTTCATCCGATGACCTTTTTACGCTCGGTCGGCCCCGAGCCGGCTAGCTTTGCCTACGTGCAACCTTGTCGGCGCCCTACCGATGGACGTTACGGTGAAAACCCTAACCGTTTGCAACACTATTATCAATTTCAAGTGTTGATGAAGCCCTCACCAAGTAATCTACAAGAACTGTACTTGGGTTCGCTACAGATGCTTGGCTTTGATCCGCTAGTGCACGATATCCGCTTTGTTGAAGACAACTGGGAATCACCCACACTCGGTGCTTGGGGGCTTGGCTGGGAAGTTTGGCTTAATGGTATGGAAGTGACTCAATTTACCTACTTCCAGCAAGTTGGTGGACTAGAGTGTAAGCCAGTTGCTGGTGAAATCACCTACGGGCTTGAGCGCTTAGCTATGTACATCCAAGGGGTGGATAGCATCTACGATTTGGTTTGGACCGATGGCCCACGCGGTAAAATTTTCTATCGTGATGTGTTTCATCAAAACGAAGTTGAGCAGTCAACTTATAACTTCGAGCATGCCGATGTTAACGTGCTATTCGCACGGTTTGAGGCCTGTGAAAAAGAATGCCAGCACTTGTTAGAACACAATTTGCCCTTGCCAGCCTATGAACAAGTGATGCGTGCCTCGCATGCATTTAACCTACTCGACGCCCGCCACGCGATTTCGGTAACCGAACGCCAACGTTATATTCTGCGGGTAAGGACAATGGCCAAAGGCTGTGCTGAAGCCTATTATGCAGCGCGCGAAGCGCTTGGGTTTCCACTAGCAAACCAACCAGGAGCATAAGCTGTGCAACGGGATATTTTATTAGTAGAAATTGGTACTGAAGAGTTGCCACCAAAGGCGCTTAAGGGTTTAAGCGAGGCCTTTACCGATGCTCTTGCTGGGTTACTTAGCGAACATGACTTTAGCTTTGCTACAGTCACCGGCTTCGCTTCAGCTCGTCGGTTAGCTGTACAGGTTCATGAATTAACCGCCACTCAAGCAGATAAAGTAGTCGAAAAGCGTGGCCCCGCGATAAATGTCGCCTTTGATGAACAAGGCCAGCCTACTAAGGCCGCCGAAGGCTGGGCGCGAGGCAATGGTATAAGCGTCGCAGAAGCTGAACGTTTAGTGACTGACAAAGGTGAATGGTTACTCTATAAGGCAGCGGTAAAAGGCCAACCACTGGCTGATGTATTGCCAGAATTGGTACGCCAAGCCTTGAAGAAGCTTCCTATCCCTAAACCGATGCGCTGGGGCGCCGGCAGCGCTCAATTTATTCGCCCGGTACATACAGTTACCATGCTCTATGGGAATGAATTGATAGCTGGTGACGTATTAGGTGTAGCAAGCAGTAATCACTTATTGGGCCATCGTTTTCATTGCCCACAAGGTACGAGCCTAAGCTACGCTGGTGACTACGAACAAGCCCTTGAACAAGCCTGGGTTATTGCTGATTTTGCTAAACGTCGGCAACGTATCGTAGAAGCTATTGCGACGCTAGCTGCAGAGCTTGGTGGCGAAGTTATCCAAGATGACGACCTAATCGATGAAGTGACAGCTTTGGTTGAGTGGCCAGTAGCGCTCTCTGCACAGTTCGACGAAAAATTCCTAGCGGTACCGAAAGAGCCATTGATTGTGACCATGAAGGACGATCAGCGCTACTTCCCGTTACACGATAAAGAGGGGCATTTATTGCCTGCCTTTATCTTTATCACCAATATCGAAAGCAAAGACCCGCAGCAGATTATTTTAGGTAACGAGAAGGTGGTGCGTCCACGCTTAGCCGATGCTCAGTTCTTTTTTGAGACTGACAAAAAAGTGAGTCTGCACAGCCGCGTCGACGGGCTTGCCAATATTCTGTTCCAAAAAGAGCTTGGTTCAGTGAAAGATAAGTCTGAGCGGATTGCAACAGTAGCTGAGCAGATCGCAAAGCTGTTAGGAGCCGACGCGGCTGTAGCCGCACGTGCCGGCTTGCTGTGTAAGGCAGACCTTGGCACTCAGATGGTGCTAGAATTCCCTGAAACCCAAGGGGTGATGGGAATGCATTATGCCCGTCACGACAACGAAGCTGAGGGTGTTCCAGAAGCGATTTTTGAGCATTATCTGCCCCGCTTTGCCGGCGATATGCT
Source organism: Pseudidiomarina sp. WS423 (assembly GCF_050750165.1). Classification (NCBI taxonomy): domain Bacteria; kingdom Pseudomonadati; phylum Pseudomonadota; class Gammaproteobacteria; order Alteromonadales; family Idiomarinaceae; genus Pseudidiomarina; species Pseudidiomarina sp. WS423. The sequence goes on along the minus strand of NZ_JBOJLN010000004.1, from coordinate 31,275 downwards.
GCCTGCTTCAACAGCAGGCGCCGCTGTTGCACTTGCCGATAAGCTAGATACGTTAGTAGGTATTTTTGGCATTGGCCAGATCCCGAAAGGCGACCGCGACCCCTTCGCCTTACGCCGTAGTGCTATCGGCCTGCTGCGTATTTTGGTTGAGAAGAAACTAACGCTTGATTTGGTCACCCTGATCGATATCGCCTCTGATAGCTTTGCTGGTTTACTGTCTAACACCGACGTGAAGAGCGATGTGCTTGAGTTTTTGATGGGCCGCTTCCGCGCCTTCTATCAAGATCAAGGGATAGCGGTGGACGTCATTCAGGCCGTGTTAGCTCGCCGCCCTACCTTGCCGCTAGACTTTGATCAGCGTGTTCATGCAGTCAGTGCCTTCCGCTCGCTTCCAGCAGCTGATGCGCTAGCCGCAGCGAATAAACGCGTCAGCAACATTCTAGCTAAAGTAGAAGGTGATATCCCTGATCAGGTTGATGAGCAGCTCCTAACAGAAGCAGCTGAGCAGCAATTGGCGCAAGCCATGAAAGCGGCAGCACAAGCCGCCTCAGTGGCATTGGGCAACAATGACTACAGCTTAGCATTGAATGAACTCGCTGCTTTGCAGCAACCGGTAGATAACTTCTTTGAAGAAGTTATGGTAAACGCCGAAGATGCAAACATTCGGGCTAATCGACAAGCCTTGTTGAATCAGCTACGCGAACTGTTTCTTCAAATTGCGGATATCTCCGTTTTAAACTAAACTAGGCGCATAAAGAATTAAGTTACTTGATAACTGGCTTGATTCTTTTGTTTCCAAAATAAAAAGGGAGCGTTGTATAACGCTCCCTTTTTTCATGCCTATTTGACTCAGTTAAAGACTACACGTCTAAGTTTGCTACCTGCAGTGCATTGGTTTCAATAAATGCACGACGTGGCTCAACATCATCACCCATGAGTGTGGTAAATAACTGATCGGCCGCAATAGCATCCTCGATAGTTACCCGCAACATGCGTCGCGTTTCTGGGTCCATGGTAGTTTCCCACAATTGCTCCGGGTTCATCTCACCAAGACCTTTGTAACGCTGGATGTAGATACCGCGCTTAGACTCCGCAATTAACCACTCAACCGCATCAACAAAGTTATCTACTGGCTTTTCTTTTTCACCGCGACGAACAAAACCACCCGGCTCTACTAATCCATTGATCTTCTCACCAATGGAAACAAGTTGGTCGTAATCGCGTGACATCAAGAACTCGTAAGTTAATGGGTATTCAGTATCAATACCGTGCATGCGTACGATAACAACTGGCAAGAAAACGCCCCGCTCTTCATCTTGCTTAACGCTAACTTTATAGGTAGCAGAGTTGATTTCTCGTGTTGTTAAGTCAGCTTCGAGTGTTGCCGCCCAGCTTTGCATATCTTCTTGATTTTTCAGCAATTGCTCCGTTAATCGTGGAGCATAAAGTAAACGCTGCAAGAAGGTTTCTGGCAACCGACGAGATAACCGTAACTTAATGCTGTTTTGTACCAACTGATAGTCATTCACCAGCGTCTCTAGATGTGCACCACTAATGCCAGGTGCGTCTTTAGTGACATGCAGTGAGGCGCCATCAAGTGCAAGACTGGTAAGATACTGAATCAGACCTGGATCATCTTTAATGTACGTCTCTTGCTTACCCTTTTTCACTTTATAAAGTGGTGGTTGGGCGATGTACATGTAACCACGCTCGATAAGCTCGGGCATTTGACGGTAGAAGAACGTTAGCAATAACGTCCGAATGTGAGAACCGTCAACGTCAGCATCCGTCATGATGATGATACGGTGATAACGGGTCTTATCTGGATTGTATTCGTCACGTCCAATACCACAACCAAGCGCGGTAATTAAGGTAGCTACTTCTTGTGAGGATAGCATCTTATCAAAACGTGCTTTTTCAACGTTTAGGATTTTACCCTTCAAAGGAAGAATGGCTTGGTTCTTACGGTTACGGCCCTGTTTTGCTGAGCCACCCGCAGAGTCACCCTCCACAATATAAAGTTCAGAAAGTGCTGGGTCTTTCTCTTGGCAGTCTGCTAGCTTACCTGGTAAACCTGCCAGATCTAATGCACCTTTACGGCGAGTCATTTCACGTGCTTTACGCGCTGCTTCACGAGCTCGTGCCGCATCAATGATTTTACCTACGATGATTTTGGCGTCGTTTGGCTGCTCCAACAGATAGTCTGCAAGGCGTTCATTCATCGCCTGTTCAACTGCCGTTTTCACCTCAGATGAAACTAGTTTGTCTTTGGTCTGTGACGAGAACTTAGGATCTGGAACCTTAACGGACACCACAGCTGTTAAGCCTTCACGAGCGTCGTCACCGGTAGCGTTGGTTTTGAACTTCTTGTGCAGTCCTTCTTTTTCCATGTAGCTATTTAAGGTTCGCGTTAATGCAGCACGGAAACCAGCTAAGTGGGTACCACCATCACGTTGTGGAATGTTGTTGGTATAGCAGTAGATGTTCTCCTGGAAGGAATCATTCCATTGCATCGATACTTCTACAGTAATACCGTCTTCACGCTCTTGGGTGAAGTTAAATACGTTCTGATGAATTGGAGTTTTGCTTTTATTCAAATAAGCAACAAATGCAGCAATACCACCTTCGTATTTAAAATGGTCACGGCGTTCATTACGCTCATCTTGCAGAATAATAGATACGCCGGAGTTTAAGAAAGATAGCTCGCGTAAGCGCTTAGCTAAAATATCGTAATGGAATTCGATATCCGTGAAGATTGTCGAGCTTGGCCAAAAGCGAATTTCAGTACCCGTCTTATCAGTGTCACCTACTTCTTTCATAGGCTCTACCGGCTCACCTAGTTTATAGGTTTGCTCATAAACATGGCCTTGGCGCTTGATGGTCAAACGTAACGTATCTGACAGTGCGTTTACTACAGATACACCAACACCATGCAAGCCACCGGACACTTTATATGAGTTATCATCGAATTTACCACCGGCGTGTAAGACGGTCATGATAACTTGTGCGGCAGAGACACCCTCTTCCGGGTGAATATCGACTGGAATACCCCGACCATCATCTCGTACAGAGACCGAACCATCAGAGTGAATCGTCACAAGAATATCTTTGCAGTATCCCGCTAAGGCTTCATCAATGGAGTTGTCGACGACTTCAAATACCATATGATGTAAGCCGGTGCCGTCATCAGTGTCACCAATGTACATGCCCGGGCGTTTGCGAACTGCATCTAGTCCTTTTAGGACTTTAATACTGGACGAATCGTAATTGTTTTCTGCCATAACTAGCTTCTCTATTGTTCCTTAACGGTTCCATGTTCCACGTGGAACATTTTAGTATCAGGACTTTTTAATAGGTCGTGAATATCACTTCCATCAATCGCAGATACAAAAACCTGTGAGTTGGATGCAACCAGTGCACCACAAAATTTTGCTTGGCTCTCCGTATCTAACTCAGCGGTAATATCATCCACTAAATAAATACATTGAATACCGGTTCGTTGATGAAGATAGTCTCCTTGTACTAACTTCAAGGCTGCTACTAACAGCTTCAACTGGCCACGCGATAGAATGTTTTTTACATCCTCGCCGTTAGCCGTCATACGCATCTCGGCTTTATGTGGTCCCACTGTTGAGTGACCATATCGAATATCTTGCTCTTGATGCTTTACCAATGCGTCAGCGAGACTTAGTTCTTTATCCCAACCAGACCTCAAAGAAAAATTAAAATCATAACTGGGCAAAAACTCTTTTAGTCTTTCAGACAACACTGGGATAAACGCTTCTAAATAAGCATGGCGAAAACTATGCACCTGCTCGCCATAGTGAGCAAACTGCTTATCCCAGTATTCTCTTTCCCTTTCAAACCGCTTCATTTTAAGCAAACTATTACGTTGCTTAAGGACCTTGCTGAAGTTTATCCAGTCTGGGTAAAACGAATGTTCCACGTGGAACACTCCCCAATCGATAAACTGACGTCGTAACTTAGGCCCACCTAAAATCAGTTCAACACTCTCTGGTGTCATTAACTGCACAGGCACCATTCGCGCTAGTGCAGAGAATTTCTTTTCGCGCTGCTGGTCGATTTTCAGTTGAACATCGCCTTGCATGGTGCGCTGAAAACCTACTTGATGCAATGTGCCTGTCTGTTCGACCACCTTAGCAAACACCACGAACTGGTCTTGCTCATTTCGAATTAACTGCTTGTAGGTACCGTGTCGAAAGGAGCGCCCAAAACCTAAGCAATAAATCGATTCTAACAAGCTTGTCTTACCGCTACCGTTTTGACCGGAAATGATATTAATGGTCTTTCCTGGCTTTATCTTCGCGCTTTCAAAATTTCTAAACTGCGATATAGCTAACGTATCTAAATACATAACAAGCTTGCTATGCGCCTTAGAGGCGCATAGGCATAACTACATACAACGACGAATCATCATCGTTGTCTTCAACCAAACCACTGGCATCAGGACCTGAAAGCGTTAACTTAACCTGGTTACCCTGGATGGTGTTCAATACGTCAATTAAATAACTGACATTGAAACCGATCTCCAGACTAGCACCTTGGTAATCGACTTCGATCACTTCCTCAGCCGTTTCTTGTTCAGGGTTGTTCGCAGTTAAGCACATCTCGCCGGCACTCAAATTAACCCGAACACCTCGATACTTTTCATTAGACAAGATCGACGCTCGTGAACAGGCTTGCTTAAGTGTATCGCGGTCGGCGACCACAACTTTATCACCGCCACTTGGTAGCACGCGACGATAATCTGGGAAACGCCCATCAACGAGTTTACTGGTAAAACCAATGCCGTTCGTTTCAACACGAATATGATTGTTGCCAATCAAGACTTTCACTTCAGTATCAACGTCATCTAGTAGACGCAATAACTCTGTGACACCCTTTCGTGGCACTATAACTTGGCGCGCTGCCAAATTAGGTTGACCAATGGAGCAACTGCTCATCGCTAGGCGGTGACCGTCTGTTGCAACAGTACGCAACGTATTTGCATCAGTCTCAAACAGCATACCGTTCAAATAATACCGAACATCTTGGTTAGCCATAGAGAAGCTCGTGCGTTCCATCAAGTCTTTCAAGGTAGACTGACTCGTCACTAACTGAATATCGCTATCCCAGTCATCGATGTTAGGGAAGTCTTCAGCCGGCAATGTTGCTAAGGTAAACTTACTACGACCCGAGCGAATCATCGCTTTATCAGCTGCTGCGCTAAACTGAACGAGCGCACCTTCTGGTAGGCTTCGGACAATATCGACCAGCTTCTTGGCTGGCACTGTCACTTGCCCCGCTTCACCGTCATCAATGGCACAAGACGACACCAGCTCTACTTCAAGATCCGTACCGGTCAAACGAATGCCATCAGGCTGAACTTGAATCAGCACATTAGACAAAATTGGAATTGTATGACGGCGTTCTACCGCGCCACTTACAACCTGAAGTGGCTTGAGAAAAGCATCGCGATTGATGGAAAATTTCATCCCCACATTCCCCTGTTGTGTTTATCCCAAACGCTGCGGTACCAATTATGCCGACAACGTACGGATTAAGTTTCTGTAGTCTTCTTTTATATCATTCTGCGTGTCTTTTAGTGATTTAATTTTTCGACACGCGTGTAAAACTGTTGTGTGATCTCGCCCACCAAAGGCATCGCCAATTTCTGGCAAACTATGGTTGGTTAATTCTTTCGCCAGCGCCATGGCCATCTGCCGTGGCCGCGTTACTGAACGGCTCCGTCGCTTCGAGAGCAAATCCGCAATTTTGACGTGATAATACTCTGCCACAGTTTTCTGGATATTATCTATGGTTACCAACTTTTCTTGCGCCGCAATCAAGTCGCGTAAGGCCTCACGAACAAAATCTATGGTTATCTGACGGCCCGTTAAATTCACGTTAGCCGCTAACCGGTTGAGTGCACCTTCTAATTCCCGCACGTTTGAACGTAAACGTTTAGCGATAAAAAATGCAACTTCATGAGGTAAGGTAATGCCTCGTTCTTGTGCTTTACGGATAAGAATCGCCACCCGCGTTTCTAATTCCGGCGGCTCAATTGCAATCGTTAGGCCCCATCCAAAACGTGAGCGCAATCGGTCTTCTACCCCTTCAATTTCTTTCGGGTACAGGTCGCTGGTCATGATGATTTGCTGATTACCTTCAAGTAACGCATTGAAAGTATGAAAGAATTCCTCTTGAGACCCTTTCTTGTTGGCAAAGAAGTGAATGTCATCAATCATCAATGCATCAACGGAGCGATAATAACGTTTAAATTCATCGATGGTGCTGTTTCGAATCGCATTAACCATATCCTGCACAAATCGCTCAGCCCGCATATAAAACACCTTAGCGTCTTTCTTATGCGCCATGATGCCGTTACCCACCGCATGCAATAAGTGAGTTTTACCTAAACCCGTACCGCCATAAATAAATAGCGGGTTATAAACACCACCGGGATTTTCAGCAACTTGTTGTGCTGCAGCTAGGGCTAATTGGTTTGATTTACCTTCAACGAAATTATCAAAGGTATACTCCGGCACAATATTGCACTCAAATGCAGGCGCTGGCGTACTTTCAGTGGTCCATGGTGTATGCCGCATCGCAGGCTTGCGAGCTGGAGCAGCTTGCGGGGTGGGTGCTACCGGGGCTGCTGACGGAGCCGCCGCTTGCTGAATGCTGCCTACCGTAAAAGCAACGTGTGGTGCCTTGCCCTCTTGCTCTGCTGCTAACTCGCCTAGGTAATCATTGATGAGGTTTAGATACTTATCTTTAACCCAATCCACCACATACATATTAGGTGCATACAAGGTTAAGGTGTCATCTGCTATTTCTGCCTGAAGGGGACGGATCCAGGTATTGAAGTGCTGCGCTGTTAATTCGCTTTGTAATCGTTCCGCACATTGTTGCCAAAGCGATTTATTCACACCTGACTCCATTATTTTGCTTTTATAGTTATGGTCTAGATTTGACTGCCCACGGATCATCTCGATCCTCTGTATTTATTGGTTGTTCAGTCACCGAATAATGAATTTGATTGTACTGAAAAGCCCCGCAGATCGCTAGCGTTTGCGGTAAAATAACTAGGCACTTGTCGCATCTTTATCCACAATCAGAATCATTCTCAACTCAGGTTTGTGGATAGCTTTTTACGTTGACTTTGATCCTTTTAACCGTTAGAATTCGCGCTCTAAATTTTTAGGTAACTCGAATACGGAATTAACGTCATGAAAAGAACATTTCAACCAAGCGTATTGAAGCGCAAGCGCACTCACGGTTTCCGTGCTCGTATGGCAACGAAAAATGGCCGCCAAGTTTTGGCTCGCCGTCGTGCCAAAGGCCGTAAAGTTCTGACTGCTTAATTGAAGCAGAACTATCATTACGGGCGGGAGTTACGACTACTAACTCCCGCGCACTTCCAAACTGTATTTAACTCCCCTCCGGTGAAAGCCGTTACGGCTGAGCTTACCGTGCTCGCTGTTCCCAATTATTCTGATCATCCACGCCTTGGCGTTACTATCTCCAAGAAAAAAGCAAAGCGTGCAGTTGATCGAAATCGCATTAAACGCAAGATTCGCGAGAATTTTCGGCTAAAACAGCATAAAATACCGGCATTCGATATTATCGTTATAGCGAAAAACGGTGTCGTAGACCTTTCAAGCGAAGACCTACAACAACGTCTGGATTATTTATGGCGAACTTTAAGCAAGCGTTGCGAGCAATACCTATCGGCTTTATCAGACTCTACCAGCTGATAATTAGTCCGTTAATCGGCCCCAGATGTCGATTTACCCCAACCTGTTCACAGTACGCCATAGAAGCTATCCAAAACCATGGTATGATGCGTGGCTTCTGGCTTGCCAGTAAACGCATTATAAAATGCCATCCGGGCCATCCCGGTGGATTCGACCCGGTGCCAGGAACTGAACCTGTACCGGACCAAGAACATCAAAGTAAAACAGAGACGAAGCACTAATTATGAATTCGCCACGTTCTATCTTGTTTATTGCTTTTTTGGTTGTGAGTTTTTTTCTCTACCAAAATTGGCTGATTGATACCGCTCCCGGCACTGAGAAAATTGCCGGTACTGAACAAACTCAATCACTAGATTCTGGAATTCCAGAAGCCCGTACTGACACAGGCGTAACTAGCAGCAGTGTACCTAATGCGACTAACGCAGATATGCCAGCTACTGCAAACGCACAACGCAGCCAGTGGGTGACCGTAACAACAGATGTTCTTGATATTCGCATCGATACCCTAGGTGGTGATGTGGTCAACGCACAACTCTTGAAGTTTGCTCGTACCCAAGACTCTACCGAACGTTTTGAGTTGCTCCACGCAGAAGCCAATAACCTCTATATTGCTCAATCTGGTTTAGTGGGTACTGATGGCACCGACTCCGCCGCTGGCCGCCCGACGTTCCACGTGGAACAGACCTCTTTTGAAATGCAAGGCGATGAGTTACGGGTTCCTCTTCATTTAACCCTAGAAGATGGCTCAAGCTTAACTAAAACCTTCGTCTTTACCGCTGGTTCGTATGCCGTTGACGTGATTTACAGCATCCGTAACGCTGGCACCGAGCACAAGCAAATGCAGTATTATGCTCAGCTCAAGCAGGTGATCACTGAAGGTTCTGGCAATATGATGATGCCAACCTATCGCGGTGGTGCTTATTCTTGGGATGAAGATCGCTACGAAAAATATGCCTTTGATGATATGCGTGACCAACGCTTGAATCGCTCAACCGAAAAAGGTTGGATTGCGATGTTAGAGCATTATTTCGTGTCTGCTTGGATTCCTCGTGCTGAAGGCACCAAAACATTGTTTTCTCGAGTTATTGGTGGTGACCAGGCCATCATGGGCATGATGTACCCAACCACGGTGGTTGCTCCAGGTGCCACTGCCGAAATCAAATCAACTTTGTTTATGGGTCCTAAAGACCAAGACGCTATGGAGTTGGTTGCAGAAGACCTTAACCTCACCGTAGATTATGGCTTCTTATGGTGGCTAGCTCAGCCCATCTTTAAGTTACTGCAGTTCTTGCAAAGCTTCTTGATTAACTGGGGCTTGTCTATCATCGCCGTCACCGTGGTGATTAAGCTGGTGCTCTATCCGCTAACCAAAGCACAATACGTGTCTATGGCTAAAATGCGCATGATTCAGCCCAAAATGCAGGCATTACGTGAGCGCTACGGCGACGACCGTCAAAAAATGTCGCAAGCCATGATGAAGATGTACAAAGAAGAGAAAGTAAATCCTCTCGGTGGTTGTTTGCCGATGTTACTGCAACTCCCAATCTTCTTAGCCTTGTATTGGGTTCTGTTGGAAAGCGTTGAATTACGCCATGCACCGTTGTTCCTGTGGATTTCAGATCTTTCTGCAAAAGACCCGTTCTTTATTCTACCGATTTTGATGGGTGCATCTATGTTCTTCATGCAGCGGTTACAACCGACCCCTGCTACCGATCCGATGCAGCAAAAACTACTGCAGTTTATGCCATTGATTTTCACTGTCTTCTTCCTGTGGTTCCCATCAGGCTTAGTTCTGTACTGGCTAAGCAGCAACTTGATCACTATTGGTCAGATGCAGTGGATTTACCGCGGCCTTGAGAAGAAAGGCATGATGGAACGTAAGAAGAAGAAATAATTCATGAGCTTTCATTTGGCTAACGACACCATTGTTGCTCAGGCCACGCCCCCAGGGCGTGGCGGTGTTGGTATCGTTCGCGTGAGCGGACCCGCTGCACGTGTGGTGGCTGAACGTATCCTGGGTCACTGCCCGGTAGCGCGTAAAGCTGAATACCTGCCATTTAAAGATTTATCCGGCAATCTCCTTGATGAGGGGATTGCCCTATTCTTTCAAGGTCCTCATTCTTTTACCGGCGAAGATGTGCTGGAGTTGCAAGGCCATGGCGGTCCGATCCTGATCGACATGATCATTAAGGCCATTCTAGACTTTCCGGATGTTCGCCCCGCTCGCCCCGGCGAATTCAGCGAGCGCGCATTCCTAAACGATAAGTTAGATTTAACTCAAGCCGAAGCTATTGCTGATTTGATTGATACCACCTCAGAACAAGCTGCCAAAGCGGCTTTACAGAGCTTACAAGGTGGTTTCTCGCATGAAATTGATCAGCTCGTTGACCAAGTTATTCACTTGCGAATGTACGTCGAAGCTGCCATTGATTTTCCTGAAGAAGAAATTGATTTTCTAAGCGACGGCAAAGTTTCTGGCGATTTAGAAGCCATCATTGACCGGCTCCAACAAGTGATGGTGCAAGCCAAGCAAGGCTCCTTGTTACGCGAAGGCATGAAGGTGGTGATTGCAGGTCGCCCCAACGCCGGTAAATCGTCGCTCTTGAATGCTTTGGCGGGGCGTGAATCTGCCATAGTGACAGCAATCGCTGGCACCACCCGAGACGTTTTACGCGAACATATTCAAATTGACGGCATGCCACTTCATATCATCGACACCGCAGGCTTACGCGAAAGCCCTGATGAAGTTGAGCAAATTGGCATTGCCCGAGCCTGGGACGAAATACGCGGCGCTGACCGCGTCCTGTTTATGGTTGATGCTACCGAAACAAACGCTGTACATCCTGCTGACATTTGGCCGGAGTTTTTCGCTCAATTACCTGACGACTTACCTTACACAGTGATTCGCAACAAAGTAGACCTCAACCAAGAACCGGTAGCTTTAGAGGATATTGGTGGTATTCCAGTGCTCCATCTTTCGGCTAAAACTGGGCATGGCGTTGAATTGCTGCGTGAGCACCTTAAACACTGTGTGGGCTATCAAGCTACCAGTGAAGGTAGTTTTATGGCTCGTAGACGCCATTTAGACGCCTTAGAACGCGCCCGTGACCACCTGCTGATAGGGCAAGAACAGTTAGAACTAAATTTAGCGGGCGAGTTGCTCGCTGAAGAGTTACGTCTAACCCAGCAGCATCTGAATGAAATCACTGGCGAATTCACCTCTGATGATCTACTAGGCAAAATTTTTAGTAGTTTCTGTATCGGGAAATAAAACGACCATCTACCGCCAGTACTTAGCTATTCAACAAGGCCAAAACCGTTTCAGGAACAGCGTTGGCTTGGGCTAATACACTTTGTGCGGCTTGGTTGATTATCTGTGCTTTGGCTAATCGAGAAGTTTCCACCGCATAATTTGCATCCATAATCCTACTTTTGGCAGCACTTAGATTGGTTACCATCCCTGCATTATGATCAATAGCTGCACTCAACCGGTTTTCCATCGCCCCCAAGTAACTGCGCTTGGCATCAACCATACCAATAGCTCTATCCAAAGCTGCTAATGGGTTGGGTGGTTGACGCAAACGGAAGTCTTCACCCATTTCACGAATATTCAATTGAGTATGCGCCACCCCATCATCGACAAAGCCATCGGCATCGGTGATGGCTGTAACACTATAATTAACACCCGCTGAGACATTACTTGGATAGTAAAAAACCACCTCACTGCCACCATTTTTAGTCCGTATTACAACCTCTCCGGTACTATCTAAGTCGACCAAAGTCGCTGTTTTATAGCCGCTAAAGTCAGTACTTGAACTCGGTAGTTGAAAAAAGTAATTACCATCGTCACTTTGCCGCAACACATCCGTATAGGTTTGTCCTTCAAGATCGGTATAATTCACGCTTACATTGCGGGTATCGATAAGGATTTCAGAATAACCAGATACACGGTCCTGCTGCTGAGCTGTTGCACCTAAAACCAGAGGAGTAGTTTGGGTTGCATCCGCTCGCACTGCGCTCAGTTGCTGTTGCCCATCAAACTCGAGGTCAACATTCGCGTTAAAGTAGGCGCTGCTACCATCGGCTTGCTCGCCACGAATCACCCATTGCCCCAACCCATCATTTCGTTGCACGAGAGTGAGGTTTGATAATCCGGAAAAGTCTGCACCACTAAATTCTACGTTCGCAAATGCAGTAAAATCCGTAGCGGGTGTCGCCCAGCTTGAAACGCTCGCTGCGCTGGCCAAATCAACACCAGTAAAGCTTTGGCTAGCCGCCGTCAACGCTAAGTCGTACTCTTCACTTACATTACTCAACGCGTAATAGCTATTATCTGCTGCTTGCAGATACAAATCGCCGCTAGCTGTGTCTTCTACAAGAACGGCCCCAGGATAATTAAGAATCACTTCATCAACCGCGGTTAAGGCGTAGTCATTACCAGCAAAATTAAAGCTATCACTCACTGCGACAAAGGTCTCCGACCCAGTCAGGGTGGTGGCGCTTGCTACTGCATCCAGGCGTAAACGATCGGTTTGTTCAATAGCGGCTACGCGTTGATAACGCATGTCACTCCCGCTACCACTTTGAATATAGAACTCGCTGGTGCTATCTGCTTGCACTAATGCCGCAGAGGGTAACGAGTTACCACTTTCGCTCACAAAACTAACGTTTGCGGCTGCAGCTAGGTTGTAATCGATACCAGCAATAGTAAAGTCATTTTCAACCGCCGTGTAGCTCCCCATTTCCGGATTCGATGGAGCATAACCGCTTTGTGCCGGATACACTTTATAGGTGTAGGGGTTACCATCGATGTCATACCCCGTCGCCCAGTCTTCTTCGTATTGCAGCAAGGTATTGGCCTCACGGTAACTCAAACTATCATCGGCGTTGCGAGACTCAATGTAAAAGGTGCCATCCGCTTCTAGCAGGCGCTCATTAGGGTTAAGCGCTGGCAAATCGTTACTTCCTGCATTCAGCGTAGGATTAAATAAGTCATAAGCTGGCGTGATCGTCACCGAGCTAGTATCCGTGGCGGTAGTATGGGTCGCCGCAACATTTAACCGGACAAACCCCTCAGCACCGTCACTAGCGTAATAGCCCACACTTGGATTGTAGAACAGCGGCAGATTCACCCCATCTGCGCTCAGCGTTGTAGCTGCATCATACAAGCCAATGTGCTGAGCTACACCGGTTAACTGATTGCGCTCAGTAATGGTTGTTGGTGGACCAGCGATGTTAAATCCGGCCAAGCCTAGCGCATCAGTTGAGAACCCTGGGCCGGTCAGATCAAGCTGCAGCGTTTGTTGGTCGTTAGCCCCCACTTGCATGCTGATTCTGTTTGCACCGCCGTTAAGGAGCTTTAATCCGTTGAAGTTGGTCTTTTCGGCGAGGCGGTCGATTTCTTTTAAATGCTGATTAATTTCTGCCTGAACCGTATCTTTGTCTTGTTTATTTAAGTTATCACTTAAACCTTGCACACTGAGCTCACGAATTCGTTGCAGGCGCTCATTGATACTATCAAGCACACCAAGGGCTGTTTGACTCAACGAAATGGCATCTTGAGCATTACGAGACGCTTGCTGTAAACCGCGCGTTTGACTACTAAAGCGATTAGCTATCGCAGCACCGGCAGCATCATCTTTGGCATGGTTAATTCTTAGCCCCGACGACAGTCGTTCAAGAGCGACTGCCACCGTTGATTTCGCTTGCCATAAATGGGCTTGACCTTTCTGCGAAAGAATATTGGTATTAATTATCGACATACCTGTCCTTGCCATATTCCATAGGTAAAAGTAGGAACTCAATGATGCTATACAGAAGTTATCGGATAGCCGGCGACATTCTTTAATCTCTATGCGCCAGTTCATGACGCGACATCAATCGCAAGGCCCTAGCTGCTGAACTAAAACTTTTCCCCCTTAGTGACTTTATTTGCGATAATGCCGCTGCATAGATAAGTCATCACGACACATTTTTATAATAACGAGAGAACATCATGGGTCTTATAATCAAACTCATTCTAGGGATTGTTGCAGGTACACTTATTGGCCTCTACACCCCCGATTGGATGACACAGCTACTACTAACCTTCAAAGCTATTTTTGGTCAGCTGTTATTTTTTACCATTCCGCTGCTGATACTCTTTTTTATTACAAGTGGTATCGCTGGATTACCACAAAACTCTGGAAAACTACTCGGCCGCACCCTTGGTATCGCCTATTTATCCACAATCATCGCCGGCATTGTCGCTTATTTTGTGGCCAGCATTGTGGTGCCTTTCTTAACAACTGCCGCTAAGAGTGCTAACAAAACTGACGTTAACGCACTGGAACCTTTTCTTACCTTAGATATGCCACCCGTATTTGGGGTTATGACAGCATTGGTCCTGGCCTTTATATTTGGGTTAGGGATTGCAAGCACCAAGGCTGAAAATTTAAAACAACTAAGTGACCAAGGCCGTGACATCATCGAGTTGCTGTTAGGCAAGGTGATCATTCCTTTATTGCCGATCTATATTGCTGGCGTATTCGCAGAAATGGCCGCTGCCGGCACTGTTTTCGCCACACTCAAAACCTTTGGTGTCATCTTGCTACTGGCAGTTGCACTGCACTGGGTTTATATCACTGCGATTTACACCCTTGCCGCCGTGAAATCAGGGCGTAATCCTTTTGCGCTTATCAAAAACATGTTGCCAGCCTACTTTACTGCGCTTGGTACCATGTCTAGCGCTGCGACTATTCCGGTCACCTTGCAGAGCGTGAAAAACAATAAGGTTAATGATGACGTGGCCAACTTCGCCGTGCCTTTGTGCGCGACGGTGCATTTGGCAGGTTCAACAATCACCATTGTTAGCTGTACTCTTGCGGTAATGTATTTACATAGCGCACTCGCTATTCCGTCATTTCTTACCATACTGCCATTCATTTTGATGCTAGGCGTGGTGATGTTGGCTGCGCCAGGAGTACCAGGAGGTGCCGTGATGTCGGCGGTTGGTTTGCTGGGATCTATGCTGGGTTTTGGCGAGACCGCCATTGCTCTTATGATTGCCCTTTATATGGCCCAAGATAGCTTCGGCACTGCTTGTAATGTTACTGGCGATGGTGCGATTGCGCTGCTAGTCGATTCGTCACGGCAGCAAGCATAATTAATTGGTTTTATAAATAAAAACCCGCCTTTATAAGGCGGGTTTTTTGATGGTTAATAACTAGCGTTGCCAATGCGCTTAAGCGCTAAGCTTGATTTGGCACAATTCGTAACTCGACGCGACGGTTTAACTGCCGCCCAGACTGAGTATTGTTATCTGCAACTGGCATGGTTTCACCATACCCAACTGTCGTAACTCGGCGACTATCTACTGCTTGACCTACTAAATGATTACGTACAGCATTTGCACGGTTCACACTGAGGGTTTGATTATATTCGGCAGCCCCGGTGCTATCCGTGTGACCTTCCACAATCATGGTGGTTTTGTTGTATTTATTCAACACCTTAGCAACATCATTAAGAACCGGATAAAAACCTTCGCTGACCACTGTGCTATCGGTAGCAAAGGTTATGGCGCTAGGTAATTGTAGGCGAATATTGTCACCATCACGGATAACTTCAACACCGCTACCTGCTAGCTCTTGGCGAAACTCCTCTTCTTGCTGGTCCATATAGTTACCTATCGCGCCACCGGCGATAGCGCCTACGACAGCACCCCATGCATACCGACTTTTATCATGGTCGCCCGTGCCTTTACCTAATACGGCACCTGCTACAGCGCCGATTGCTGCGCCTTTTTGCGCGTTGGTCATATTGGCACAACCGGTAGCCACTAGGGACGACATGGCTACCACTAATATAAGCTTTTTCATACAAGGTTCCTTTTAATGCTGATTCAAAACCAAACATAGCTTACTAGCTTTCTTTACAATGAAAGTAGCACATGCATCCTGACAATAAAGCTTTCTTTGCGTGTTCTTTACCCTCAACCAAGCTTACTTAGTAGCTGGGGATTGCGGCGTTCTACGAACAAAAAATGCCACCACCAACGAGGTGAGAACCCCCATCACAAAGGCCCCAAGCACGGCTTGCAACATGTAGCTTTGCAATGAGAAATATTGGGCCGCAGCCGTGGCCTCCATGAGTCCGTTCTGCACCGCATAGTCTGCCATATTAGTGAAGAAATGCGGAC
Organism: Pseudidiomarina sp. WS423; assembly: GCF_050750165.1. Lineage (NCBI taxonomy): Bacteria > Pseudomonadati > Pseudomonadota > Gammaproteobacteria > Alteromonadales > Idiomarinaceae > Pseudidiomarina > Pseudidiomarina sp. WS423. The sequence continues at coordinate 15,339 of NZ_JBOJLN010000004.1, read as the reverse complement.
TAATCAGGGTATGGATAACCCATTGCGATAGTGGCGTTAATAAGGCGACAAAAACACTGATTAATAGGCCGCATTTAAATGCTTGCCCCCAACTAATCAAGCCTCCAAAAACACGATCTCGCTTATCCCGTAGCGCCAGCACATAGATGGTTATTGCTACAATCGCGAACACATTCGTATAAATCGCATGTTCTTCTATACGTGTGCTATGCAATCCGAACAATCGCTCGATCAGCATCCACCCCCACATCGCTAGAGTAAAGATAACGGCCCAGCGCAATTCTAGTTTGATAGCATTCATAGGGTTGTCCTTGTTTTATTATAGTTCTTATTGCGATAACAACTTCAAGAGGTATAGCAGAAACTAGTTATATTGCCCAAGTCGCGCGCGAATACGTTTAATCGCTTGGCTATGCAATTGACTCACTCGAGATTCGGTGACATCAAGCACCGCACCAATTTCTTTAAGATTGAGTTCTTCTTGGTAGTAAAGCGTCATCACCAACTGCTCACGCTCGGGTAAGGCTTCTATAGCCTGCAGCAAGAGTCCTTTGAGTTCGGCATCACCAAAGAGATTCTCGGGCTGGCTGGCTGGATTTTCCGCAGACTCGGTGTGAGAGCTATCCTCCAACATATCGTCGTAAGACATGATAAGCCCGTTATTGGTATCCAATAACAGCTGTTGATAATCGCTCAAAGACATATCTAAGGCTGCTGCAATTTCGCGCTCTTCGGGGCTGCGACCCAACTGCTGTTCTAGCTTGCGTATCGTCTGTTCAAGTTCTCGTCCGCTGCGGCGCACACTGCGCGGCAACCAATCGCGACTCCGCAGCTCATCAATCATGGCGCCACGAATACGTTGATGGGCATAGGTTGAAAACGCCACACCTGCCTCAGCATCAAAACGCTCGACACAACTTAACAGGCCTTCAACGCCAGCTTGGATAAGATCGTCCACATCGATACTCGCCGGCAACCGCACCTTCAAGCTAAAGGCTTGTTTGCGCACCAGCGGATAGTATTGCTCTATCAAGCTCTGTTTGTTGATTTTTCCTGCAGCCGTATACATGCGTTAGGGTCCTGTTTTATTGCACCAAATTAAGACGACAAGACTAATAATTCAATATTAAAGTAGCGTTTGGCGACATCTTGTAAGTTAGCCAGTAAACCTCGCCGCGCCAAGCTTGCTTGGTGTAATGCAAGAATTTGCTTCGGCGCACCCGCCTGGTGCATGGCTTTCAAGGCTCGATATGCCCGTGCGAAACTATCCAAATCATCATTGACCCAGAGCGCCCAGCGTTGGTAAGTGCCCACCAACCTAGTCATCTCAGGATAATCTGATGCAACGGGTATCACCCGCCATTGACTCGGATCACCCACCCATTTTTTACCAGCCGCAGCCCAGCGTTGAAAGACCTCTAATGCCGCTAAGGCATGTTGCTCATGCAAACTAGGCAAGCCGAGCACCACCACTTGCTGCCCGTTGAGTTTCGGCTCATTAGATGGACTCACCTGTTCACTCACCGCTTGCTGCTGGTCTTGCGATTGGTCTTGCCGCTGCGCAGCCCACTGGCGCAAACTTGCTGCTTGATCACTCATACTACTGCGTTATGCTCCTGCTTGTCGCCCTGCTGCCACCAACGCTTGGTGAGCCTGTAAAACTCGCAACATACCAGGCACTAATTTATCCCCCTGCACGCGTCCTCGCTTACCGGTTAAGCTAAGTAACTCACCGCGTAAATGGGCCGCTTCAGGGTGCTGACTGTACTCTAACTGCAAGGCGGCGGCGGCCAGAGTTCCAGCCAACAGTAACTGTAATGGCTGTCCGGCCTCACGCATAGTAGCTTTCAATTCTTGCCATGCCAGCCTGGTCAAACGACTGTACTCTTCGCTTTGCAACATTGCTTTAACCCGAACTACGAGTTGCTCCGCACTACATCTGCTATCAAGCATCCAATAACGGCGCTGCACGGGGTTTTTACCACTGCCGCCATGTAATTCACCATAAACTACCTGATAAGGAGCATCTGCTTGATGACTGTCTGCGGCAGCAATGCGCAACTCTAACCGGCGCATTTCGCCACGATACAGGAGGTTCTGTTTGGTTAGCGGAATAGCATGCTTCTTAACCAAATCAACGGCTGCAAGCTCAGCCCCTTGAAAGCTTAATTTGTGGTTTAGATTTAAACTCACCAACCAACCGGTTCCATGTTCGATAAATATCTCTAACAGGGTGGTCGCGGGTAAATAATCAAATAACTGCACCGGTGCCAACTGATAGTCCGGTTGCAACTCATCAGCTTGCTGCAATACCGCCGGTAATTGTGGCGCACCGTCGGCGTTTAGGGCCAAATGGGGCGTGCGATGCTGCCAACCTTGCAAGGGTTGTGGTGCCGCCCAACGCAACAGCGGAGGAGCCGCTGCAGCAGTGCTAGCGTTTTCCGTAAAGGCCATAGCTTGTAGAGGAGTGGGCCATTGCTGGGTGCGCCAAGCTTGCTCAAATTCGGTAAACCCTGCCAGTTGCGCTCGTAACGCTTGAATACTCGACTGAATCACCGAGCCTTGACTGATCACTTGGTTAGCCGCCAAACCGGTAGCCAAAGGTTGCTCCCACTCGGCTTGGGCCAGCACTGATTCATTCACCTCGTTCGCTAAACTCTGACTGATCAGCGCGGCAATATCTGGTGCCTGAATATCTTCTGGCACGCGTTGCCCGACCGAACACGATTGAATGGTTAGCTTATGCCGAATAACCGTATCTAACACGCCCCCAAGTAGCGCTGACTCGTCTAGTTTGGTAAGCACACAGTCTCTTACTGGTAATCCACTTTCGGTACCTAAACGCTGATAAATAGAAGCTACTTCGGCTAGGGTTTCAGGTTGCGACGCGGCATTTAACAGCAATACCACGCGCGTAGAATCTTTGTAATCATCAGCACCTAGCGCCGCGATTTTCTGGGCTAAACGCTGGTCTCTTTGACTCATGCCGACCGTATCCACTAACACCAAACGCTTGCCCTGCATTTTTTCCTGCAAGCTGTTCATGGTGTCGCCTTCGGCCAAGGCATGCATCTCTACATTAAGGAGCTCAGCATAAATAGCTAGTTGTTGTTGAGCCCCAATCCGATAACTATCCGTTGTTACTAACAACAGGCTATCGTGGCCATGGCGCATCACGTAGTGAGCTGCCAACTTAGCTGTGGTGGTGGTTTTTCCCACCCCGGTCGGGCCTACTAACGCAAGCACCCCTTGGTGCTCAAGTAAGTCCCAAGTTCCAGCATGATGGCTTATGCGTGCACCTAATTGCTGCTCAAGCCATTCTTGTGCTGCGGTTAACTGCTTGGCGGAATGATTTAAATGCACCGGTAGCAATGCTACTAATTGGCGGGCTAGCTCATCGCTATAGCCGCCCGCTCGCATCTTGCGATACAGCTTACGTTTATTGTCGTCGGGTACTTTTAGCCCTTGCTGTTGGTGCAACATCGCCCGCATGTCCTGCACGTCGCTTAACAGCTGCTGTGCCACTTGTGAAAAGTCGCTACCGGCAATAACACCCGAGGTGGCCTGATGCCCGTTCGTTGACGGAGCTGTAGTGTCACTTAACTGCAACAGTTCTGCTTCAGCAATGGCAAAAATCTCTGCCCCTTGTGCCGTTTTGCGGGATAACACAATCACCGCATCATCGCCCAACGCATCACGTACTTGGCGCATTGCATCTTTATGGCTGGCCGCTAAAAAGCGCCGAATACTCATGCCCTTTCTCCGATTACGGTCACTACTTGTATACTACGATCATCTGGAATTTCAGCCTGCGATAATACTACCAAATCACGTAGCTGACGGCGCAAAAAGTGAGACAACAGTGGCCGTAAATTAGGTGCTACCACTAATACCGGTGGTAGACCCATAGCCTCAGCTTTGTGCATGGCCTGCTCGGTTTGTTGTTGTAACGTCATCGCTAAGCTAGGTTCAATTGAGCTATTTTGCTGCAAAGCTTGGCTTAACATGGTTTCTAGCTGCATGTCTAAGCCCATTACTTGCAGATTACGCTCACCGCCAAACCATTTTTGCGTGATATTTCGCCCTAAAGCTATACGCACTCGGGCCGTCAATTCATGCACATCAGACTGTTGTCCTTCAAACTCTGCCAGTGTATCAAAAATCGAGCGTAAATCGCGGATAGATACGTCTTCTTCTAGCAAGTATTGCAGCACCCGCTGTAGGGTCGTTACGGTCACGCACTTAGGAATAACGTCATCAACTAACGCCTTATTCTCTTCGCCCAGCTTGTCTACCAACTGCTGCACCTCTTGGCGACCGAGTAAATCTGCCGAATAGCGCTGTAACAGATGGTTTAAATGGGTTGCCACTACGGTACTTGCATCAACCACCGTGTAGCCAAAGATTTGTGCATGCTCACGTTGATCCGCTTGAATCCAATGGGCCGGCAAACCAAACGCAGGGTCAGTGGTTTCTATCCCTTCTATCGCCCCAGTTACTTGGCCCGGATTAATCGCCAGCCAACGATCCGGGTAAATCTCCGCACGACCAATCTCACCGCCTTTCAGGGTAATGGTATAGGTGTTTGGTTTGAGCTCTAAATTATCGCGAATATGAACCACAGGTGGTAGAAAGCCCACTTCTTGGGCAAACTTCTTACGCACACTTTTTATTCGTCCTAGCAGTTCACCTTGCTGATTATCATCCACCAGTGCTATCAATCGATGGCCAACTTCCATGCCCAAAGTATCCACTAACTGCACATCTTGCCAACTAGCTTCAGGGCTACTGAAGGTGGGTGCAGGAGCTGCTTCGGTGGCGCTGGCTGCGGCTTGCTGTTGCTGCTGCTTTTGCTGTAAATACCAAGCAAATCCGCCCAACATGGCGGTGAACAACAAGAAGATAAAGTTTGGCATGCCTGGCACTAAACCAAGCAAACCAATCACCCCGGCCGCCAAATACAACACCTTAGGGCTGACAAAGAGTTGCTTTATAAGCTGCTGGCCAACATCTTGCTCGGTGTTGACCCTAGATACCGTTACCCCGGCTGCGGTTGAGATAATCAGCGCAGGAATCTGTGCCACCAAGCCGTCTCCGATGGTCAGCAACACATAAGTATGGGCTGCGTCACCGGCACTCATATTGTGCTGCATAACCCCAATTAATAAGCCGCCGATAATGTTCACTACCATGATCACAATACCGGCTACAGCATCACCACGAACAAACTTACTGGCACCGTCCATCGACCCGTAAAACTCGGCCTCTTGAGCAACTTCTTGGCGGCGTCGACGAGCTTCTTCTTCACCAATCAGGCCGGCGTTAAGATCGGCGTCAATCGCCATTTGCTTGCCGGGCATAGCGTCTAACGTGAACCTAGCTCCAACTTCAGCAATACGTCCGGCACCCTTGGTAATCACCATAAAGTTAATAATGACCAAAATGGCAAAGACCACTAGGCCAACCGCAAAATTACCGCCTACCAAGAATTCACCAAAGGCTTCAATCACCTTGCCTGCCGCGTCACCTCCGTTATGCCCCTCCATCAACACCACTCGGGTTGAGGCCACGTTCAAGCTCAGACGCAATAGCGTGGTAAACAGCAATACAGCAGGAAATGCAGCAAATTCAAGAGGCTTTTCGGTGAACATACTCACCAATAACACCATCAAGCTGAGCGCAATGTTAAAGGTAAACAAAAAGTCCAAGGCAAAGGGCGGCAATGGCAATACCATCATCGCCAAAATCATCAAAATTAGAACCGGGCCTACCAGCACTTGCAGCCGTGCAGTGGTCAAGCTACCCGCGAGGGCTTGATAGCTTAATTTCATGATGCGGGTACCTCATAATCTGCAGGAACAACAATGTTTTCAGGCGTTGGCGGCACAGCGACGGTGCCTTGCTCTGCGCGTTTTAACTGGAACGCCCAAGCTAAAACCTCGGCCACAGCGGTATAGAGAGCGGCAGGGATCTCATGCCCTAAATCAACGTGAGTATACAATGCTCGCGCCAAGGGTGCAGCCTCTAAGCGGGGGATCTGGTGTTCATCACCTAACTCTCGAATACGCTGAGCCACCAAATCTGTCCCTTTCGCAATCACTCTGGGGGCACCCATGGCACCATCTTGATACGACAAAGCCACGGCATAGTGAGTTGGGTTAGTAATAATCACGTCGGCTTTTGGCACCTCACTCATCATTCGGCGCCGGGCCATAGCTTGTTGCTGCTGTCTAATCTTACCTTTAACGTGCGGGTCACCCTCTGTTTCCTTGTTTTCTCGTTTTACTTCTTCTTTGCTCATCCGCAATTTTTTTGTATGGGTGAATAATTGATAGGGCACGTCAAACAGTACCACCACTATTAATGTTAGAATCATCAGCAGGCAGGCGAGTGCAGCAAGTTTCATGGCCTCAAACAAAGCACTCTTAACGTTTAGTGACATCAGCGCCAAAAAAGTATCCCGGTGTTGCCATAAAAACAGCATCAATACGCCGCCGACCAAGATCGACTTCGCCAAAGCTTTACCTAATTCTGCCAACGCCTGGCTCGAGAACGTGCGCTTAAGTCCTTTTAGTGGGTTAAGCTTTTCAAATTTCGGCTGCAAAGATTTAGCCGACACCACCCAACCACCTAATAGCGCCGGAGCAATCAAGGCCAACAGCAGCATCACGGCAAACAAAGGCAACAGCGCCAGCAGTGCTGATTGGCCCAACTCTAGAACATTTTGCAGCATAGGCCCGGCTTCAGACACTTGTAGGCGTTCAAACAGAAAAGCTTGCTCCATCACCCTACCCAAGTTTTGATAAAGGGTTTCGCTTACGGCCCAAAGTACGCCAACGCCGCCAAACAGTATGACAAATGTAGTTAACTCACGCGATCGTGCAACCTGACCTTCTTCCCGCGATTTTTCAATTCGCCTGGCCGTGGGGTCTTCTGTTTTTTCCTGATCGCTGGTTTGTTCTTCTGCCATCGCTGCTGCTACGCAATAAAAACTTAGAGTTAGGGATATTGCGCTCTAGTATGCCGCAGTTGAGGCGGTTTGAAGGACTGAATAACGGGGTTAGAACCCTTTATTTCGAGGACTGTTTGGTGCTTGGTGGATCGCTAACACGCGGGTCGACCACTGACGGGTCTATAGCTTCAGGGTCAGCAACGGGAGCTGGTTCAGCTTGCTGATCTTGAGGGAAAAATCCTTGGCGCTTAATAAAAGCTGCCGATTCTGGCGTATGCACCACAATAGTAATGCGTCTATTACGCGGATCAGCCGGCTCGGTACCGTCTAAAGGAATGCGGTCCGCCGCTCCCATCACCAGTAACAACTGGTCCGAGTTAAACCCGCCTTGCAGCAAAGCCTTGCGCGACTCGTTGGCGCGATCGGCTGACAATTCCCAATTACTGTAACCTCGCTCACCACCGGCATAAGGTAAGCTATCGGTATGGCCAGCAATGGTTATTTCATTGGGTAATTCATTTAATAAGGGGGCTAACGTCTCTAGTAGGCGCTGCATGTAGGGTGCTATGGTGTCACTACCGATCTCAAACATGGGTTTGGTCTCGGTGTCTAACATCATGATGCGTAAGCCTTCGCGAGTCACGTCAAAACGTAACTGTGCTTTGAGTGCACGCAGAACAGGGTCGCGATCTATCGCAGCCTCTACCCGTTGCCGTAAGTTATTGAATTGTTGGCGCGTATCCGCTGGCCGCGTCTCACGACGCAGATCGATACGAGCCTGCTCGCCAGCGCTATGAGAGGGGTCATCACCACCTCCTTTGATAGCACTGGTACTGGCCGACGCTCGGTCACCACCAGCCATAGCTACTAACAAGGGTGTGCGAAAATATTCAGAAATACTTTGCTTCTGCTTTTCCGACGACATCGACAAAATCCACATCACCAAAAACAACGCCATCAACGCCGTCATAAAGTCCGCCAGCGCAATCTTCCAACTGCCGCCGTGGTGTTTCTTTATGATCTTCTTGCGCCGAATAATAATCGGTCGTTGTTGCTGGTCATTCATCACGAAGCGTCCGATTTTGCTCCACGTACATAGTCTTCAAGCTCGTTGAAGCTAGGACGCTCTTCCGAGAACAACGCCTTACGGCCAAATTCAACCGCCAATTGCGGCGCATAGCCATGCATACTGGCAAGGAGAGTCACTCGAATCACCTGGAGGGTTTTCGACATTTCTTGCACTTGCCGTTCAACGCGACTGGCAAGCGGATTGATAAAGCCGTAACCCAATAAAATACCGAGGAAAGTTCCGACCAATGCATGAGCAATCATGTTACCCATAACATCCGGCGGTACATCGGCAGTACTTAATGCCCGCACTACCCCGAGCACAGCTGCAACGATACCAAAAGCCGGCATGGCGTCACCTACTTTGCTCAAGGCATCCGCTGGGATTTCTCCTTCGGCTTCAAAGGTTTCTATCTCGTGCAGCATCAACTCATCTAGTTCTTGTGGGTTCATGTTGCCACTAATCATGAGGCGTAGATAATCTGAGATGAAGTTCAGCATCATCTCATCTTCTAGCACATCAGGATGTTCGCTGAAAATGGCACTTTCGGTAGGATTTTCAATATCGCGCTCTACCGCCAACATCCCGTCTCGGCGCATTTTATTGAGTAATTTATAAATCACTGCCAGTAATTCAAGGTAGGTTTCGTTGGTGTATTTGGTCGAGGGCTTAACTCGCTTAGCCATCTTTAAGGTAGCTTTTATAGCCTTGCCATTATTTGCCGCAATAAAGGCTCCAAGCCCAGCACCACCAATGATGACAAACTCCAACGGCTGGAACAAAGGCCCTAACGAACCACCAGCCAAGGCATAACCACCAAATACCGAAGCAATAACAATGATAAACCCTAGAGGAACGAGCACGACCTAATCCTTCTCTTTTTTACTATAAGAATTTTATCGGCCACAACAGGCGAAACTTAAGCAGGTTTTGTTGCTTTTGGAGATTTATTTTTCAACGGTTTACCGGCTCGGGAGGGGGGTGCGCAAACACCACATACGTAGTCTTTATCTGGGGTATGAGCATGATTAACGAATTTTAGCCCACAACAGTTGCAGCTAGACAACTGAAACATGTCGCTTTCAAAAAACCGAATGAGTGTCCAAGCGCGGGTGAGCGCCAACACATCTTCTTCATTGCATAACCGAATATGTTCTTGATAGAGCTTGTAGGCCTTGATAAAAGCTTGCATCCGCTCTAATTTTTGTTGCTCGCGCAAACGCAGGTAAATGTTGTAGAAAAAAGATGCATGTACGTTCGGTTGCCACGTCATAAACCAGTCCGTAGAAAAGGGCAACATACCTTTTGCTGGTGATTTACCTGCGACTTCTTTATACAAGCGAACCAAGCGACCACGGTTAAGACTAACTTCTGATTCAAGCACTTGCAATCTGGCACCCAGCTCTATCAACTCGATGGCGAGTTGCACTTGGTTCAGTTCATCAAGTAACTTGGTAGAGCTCACAAGCTATCCTTATACCGATGCCATCAACATCGCTAAATGAGTTTGTTGCATGCCGGTGTCGCGTTTATTACCAAGCACCGCTTGTAACTGTTCTACTGGACCCAAACTTGGTTTAAGTAGACTGTGTGGCTGGCGTGCAAGCAAGGTGAGTTCTTTGGCCGACAAGCCTTCAATAAGATCAGCAAGATCCTCGTCAATTTTAAGACGAAACATAGCAGTATCGCGATCTTCTGCAATTAACTTTTGCACCAGCATCAAGTAACTTAAATTAAGTTCTTGTAGCTCAGCGATAATTCTATTTTCAGACATGTACTACAGTCCCAGATCCATTAATCCATACAATTAATGGGATCTTTAACAAATATTAACAGTGCAAGTCAAGATTTCGGCATAATTAAAACGGTTAAGCACTCATAGCCACATGTTGCCACGTTGTTATTTTGGTTCGTTTTTTGAGCTGTTTTGAGCATCAATCTCTAAACCTTTCGCCCATATTAACAACTCAGCAACAATGACCCACATCGTTTGGGGTACATAGGTATCGAGTTCCAGTTGCGACAACAAATCCACCAACTCCGGCGAATCATGCACAAACACCCCATGCTCATTTGCCAGTGCGATCATCTCTTCCGCCACTAGCCCCTGCCCCTTAGCAATCACCTTGGGCGCAGGTTCAAATTCTTGATATCTTAGCGCTACTGCTTTCTTGTTTGGTTTATCATGATTCATTGGCTAGCACCCCTACAGCAATGGGATCGACCTGCAATCCTGTCATTTGCCTTAAGCGTTGGGCTAACATATCTACCTGAGACCGTACCAGCTGCACTTGAGAATCTGTGCATTGTACCTGCATCGTGAGATGTTGATCACCGAGCCTAAGTTTGGCTCGCAATACTCCAAGCGCTGGTAAACTCAATTTTATCTCACTAGTCCAAGCGGCGGCTTCGGGCTCATCTCCCTGCTGTCGCCGTTGCTCGTCACGCCAACGTTGCACTAGAGGATTAACCTCGGGTTGCACCAACCATTGCAGCGTGGCTTGGGGCCATAACTCGGTTTCAATACGCAACATGCCGCTATTAAGTAGGTCGATTTGCTGCCCTAAAATAGATTGAATAGTACTGGGAGTGCGATTTTGCGGCTGTTGTTGCAGCAAATTTATCGGCGCCTTTTGTGCAGCCCAGCGGGCTAATAACGTCTCGTAGAATACGCCGGAATCTTTCACTAATGTCTGTAATTTGCTAACTAACGCAGCGACATTCAAGTTAGTCGCTTGAGCTGGGAATAATTGCCCCGCAGTTTGGATAAAGGCAGATTGCGAACCACGTGGTGGGAGTTGCTGCTGCCAGCTGTCTATTAGCTGTAATAAGCGCGCTACTTGCTGACCCGCTTGGCTAAATTCAGTGGTGGTTGCGGCGGCTTGAATGGGGGCAACTGGTAAAGGATGTCTGGGCAGTGCTGCCACCGGGCTGCGCTGCTTGGCAACCTGGTGGACTAACGTATCGAGAAGAGGTGTGATGCTGCTCAATTGCGATAACTATGCTCTAGTTTTTGTTTTTTATTCATACTGCGCAAGGTTTGCTCAAGCATGGTTCGCCGTGCAACCAAGCGTTCGCGAATCTCGCGGTCTTGATCCATGATAGTGCTTAGCAACTGCAATTTATCGAGCTTTTGCTGGTCACTCAACTCAACTTCTGCTTCAGCAACGCTCAACCGTTCCACTTCTTCAACGTATTGTAGCTCAGCTTTAATTAAGCTATCCCAGTCTTCGTTACGCACACTAGCTAACATCTGGTTTGAGTGCTCGAGTAAAGTGTAATACGACATAATAACCTCCGTCGCAGAGAGAGCATAGGTGCGGGCAACTCGCTCAGATGCTGACACTGCGATCATGCTCCTTCAATCTGCGGCTGAATTTCTTTCCAAGCAGAACCAATTTGCTCCAACAACGCTGCAGCTTCGTCTAGTTTCGCTACATCATTGTGCAAATTAGCTTTCAGTAGCAACTCAGCCACGTAGGTGTAAAGGGCCTCTAAGCGTTCAGCTAAGTCACCACCTTGTTCTTTATCTACGGCAGCCAACAAACCTTGGTTCACAATATCCAACGCCTTGCTAATCGACTGAGCTTTAGCAGCTATGTTCTTTTGCGCAATGTGTGCTTTCGCGCCTTTAATGGCTTGAATAGCCCCATCAAATAACAAACTAATCAGTTTGTGCGGGCTCGCTGAAAGAACATGGCTTTCAATTCCTACTCGACCGTAAGCGGCCGCTCCACGCATACCGTACATAGGTAGTTACTCCTGCTACTTCTTATTGCCTAGCTGCGCATTTAAAGCATCAAACTGCTGCATTAAATACGAACTAGTAGAATTCATATTAGCGATCATGCTGTCTAGCTGACCAAACTGCACTCGATACCGCTCTATTGTTCGAGCGATGCTGACTTCTTCTCGTGCATAACGTTCTTCAAGACGTTCTATCGCACTCTTCATACCTTCGGTACCCAGCGCTATCGGACCATTTTCGTCCAATAACTGAGTGACCGTACTACCAGCTTTAGCGACGAAGCCATTCGCCTCGTCAGTACCAACGTTTTCGGTACCCGTGAAGAAGTTACTTAATTGCGTTAGTTGTGTACTGGTTAGCTCTTTCAGCTTATCTGTGTCTAGTTCTAACGAACCATTGAGCTGTCTGCTGATACCGATCTCGCTTAAGGTATTAAGCCCCTCGCCATCTACAGCTTCAGAAAAAATGCTACGCAAGCGCGTTTCTACGGTGCGCAAACCACTATCACCCAACAGCCGGCCAGCGGTTTGAGTTTCAGCGTTGTATTTGCTTAAGTCTTTGATGGTGCTTTGTAAGCTGTTATAACTTTTCACAAAGTTCTCAACAGCACCCGTGATAGCCGCTTCATCTCGGGTGACATTAACCGTGGCAGTCTGCCCTTCTTGTTCAAGAGTAAGGGTTATGCCCTGCAACGCATCGGTCACTTGGTTTGATTGGCTACTAATGCCAACCCCGTTCACGGTTAAACTGGCATTGGTACCGGCTTGAATCGAGCCAGCATCAACGGCTAGCTCATCACCAAAGCCATTAAAGGTTAGTGAACTTACGGCAGCATCTACGCCGGTTTTACTCGAGGTCAAAGCTAGACGGAAGGGTGCGTTAGGGTCGCCGTCATTAATGATCGAGGCGGTGACATCACCTTGCTGAGCATTAATAGCATCCCGAATACCTTCTAACGAACTCGCTCCGGCTTCGATATCTATACTATGACTGGTGCCATCACCGAGATTAAAGCTAAAAGTTCCAGCCCCTAAATCACGACTTTTATCGTCTACTCCAAGGGTTGCACTGCTGTACGCCCGCGCTAGGGTATTCACTTGAACGTTATACGAACCTGGTACCGCACTTGCGCTAGCTGCTGCCTGCAAACCTTCGCCAGTTACTGAGCTACTAACGGCTTGAAAGGTCTCTGGTTTACCAAGGTTGGTTAAGGCATTTTGAAACGCCGATAACGAACCTTCTAGACGACCATAGGCAGAAATGCGCGCCTGATAGCTAGCGCGTTGTTGCACTAACGGCTCTAAGCGCTGACGTTCAGCTGATTCTAGCTGCGTCAGTAAGCCATTTAGATCTAACCCGGAACCAATTCCGAGTGCTGCAATAGATGCCATATCAATACGTCCTATTTAACTGCTAATCAGTTTGCCTGATGCGAATCAATTCAAAACCGATAATAGCCGCTGTTATGCGCTGTATTTCATGTTTATCGGCTGTTATTTAAACAACTTTAGGTCTCTGGAACTAAAATATCTCTAATTCGTCCGAGCTCGGCCAATGCAGCGCCAGCAATCACAGGCCCCAGCTTTTCATCCGGAGCATACTTATGCGGGGACACTCGTACTTTCGCTACTCGTTTTTGTCTATCTAGCCCAACCACCCAGGCAAAGACGCCTTTCTCAAAACGTAATAAAGAACCTATGGGTAGCACGCCAAAGTGCGTAACATATTTTTTTAACCAGCTTTCATCGAACTGATCTACCAAGGGTTGCATAAGCTTAGCCGCAACCGCTGCCGGTTTGGCCGGTCGGTCTGGACGCGAGCGCTGTAATGCATCCATACTGTCCACGACCGCCGCCATACGCGCTAATTGTCCCAACTGGTCAGCCTTTAACCCCAACGGATAACCCGAACCATCAAGGCGTTCATTGATTTGCGCAATCACGTTATCGCGAACCACCGGCGCTAACCACTTTACGCCACCCATTTTATCCAATAGCGCATCCACGTGGGTGTGCATTTCTTCGTACATTTCTGTACTTAAAGTCGTTGCTCGCCAAATATCTTGTGGCAATAAGCCTTTCCCAAGATCATGTACCATGGCTGAAGCCGCCACCGCTTTGCGCAATTCACGCGGTACTTTCTGACTGCCTAACATATCAGCCATTCGCAACGCCACAGCTAAACCGTGTCGCACCCACCGCGATTCGCGATGAATACAGTGCACTGAAAATAGCGCTTCTTCGCGGTCATCATCTAACATATCCAGTAATCGATCGGCATGCAGCGACAATTGTTGTGAGCTCACCGCTTCACCTTGGCGCATTACCACCATCTGACTATCTAAATAACCAGCGATACGAGCCAGGCGCCGCGCCATAGGAGTCGCATATTGATGCTTATGCCGGCGCCCTAAGCGGTCATCATCTTCATCGCGAATTCGAAACAGCTCTGATTCGTTGCGACTATCCCCATTACTGGCACTACGGCTAGCTTCGCGTTCAATCTCCCGCACATAGTTCCAGACCTCGCGCTCTTGCGCCTTACTGGGGTTTTCAAACTCAAAACCCACCGCCATAACCTGACGGTCGTTGTCGTTCTTAATATGGCGAACCCTAGCAGTCACCTCAAACGAGGTGCCGTTAGGAAAATGCAGTGCAATTTCCGTAGCAATATCCGGCAATACTCGCGATACACCATCTTGCATAAAAAATTCAGCCAAACAGCCTGTCGCGGATAAATCACGTAAATCACCTTGCAGCTCTACTAACTCTTCTTTGTCGTTATCGGCACTGCGCACCAGCACCCCAACGTGCATCCCTAACCTTAAACTGGCGCGAAAGCTCGCACGACGTTGTTGTACATGAATTTCTTTGGGCCAATCTACATAAGCTAACAAGCGCCCTTCTACTGAAGAAAAATCACGAACCGCCAAGGGGTTTGAGCGAACTAGGCCGCCTGGTGTATAGCCTGAAAGGATAAACTTACCCCCACGACGTAAACTAGGTGCAACATCACGAATGGCGGTAAGATCAAATAATAAATAATCTTCTTCTAGCTGCTCAACTATCACCAACGGATGACTTTTCTCACCCGGTCCCAGTAGGGTTAGGTTTGCTACCCCCGGTTGGCTCAATGCATCGTAATAGGTGGCGAGCTCTACCACACTATTAACGGGAGTAAACTCGTTGTCGGCTGTTACCGGCGCTTCGTTCACGCAAAATTCCTTGTGTCACTAAATTTAACTTCGCTGATGTTGATATCGGCATAAGAGCTTAGATCTTTAGCGTACTCTGGGGCTTCGCTTAGCCTATCCACAAATAATCAAAGGAAAATTTCTAAAGTTATTTTTTTTGCTTCCGATAACAAGAATAACGGCAGGCCGATTGGGTTGCCTAATTTGGAAACAGAAGGAATATACCTATGTCAGTTATCAATACAAACATCACCTCGATGATTGGCCAACAGAACCTGTCTAAATCACAGTCTGCTTTGGCTACCTCTATGGAGCGTTTGTCTTCAGGCCTGCGTATCAACAGCGCTAAAGATGACGCCGCCGGTCAAGCTATCGCT